>JAYTDO010000349.1:0-6322 GCA_043735935.1 Chthoniobacteraceae bacterium
GCCCAGCGGGTTGGTGAGTTCAGGGCTTTGGTAGAAGGTCTTCGCCTTGTCCGCCTCGCCGTCGCCGTTCGTGTCTTCGAGGATCACGACGCGGTCGCCCTCCGCCCGGGTCTTAAGGTAGCCGCGGTAGTTCACGCATTCAGTCGCCCACACGCGACCGCGCGGATCGATTTCGATGTTCGTGGGATTGACGATCATCGGCTCGGCGGCGACGAGGGCGGATTGCAAGCCGTCCGGCGTTTTGAAGGTCGCCATGTTTTTCTTCGCCGCATCGAGCCCGTAGCGTTCGGTCGCGCTGCCATTCGGAGTCTGCGTCACCGTCGCTTTCGGCGGGGCCGCGGAAAAGACGAGGAACTGAGCGCTGGATGCGCCGCCGCAACCGGCCTGATCGGTGCCGCCATTGTCGAGACCGGCACGCGTTTCAAAAGCCACGACATCTGCGGGCAGCACGTATGAGATGGTCGAAACCGCATGCGACCCGATGCCGTCGGTGAATTTCTCACCGTTCACGCGCAGTTCGCCGCCGCCGGTATTCGCGCCGATGCGCACTTCGGCGTGGCCGCTATTGGCCGCAGTCCATTTGAGGGAAGTCAGCTTCACCTTGCTTCCGTCGGCCTTCACCAGCATCGGCTCGATCCAGTCCGCCCAGTCACAGGCAAAGCCATCGCCGCCGTCGGCGATGACGAGGTGAAGTTCTTTCGCCCCTTTCAAGTCCGCGCGGAGAGTCTGCACTCCGTCGCCTTTTTTCACGACCTTCGACTGCGCGATCGGCTTGGCATCGCCAAACTTCACCTCGGCGGCCGGCTTCGGTTTGTTGCCGCCTTTGGGATCGAGATTCGCCTCCAGATCCTCTGCGGTGAGGGTGGATACCACGCCGCCGGTCGGGACATCGACCTTGGTGGTCCAGAGGATCGCGTTCAGGACGAGCTTCCGCTGGTCGTCGTTGCCCCAGCCCTTGTGATAGTGGCCTCCGGTAAATCCAAACCCGCGCCCGCCATCGGGCCGCTCATACGCCCACGCCGTGCTCTGCGGTTTTTTCGCCGCCACTTCGGCGCGGACGGTGGGATTTCCTTCGTGCGGGCCGTCCTTGCGCGACATCGTCTCGTCAGGCGCGATCGCGCTCAAGATCGGGGTGAGTTTACCGGCATTGTCCGTGCGGAAGCGCATGTGAAAATACCATTCGTCGCTGGTCGAAAATGGCTTCACGCCGTTGCTGATGGGATGCTTCGGCAACTCCTTGAAGTCGGCCTGCCAGTGCGGGTTCACAGACCAGTTCGCCTCGAAGAATCCGCCCATCCAATCGAGCGCCTGCGGGCCGCCCTTATCCGCCGGAAACTCCACGGCGTAGTGCAGGCAAACGAAGCCCGCGCCGCGCTTCATTTCCTTGGTCAGTTGCGCGAGATGATCGTCCGAGAGCATGAAGTGCCCGCCACCGCCATCCGCGTAAAAGAGGATCGTGTCAGCTTGCCCGAGTTCGTCGGCATTGGGCCAATCGGCGTTGAGGTGGACTTTGGTGACGACGTTGGGTGCGCCTTGGGCGAGGCATTTTGCGAGCAGCTTCACGCCCGCGTTGTGCTCGTGTTCGCCCGGCCCATGAGAAGGCTTGCCTGCGAGCAGGAGGATGCACGGTTTGCCGTCCGGGGTCTTTGCGTAGGCGGGCGAGACAAAGCCTAGGGTGATGAGTGCGGCCAGCGTGATACGGGTGGTTGTGTTCATTCGGAGTGGGGTCGGGAGAGGGTGAAAGTGGGGTTGAAATGGGCGCGGAGTAAAGGCTTTGGGGCGGAAATTCTTAGCAGGAAGAAAACTCCGCTCACCGCCCCCATCGGGAGGGTTGCAGGCGGCGCGTGAATTGGCGATGGTGAGCGCCCGCCATGGCAGCCAAGTTGCAGATTATCTCCCCTGAAGCCGAGCCGCTCGAACTGGCTGTGGGTAATACGGCGACGATTGGCCGCACGCGCGAGAACACGGTCTGCCTGGCGGGTAACCCACTCATCTCGCGACAGCACGCGCTCATCCGGCGAAGCGGAGCCCAATATCAACTCATCGACCTGGGCTCAAGGAACGGAACCTTCGTCAATGGAGCGCGGGTGATCATGCCAGTGACGCTCGTGGATGGCGCGGAAATTGTGATCGGTGAGAGCAAGCTCTTGTTTCTCGAGATTGAAGACGATCTGCTCGGCGACGCGTCGAAAGCCACGATGGTTTCGGTCGTGGACCAGACCGGATCGGCAGAACGTGCCGTGGCGCTGCTGATTTGCGACATCCGCGGCTTTACATCGATGTCGGAGCGAGTCGCGGGAGAAGAACTTGCCCAGTTCATCGGATCATGGTTCCGCGAATCCGGCAATGCGGTGCACGAGCGGGGCGGGGCGGTCGACAAATTCATCGGCGACGCGATGCTCGCGTATTGGGGCAGCGCCCAAAATGGGTCGCGCGATTGCGGGTCCGCCTTTGCAGCCGCGAGACGGCTGCTGGCGCTGGCGAGCGCCCGGACGTGGCCGGGAGGGAGGCCGTTCGAGGTGACGATCGTCCTCCACTATGGCGTGGTGACGTGCAGCAACGTCGGGATTGCCGCCGCGCGCGACGCGACGATCATCGGCGATGCGGTGAATACCGTCTTCCGGCTCGAAGGCGTCGCGAAGGATCTCGAGCAACGCATCTTGCTTTCAGACGAATTCACCGTCCATCTCCCGAGCGGGATGGGCCTGGAGGATTTTGGCCCGCGCGAGTTGAAGGGAAAGTCGCAGAGCGTGAGGGTGTGGGGATTTCCAAACTCGTCGGCGGACGGGGACTAAGGTTCTTGCCGGTTGTGGGGTGGAGTGAGACAACCCACGCCATCACTCCCCATTTATGAAACGCGCCGCCATTGCCACCCTCCCGATCCTCCTCGCAACGCTCCATGCTGCGGATCTACTCCCAGTGCCGACGGGCGAGTTTTCGCGAAAGGAAATCTCGCCTCATTTCTGGTCGGAAGGTGCGAACTTCGGCGACTTTAATAAGGATGGAAAGATGGACATCGTCAGCGGGCCGTATTGGTGGGAGGGACCGGATTTTACCAAAAAGCACGCCTACTCGGACGATAGCCACACTTCGAAAATCAAGAAAGCGGACGGCACCGAAGAGACCATCCCTGGTTTCAAGGGAGCGCTTTCGACGGAGAACGAATACTCCAAAAACTTCTTCGCGTTCTCGCACGATTTCAATGGCGACGGCTGGGCGGACATCCTGATCCTCGGCTTTCCGGGCGAGCAGAGCTGGTGGTATGAAAACCCGCAGGGCAAGTCCGAGAAGTGGACACAGCATGTGGCGCTCGACGTTACGGATAACGAGTCCCCCGGCTTCGTCGATGTCAATGGCGACGGACGCCCGGAAATCGTTTGCAGCTCCGGCGGATTCCTTGGCTACGCGGAATACGATCCGAAGAATCCGGGCGAAAAATTCAAATGGCACAGCATCTCGCCGAAAGGCGGATGGCAGCGTTTCACGCACGGATTCGGCGTCGGCGATGTGAACGGCGACGGTCGGGCGGACATTCTGGAAAAGGACGGCTGGTGGGAGCAGCCCGCGTCGCTCGCCGGCGATCCGGTGTGGACGAAGCATGACGCGCTCTTCGGCGGCGGCGGCGCGCAGATGTACGCCTACGACGTGAATGGCGACGGCAAGAACGACGTGATCACGAGCCTGGCCGCGCACGGTTATGGATTGGCGTGGTTCGAGCAGACCGCGGACGGCTGGATCAAACACCTGATCGTCGGCGACAAGGTCGAGGAGAATCCTCAGGGCGTGAAATTCGCGCAAGTTCATGCGCTCGATCTGATCGATATGAACGGCGATGGTTTGAAGGATCTCGTGACGGGAAAACGTTTTTGGGCGCACGGCCCGAGCGGTGACGCCGAGCCGAACGCCGCCCCGGTCCTTTACTGGTTCGAACTCCAGCGCAAAGGCGGCCAGGCGAACTACGTCGCCCACCTGATCGACGACAATTCCGGCATCGGCACGCAAGTGATCGCTGGCGATATCAATGGCGACAAAAAGCCCGATGTCGTCGTCGGGAATAAACGTGGCACGTTTGTTTTCCTCCAGAAATAGTCGGCTGGATCAGCTCCGAACGACCTTCGGAGAAACAAAATAAAGGAGCAGCCCAAGGAGGAGAGTGCCGAGCCCGGCCAGCGATTCGTGGAGATGCTGCTGCCAGGTGAAGATGAGCATCCATGCGCTGATGGCCAGAAAGATGAGCGGCGTCAGCGGGTATCCCCATGTGCGATAAGGTCGCGGTAGCTGGGGCTCGCGGATGCGGAGAACAAAGACAGCGATGACTGCGAGGCCCGAGCAGAGTGTGAGGCTGAATTGCACGTAATTGATGACCTGCTCGAACGTCGCCGTCAGGAGCAGCGCCGCGACGATCGCGAGTTGGACGAGCATGCCGATCGCGGGAACTCCGTGCGTCGAGCGTCGGGCGAGGGGAGCGAGCAGGCGGTGATCTTCACCCATCACCATGCCGACCCGCGGTCCGACCCACGTCATCGCGCTGATCGATGCGATCAGTCCGAGGCAAATGAGTCCCGCCATGATGTTGCCTCCGGTGTGGCCGAAGATGTGTGCGGCTGCGACGTGGCCGACGTCGACTTTACCGGCGAGTTCCGACATCGGGGCGACTCGCAGAAAGGTCGCGTTCAATGCAAGATACAGCCCGGTCACGATGAACGTTCCGAGCGCGACGGAGAGCGGGACGTTACGGCCCGGGTCGCGCACTTCGCCTACGATGTAGGCTGACGCATTCCAGCCCGAATAGGCGTACATGACGAAGATCAGGCTCACGGCAAACGGCGTCCCGGTGATCAGCCGGGTGGTGTCGGCATCTGGCGCGAAGTGGACATCGGCGGGAGATTTCGCAAATGCTCCGGCGACGATGAAAAGCAGGATGAGCGCGACTTTTAATGCGGTGGAAGTGTTCTGGAATTTGGCGCCGACTTCCACGCCGCGAAGGTGCACTACGGTCACCGCTGCGACAACGATCAGCGAAAGCAGAAGCGGCGAGGCGCCTGGGAAAATGCCCGCGGAGTAACGACCGAACGCCATCGCCGCGATCGCGATCGGCGCAGCAAAGCCGACGGTGACGGAGAGCCATCCCGCGAGAAAACCAACGGCGGGATGTATGCCTTTGGAGAGGAAATGGTATTCGCCGCCGGAGCGGGGGAGGGCCGCGGCGAGTTCGCCATAGGCGAGCGCTCCGCAAAACGCGCAGATGCCGCCGATCAGCCACAGCAGGAGGATCGCGAACGGAGACGGCAATGGGCCGACTTGGAAACCGAGGCTGGTGAAGACCCCGGTCCCGATCATGTTGGAGATGACGATGCAGGTCGCCGTCAGCAGCGAGATTTTAGACGTTCCGGATTGTGAGCCCATGCGTTCGGCGGCGCAGCGTTGGTGGGCGGAAGGCCGAGGTCAATCTGTAACGGCGGTGCTTGCGCCGTCCGCGGTCGACCGGTAGCTTCGCGCCCTTTCTCTGCGCCTTATGAACGAAGCCATCCGACACGTCCATTTTATCGGCATCTGCGGCACCGCGATGGGTGCGGTCGCCGCGGCGATGCGAGCACAGGGTTACGTTGTCACCGGCTCGGACGCGGGCGTCTACCCGCCGATGTCGACGTTCCTCGAATCGAAGGGCATCAAGCTCACCGAGGGTTACCGAGCCGATAATCTCCCGGCCGATGCAGACATGATCGTGGTGGGGAACGCCATTTCCCGCGGAAACCCGGAGGTCGAGGCGGTGCTCAATCGGAAGCTTTATTACCTGTCACTTCCCGAGACGCTGAAACAATTCTTCCTCCGCGGTCGGCACAATCTGGTCGTCACCGGCACCCACGGCAAAACGACGACGACTTCGCTGCTCGCATGGATACTCAAGAGCGCGGGTCTGGACCCGGCCTACATGATCGGCGGCATCGCGAAGAACCTCGGTCAGGGATGCAGCTTGCATGAGGCAAAACACGTCGTGATCGAAGGGGACGAATACGACACCGCCTTTTTCGACAAGCGCTCAAAGTTCCTCCACTACCTGCCTGAGTTGGTGGTGGTGAATAATATCGAGTTCGACCATGCGGATATTTTCGGCAGCATCGATGAGATCAAGCTGAGCTTTCGCCGGCTTCTCAATATCGTTCCCGAGAACGGGATGGTGCTCATCAATGGCGACGATGCGAACTGCATCGATGTGGCGGAAAAATGCCGGGCACAGCTCGTCGAGGTCGGCTTTTCGCCCAATGCCGCGCGCCAGATCCGCGATGTGCGTTACCAGGAGGCGCAGTGCGAATTCACGTTG
>JAYTDO010000350.1:0-14100 GCA_043735935.1 Chthoniobacteraceae bacterium
GTCCACGTAAAGTTCGGTGATGCTCAAGAACCGGAGCGCATGCCAGTCGCCGCCGACTCCCGAATACACCGCGACGGCCGCCGCGATGACGATGAGCGCGTAGGTGACGATGGGCATCGGAGTGAACGAGCGCTCGTAGTTGATCCGCTCCGCATCGGCGACGGTCGCGCGGCGGCTCCTCTCCGAGCGCAGTTCGGATGCCCGCCTGCTTTCCGCCTCGATGGAGGCCGATGAAAACTCGGAGGCGTCGGGGTTCGTCCGGAACTGCGCGAGCAGCGCGGCCGCATCTCGCACGCGTTCCTCCTCGACGATCCAGATCGAGAATGTCCCGTCATCCTCCCGTTCGCGCTCGTTTTCGATTCCGCGCACATAGAGGCAATCGCCAAACCTAGCGGCGGCTTTTTCAGAATCCAGGATGCCGATCGTGCGCATCGGGCTCACGTATGCCCCCGCGGACGCGGCGGCAATAAAATTTCCTCGCGAATCCGATCCGGCGGGGGACGGATCAAACGCGGAAAGCTTGGAGCGCCGTCAGTTTCGCACCCGCGAGGCCGTCGTCGATTTGCCGCCCTGCAAGTTCGACTCCCGCGCCCAGATCCGACGAGATGCCCGCGATGACGAAGCCCGCAGCGGCGTTAAGGAGCACCATATCGCGCTTCGGGCCGCGTTCTGTGCCGTCGAGAATCGCGACGAGGATTTGGGCGTTTTCAGTCCGATCTCCGCCGACGAGGGCAGAGAGTTCACAGGACGCGAGACCGAGATCTCCGGCCAGTACGGTGAAGTCGCGGATGACGCCCCCTTTCACCTCGCACACCTCGCTCGGTCCGGTCAGCGACAGTTCATCCATGCCGCTGCCGTGCACCGCCCAGGCCCTCGCGCGGTCGAGAGCGGCGAGAGTTTCGGCGTACTTCGGCAGGAGCAGCGGGGAGAAAATGCCGACCAACTGGTGGGCGGGGCGGGCTGGATTGAGCAGTGGGCCGAGGAGATTGAAGATCGTGGGCACGCCCTGCGCGGCCAGCGCCTTCCGGACCGGCGCGATCGCCTTGAAGGCGGGGTGATACGCGGGTGCAAAGATGAATCCCAATCCGTGCGTTTCGACGCAGCGTTTCAGCGAAGCGGGCGGCAGGTCGATCGTGACGCCAAGTTCTTCAAGCACGTCCGCGCCGCCGCACTTGCTCGTGATGGCGCGGTTTCCGTGTTTCACGACACACGCGCCGCCGGCGGCGAGCACGAACATGCTGGTTGTGGAGACGTTGAAGACTTCGAGTTTGTCGCCGCCGGTGCCGCAGACGTCGAGCAGCGGGCCGGGTACGGTCGCCGGATCGATGAGCGGGTCGACCGCACGATCGAGCATCTCGCGCGTGAAGGCGGCGATTTCCGCGGCGGTCTCCACTTTTGCGCGCAGCGCGACGAGAAACTGCGCCTTCGCAGCGTCGGAGACTTCGGACGCGACGAGTTGTGCGACGGCGAGGGCGACTTGGGTGGCATTGAGATCGCCCCCGCCACGGAGATAGGCGGTGAGGTTTTCCATCAATGGCTCGCGGCGATCACCACTCCGATGACGATGAGGACTGCAAGGACTGCGAGCAGGATCTTCGTCCAACTCAGCGGATGTTTGCCGGCGATGGCGCCGGTGTAGCCGTTGACGATGACCTGATAGGAGGTCGAGCCGTAGGTATAGGTGAGCAGCCAGATCGGCACGAGGATGTGCTTGAAGGTTTGGGCTGAATAATCGGCTTGCACGTCGAGATTGCGCTGCGTGTCGCCGGGGACTTCGGCCGAGCAAAGTCGCTCGGTCTTTGCGTCCATGATCTCTCGGGAATGCTGGGCGGCGGCGATGAGGTCGATCTGATATTGCTCCACCACCCAGCCGCTCAGAAACCCGGGGTCGTAGGGCTTCAGATCGGTCGTGGTGGGAAAGGGCTCGATCTTGCGGAGAAGCTCTGGCTGCACGCCTTTCGAGGCGGGCACGAGTTCGTCGTCGAAGAAATGCTCGAGCGACCCGGATGCCGGGACCCATCGCGTCCGTTGCACCTGGCGCGTCTGCCGTTTGCCCTGCGCGTCGGTGTAGGATTCGGTTTCGTAATAGTGATAGCCCGCCTCGGCGGTCCAGTCGGCGTGAACCTGTGCATCGAACGTCCAGTAAGGGAGGTAAACGCCGTGAACGGTATCGGTGAGGGCGCGGGACTTCAGCGCGTTCGGCGCCCACCAACGCGAGCCGTACCATTCGCGGATCGTCTCGCGGACGGCTGTCTCAGCGACGGTGAATTCGAGCAAACTTTCCGGCCGGATCGGCGCCTTGGTCTGCTCGTACGGAACGAGCGCCGATGCGCCGCAGAAGTCGCAGCGCTGCGCGACGCGCGTCGGATCAAACACCGAAATCGCCTGGCAACTCTGACACTTTACCGAGGTCTTCTCGGCGGCCCATCCGCGGTCGTCGTCGCCGACATTTCGGAGCGCGGTCGCGAGGTCATTTTCCTGGATTCCTCCGCCGCCCGCGGACAGTTCTGCGGGCGACACGGTGTTGCAGTACGGGCAAATGAGCGCGCTCTTCGCGGGATTCCACTGGGCCTCTGCCCCGCAGGTGGGACAGGTGTATTTTTGTTTTGCGGTGATGTCAGCCATGCGGCGTCACACGGGATCGATTTTGGTGTTTAGTTTTTCAAAAACTCATCCAGCGCCGTCCGGGTGATGCGCCACGTCGAGCCGATCTTTTTGCCTTTCAGTTCGCCAGCTTCGAGCGTTTGGAGCACGTCCGCTTCCGTGACACCCAGCGCCTGCGCGGCTTCGGCGGGCGAGAGGAGGGCCGGCGCGGCCGCTGTCGGGAGCGGTGGCGGAGCTGCGGCCGCAGGTGTGGCTTGGGCGCCGAGGACGCCGCCTTGCTGCTGCATCATCTGTTGCGCCATCGCCATGCCGATCGCCATCTCGCTTGCCATGCCGCCGGGGCCGCCGCCCTGGCCGGAGCCCATGCCTTCGGCCATTTGGAATTTCACGTAATCGTTCAGATTGCCGACCGCAGCCATCGACGAACGTTTGTCGATCGCAGCTTCGACTTCCGGCGGCACGCTCACATTCTCGAGGATGAAGCTGGTCATCTCGATGCCGTATTTGGCCGTGGTCACCGCGTTGATGAGCGGGAGCAGCGCCGCGCCGACTTCGCTGTAACGCGAGGCGACATCGAGCACCGGGATTTTCGCCTGCGCCAGCGCTTCGCTGAAGAGCGACACGATCCGCGAGCGCATGGTGTCGGCGAATTCGTCGAGTCGGAAATGCTGATCGCTTCCCGCGACCTCCTTCAGAAACAGGCGAGGCTCGACGATTTTGAAGTCATACGTGCCGAATGCCCGGGCGCGCACGATTCCGAAATCGTTGTCGCGCATCATCACCGGGTTCGACGTGCCCCACTTGTTTCCAGTGAAAAGGCGCGTCGTGACGTAGTAGACGTCGGCTTTGAAGGGCGAGTTGAAGCCGTATTTCCAGCCCTGAATCTTCGTGAGTAGCGGGATATTCTCGGTCGTCAGCGAGTGTTTGCCTGGGCCGAACGTGTCGCCGAATTGCCCGAGGTAAAGGAACTGCACAAGTTGCGATTCGCGGACGATGAGCTGCGCTCCGTTCTTGATGTTCTTGTCGTCGTCCGGCCAGCGGTAGCTCAGCGTGTCGCGCGAGTCGTCCGTCCATTCGATGATTTCGAGCAGTTCGCCTTTGATGAAATCCATGAGGCCCATAGTGATGTGTCCTTTCGTGTCGAGGGTTGGAGGTTGAGCTTCGCACGCTAGGAAGAAAGCGCGCGGCGTTCAAGTGACGATCCGTGATTCGTGAAAGTGGCGCGCGGCTAGCCGTAGCGCAACGCTTCGATCGGGTCGAGACGGCTGGCGCTCCACGCGGGGTAAAGGCCGCTGAGTACACCGATGATGACGGCAAATCCGAAGCTGATGAGCACGCTCTGGAGCTCCACCACCGGCGCATTTTCCGCGGGCGAAAACGACACGAGGATCTTCATCATGCCGACGCTGGCGAGCAGGCCGAGGATGCCGCCGATAAATCCGATCACCGTGCTTTCGACGACGATCTGGATGAAGATGTCGTGGCTCTTTGCACCGATCGCGCGACGGACGCCGATCTCGCGGATGCGCTCCGTGATGCTCGCGAGCATGATGTTCGTGATGCCGATGCCGCCGACGAGCAGCGAGATCGCGGAGATGAAGCCGAAGCTCAGCCGAGTGTTCCGCACGTTCTTCTCGATGTTGTCGAGCCACTCCTGCCGCGTGTCGAAGTTGAAGTCCTCGATGCCACGGTGCGTCGTGAGCACGATGTTGCGGACCTGTTCGAGCGTCTCGTCAAAGTGGTCCGTGTCGGCGACCTGGAAGTTGAGCGCGTCCAGCTTGAATTGCGGCCCCTGATCCTCCTTGGCGACCACGTTCGCCGATTTGAACTCCCAGAACATCGTGCTGATCGGCATGATGACCGTCAGGTTCTTGCGGTCGAACGGGTTCCAACCGCGCATCCCGCCGCTGCTCCGCGGGGGCCGGTTTCCCTTGCCCGGGTCCTTCGGTTGTTCGAGTCCCAGTTCCCGGCGGCGCTTGTCCTCGTCGCGTTCGTAGTAGTCGAAGATGCCCACGATCTTGAAGGGTCGATCGTTGATCTTGATGGTCTCGCCCACGGCGTCGTATTTCGGGCGCTCGGGCCAGAGTTTGTCCACGACGAGCCGTCCGACCACGCACACGCGGAGGCCGCGTTCTACGTCAAGCTGCGTTAGCCCGCGCCCGCTGGCGATGGTGTGTTTGTTGATGGGAACGTAGTCCGGCCAGCAGCCGTTGACTTCTCCCCGAAAAGTTTTGTTCGCCCGCTGGAGTGTCGCGGCGAGCTGGGAGACCGGCGTGACGTAGGACACGAGCGGCGCGGATTTCTGGATGGCTTCGGCGTCCGCCACGGTTCGGCCTGGGGAGATTTCAAAATACCCTTCCTGCGAAGGCGGCACGTCCTGGGTGATGATGCCGATGCGTTCGATGCCGCCGATTTGCTGCATGTATTCGCGCATCCCGTTCGCGATGCCGGTGGTGAGTGCAAACATCGACAGCAGCGAGGCGACGCCGAGGATTACGCCGAGCATGGTCAGAAAGCTGCGAAACTTGTGCGCCCAGATTTCCTTCAGTCCGATGAGCAGGCCGAGCCAAAGGTTCATGGAATGGCGTTGATGAGCACGGGCTCCGAGTGGTGATCGCCGACGATCTTGCCGTCCTGGATCTCGATCCGGCGCGGCGTCTGTGCGGCGATCTTGTTGTCGTGCGTGACGAGCACGATCGTGCTGCCCTGCTCGCTCAGTTCGCGGAAAAGCTCGAGGATCGTGGCGCCGGTCTTTGAGTCGAGGTTCCCCGTCGGTTCGTCCGCGAAGATGATTTTCGGCTGGTTCACCAGCGCTCGGGCGATCGCCACCCGCTGCATCTGGCCGCCGCTGAGTTGGAGGGGCGTGTTCTTGACGCGGTTCGTGAGGTCCACCCGCTCGATGGCGGCCATCGCGCGTTCATGGCGGATCTTTGCCGATACGCCCGAGTAGACCATCGGGAGCTCCACGTTTTGCAGCACGTTGAATTTGGCGAGCAGGTTGAAGCTTTGGAAGACGAAGCCAATCTTCTGGTTGCGCAGTTCCGCGAGTCGGTTGCCGCTGGCGCGGCTCACGTCGATGCCGTCGACGTGCATGGTGCCGGTCGAGGGCGTATCGAGGCAGCCGAGCAGGTGCATGAGGGTTGATTTGCCGCTGCCGCTCGGCCCGATGATGGCCGCATATTCCCCCTGCTCGATGCTCAGGTCGATGCCGTCGAGGGCGACGATTTCCTGTTCGCCGACTTGATAGCGCTTCGTGACGCCTCGCAGTTCGATCAGTGCCATTGCCGGGTGCCTGCGCGCCTCCGCCTACGATTTTTTCCGCACCGCGCGATCCGGTTCGATGAGGAGGATTTCGTCGCCTTCATCGATGCCGCTGATGACCTGTGCGAAGTCCGTGTTGGTGACGCCGATCTTCACCTCGCGTTTCTCCGAGCCAGTTCCGCGGCGGACATAGACGACCTTGGTCTTGCCTTCCCCGCGGAAGACAGCCGAGATCGGCACGCTCAGTGCGTCGCTCGCGCTCGCGATGGGGATGATCACGTTCACCGTCATGCCGGGCCGCAGCCGCGGGTCGGGTTTTTCGATGAGCGCCTGCACTTGGAATCCCTTCACGCTGTTCTTCGCCGTGGCGCCGGGCGCGATGAATGAGATTTTCGCCTCCATTTCCGCATCGCGCAGCGAGTCGGCCCGCAGTTTGACCGTCTGGTCCTTCGTGATGCGCGCGACGTCCACCTGATTGATATGCGTCTCCACGAGCAGGCGGTTGAGGTTCGCGATGGTCATCAGGGGCGTGCCGCTGTTGACGCTCGCCGCCGCGATGACCACCTGGCCTTCGATCACGGGCACCGTGAGCACCGTGCCATCCATCGGGGCGAGGACCTTGGTCTTGCGGAGGCGGTCCTCGACGAGTTGGAGTTTGCGCTGGGCTTTGGTGAGGCCGTTTTCGCCGATCGCGTATTCCGAATTGAGATTATCGAAGACCTCCTGGCTGATGAGCTTCGACTCGAAGAGTTCCTTGCCTCGCTCGAAGTTCCGCTTGGTCTTTTCCATGGAAAGCTGGGCGCCTTCGATTTCCGTGAGCGCGCTTTCCTTCTCGGTCATCAAATCGCGGTCGTCGATTTCCACCAGCACGTCGCCTTCCTTCACGGTGTCGCCCGCCTCGACATGCAGCGCCTTGAGTTTGCCGCCCACCTCCGCTTTCACGTCCACCTGAAGCGCGGGCGTCACGTCGCCGCTGACTTCCACCGTGGCGTCGATGTCGCGCTTTTCGGCCCGCGCCACGAACTTATCACTGACATCGGCACCGACCGTGGCGGGTTTGCCGGGGCGATGACCGTACGCGTACCACCCGCCGGCACCGAGGGCGCCGAGTGCGAGGAGGAGCAGGAGTTTCTTCATGATTAGGGGACGGACGAAAGGCGGGAGTGCAACGGGCGGATTTGATACGCCTGCGTAGCAGTTGCGTGATGAACCCGCGGGCGCCTCCAGCCTTAGATGTCCTGTGTGGAATGTGGACCCGTTTACCCGAGCGAGCTGCGCATTTTTTCGAGCTGCGCGAGTTTGTCCGCCCACGTCGCCTCGCGCTGCCGGTGGTCTTCGAGCACGGCTGCCGGCACCTTGCCCGCGAAGTCCGGGTTGCCCACCTTCACGCGCACCTTGCGGAGTTCGTCCTCCACCCGGGCGATCTCTTTGCCGAGGCGTTCGCGTTCGGCGGCCACGTCGATGAGGCCGTCCAGCGGCAGGAAAAGTTCGCCCAGCGGCGTCAGCGCCGTCGGCGTCCCCGGTTCGATCGCGCGGGCGCGGTCCACGATTTCGAGCGGATCGGCATTAAGCAGCAGCCGCAGCGTGTCGGTCTCATGCGAGGGCAGGTCGGTGTTTGACAGCAGGAGGAAACGCACGCGCTTGTTGCTCGCGATATTGAAATCCCTGCGCAGGCCGCGGCCGAGGTTCACGGTCTCATGTTTCGCGGCGGCGGCGCGTTCGGCTTCGGCATCGAGGCCGAAGTAGGCGCGTTCATCCTCGTTGAACGGCTTCGGCCACGGCGCGTTCATGAGCGTGGTGCCGCCCTGGTCGGCGGGCATGTCGTCGTTGTATCCGAGGCCGTGCCAGAGTTCCTCGCTGATGAAGGGGAGGAAGGGGTGGAAGAGTCGGAGCGTATGCGCGAGCACGAAGTCCATGACGGCGATGGTGTTGGCCTTGCGGTCGTCGGTGGCGAGCGCCGCCTTGGCGGCTTCGAGGTACCAGTCGCAGTATTCGCTCCAGAAGAAGCGGTAAAGCGTCTGCGCCGCGTCGCTGAAGCGGTATTCGTCGAGCGCGGTGCTCACTTCGGCGACGGCCGTGTCGAGGCGCCCGAGGATCCACCGGTCGTCGGTGGTGAGAAGCGCTGGCTGGATTTCGCCCTCGGTAGCGCCGCCTTGCATCTGGCGGAAGCGCGCGGCATTCCAGAGTTTCGTGCAGAAGTTCCGGCCGAGTTCCACGTTCTTTTCGTCGAAAAGGATGTCGGCTCCCAGGGGGGCGCTGCGCATGACGCCGAAGCGCAGGGCGTCCGCGCCGAACTTCCCGATCAGGTCGAGCGGGTCAGGGGAATTGCCGAGCGACTTGCTCATTTTGCGGCCCTGTTTGTCGCGGATGATGCCGGTGAAATAGACGTTCTTGAAAGGCAGTTCGCCCATCCACTCGAAGCCGGCCATGATCATCCGGGCGACCCAGAAGAAGATGATGTCCGGGCCGGTGACGAGGTCGGTGGTGGGGTAGAACTTGGCGAGCGTCTCGGTCTTGTCCGGCCAGCCCATGGTGGCGAAGGGCCACAGCCACGAGGAGAACCAGGTGTCCAAAACGTCCGGGTCCTGCTCCCAGCCGTCGCCGACCGGGGGTTCGACGCCCACATAGATTTCGCGTTCGGGCGCGATTGGTTCCGCGCCGGATGTTTGGGCGCTGGAGGAGCCCTGCGCGAGGCCGTCGCGATACCACACCGGCACTCGATGCCCCCACCAAAGCTGCCGCGAGATGCACCAGTCCTGCAGATTCCCCATCCAATGGTCGTAAACCTTCGACCAGCGCTCGGGAAAGAACCGCGTCTGGCCGCTCGAGACCACGGCGCGGGCCTCCTGCTGGCTCGGATATTTCAAAAACCACTGCTCGCTCAGCCGGGGCTCGATCGGCACGTCGGCGCGTTCGGAGTAACCGACGTTGTTTTTGTAAGGCTCCTCCTTTTCCAGGACGCCGAGGTCGGTGAGAAGCTCGACGGCGCGCTTGCGAGCGGCGAAACGCTCGAGCCCTGCGAGGTCGGCGCCGGCGAGGTCGTTCATGACGCCGTAGGGGTGCATGATGTCGATCTGCGGCAGGCCGTGGCGCTGGCCGATCTCGTAGTCGGCCTTGTCGTGAGCGGGGGTGACCTTGAGCACGCCCGTGCCGAAGTCGAAGGTGACGGCGTCGTCGCCGATGATCGGGATGCACTTGTCGGCGTCGGGCAGTTCGACGGGCAGGGGGCGGCGGACGTGGCAGCCGATGAGGTGGGCGTAGCGAGGGTCCTTCGGATTGACGGCGATCGCCGAGTCGCCGGGGATCGTCTCGGGGCGGGTGGTGGCGATGGTGAGCCACACCGGGCCGGCGCCGGGGGCGTCGACGACCTCGACTTTGAAATAATAGAGGACGCCGTTCTGCTCCTTCATCGTGACCTCCTCGTCGCTCAGCGCCGTGAGCGAGGCGGGGCACCAGTTGACCATGCGTTTGCCACGATAGATGAGGCCCTTTTGGTAAAGGTCCACAAAGACGCTCGCGACGCAGCGGGAGTAGTCTTCATCCATGGTGAAGCGGGTGCGGGACCAGTCGCACGAGGCGCCGAGGGCGCGGAGCTGCTTCAATATGATGCCGCCGTATTTTTCCTTCCACTCCCAGATCTTGCCGACGAGCGCCTCGCGGCCGAGGTCGTTGCGGTGCTTGATGGCGCCTTCTTTTTTGAGGGTCTTTTCGACGACGTTCTGCGTGGCGATGCCGGCGTGGTCGGTGCCGGGGAGCCAGAGGACTTCCTTTCCGAGCATCCGAGCGCGGCGGGCGAGGATGTCCTGGATGGTGTTGTTCAGGACGTGGCCGAGGGTGAGCACGCCGGTGACGTTCGGCGGGGGGATGACGATGGAGTAGGCGGGCCGGGTGGGGGACACTCGGGCGGGGTCGGCGGCGAAGCAGTGGTTCTCGAGCCAGAAGTCGTACCACTTGGCCTCGACGGCGGCGGGGGTGTAGGTGGAGTCGATCTCAGGCATAAGGGCGCGGAAGATGGACGCGACGTTTGAGCTTGGCAACCCTGCGGTGCGCCTTGCGATGGAGTGCGGGTGCGGCTAACGTGCGCGCCCTTAAGCCATGTCCGATCTTCCTGCCAAACCCCGCTCGTCGATGCGCCTGCTGTTGTGGCTGGTGGTGGTCCCGGCGGTGCTCGGCCTGCTTGCGTGGGTGGCATGCCTGAACGCGATGATCGATGCGAAGGATGCGATGCTGGCTGAACAGGAGGCGCAGGTGGCGGCGGTGAAGCGGGACTTGGAGGAAGAGCGCACGAGTGTGGCGGCGCGGGAGGCGGAGTTTGCGGAGCGGGCGGAGGTGTTGCGGAGGCGGGAGGCGGCGATCGGCGGACGGGAGGATGCGGCGAATGACCGGACGCAGAGCAGCTTTCAGGGGCTGATGATCCAGCAGCAGCTCATCAAGAATCTCCAGGCGCTGAAGGCAAGCCTGCCGGACATGACGCCCGAGGTGGAAAAGCTCGCGAAGGAACACGCGCAACTGACGCTCGAACGCGAACGGCTGGCGGAGGAACTGGAAGCTTTGAAATCGAGATCCGGCAAGGCGCCGGAGCCGCCGCGTTGAGATGAAAAAAGGCCGGGGCGGATCGCTCCGGCCCGGCCTGGGTGAATGAACTGGCGCGGTGGCGTCAGCGATAGAGCGGCTCCATCAAGCCGAACCCGCCGTTTTTGCGTCGGTGGAGGATGTTGACCTTCTCGGTCTTGGCATTGAGAAAGACGACGAACTGCCGGGCGGACATCTCAAGCTGGAGCACGGCCTCGTCGACGAACATGGGCTTCACTTCGTAACGCTCGGTCTCGATGACCTGCGGTTCGCTCTCGGCGTGTTCGTCGAACCCGTCGACGCTGAGGACTTGCTGCTCGATGTGTTTGACGTCGAAGCCGCGGGGCCGGTGGTTGCGGAGGATCTTGGTTTTGTACTTCCGCATCTGCTGGGCGATCTTGTCGATCACGCCGTCGATGGAGGCATACATATCGTCGCACTCGTGGCTGGCCTCGATGGTGATGTGGTTGGTGCAGTGGAGGATGATCTCGGCAAAATGGCGGTGCTTCTCGACGTCGAGGATGACGTGGGCCTCGATGATCTTCGGGTAGTCGAGGTGGAGGTGATCCAGTTTCGACGTGGCGTAATCCTTGATCGCCTCGGTGATGCTGACGTGGCGACCGGTGACGCGGACGGGAACATTGACGTTTGCGGTTTGCATGTTCGTTTTCTGGTTCTGGTTGTGGTTGCGGGGTTACATCTGGAAGCCTTCGCCGAGGTAAACTCGGCGGGCGACCGGATCGTTAATGAGGAAATCCTTGGTGCCCTGAGTCTCGACGCGGCCCTCGAAGATGAGGTAGGCGCGATCGACGATGCTGAGGGTCTCGCGGACGTTATGGTCGGTGATGAGGATGGCGAGGCCGGCGTCGCGAAGGTTTTTCACGATCTGCTGGACGTCGAAGACGGCGATGGGATCGACGCCGCTGAAGGGCTCGTCGAGCATGATCATGCTCGGCTCGGTGACGAGGGAGCGGGCGATGGTGAGGCGGCGCTTTTCGCCGCCGGAAAGGGTGAGGGCGAGTTGCTTGCCGACGTGGTCGATGCCGAACTGTGTGAGCAATTCGTCGCAGCGGGCTCGGCGCGCCTTCTTGTTGAGGGCTGTCGTCTCGAGGATGGCCATGAGGTTTTCCTCGACGGTCATTTTACGAAAGATGGACTCCTCCTGAGGCAGGTAACCCATCCCCATGCGCGCGCGGCGGAACATGGGGTAATCGGTGACGTCCTCGCCTTCGAAGGTGACTTTGCCGCTGTTGGGGCGGACGAGGCCGACCATCATGTAGAAGCTTGTGGTCTTGCCTGCGCCGTTCGGGCCGAGCAGGCCGACGATCTCGCCGCGACGGCAGTTGATGTCCACACCGTTCACGACGGCACGGCCACCATAGATTTTGACGAGCTTGTGGGTCTGGAGGACGGGCGGGCCGTCGTGGGGTAAGGCGGGAGAGTCTGGCAGGATCACGGTTTAGCGGGACTTCTCCGAAGCGGGCTTGTCGTTGCCGGAGTCTTGGATAAGGAATTTAACACGTCCAGTAGTGCGCATTTTTCCGTCGCGCGTCATGATGATGACCGCGCCTTCCTCGACTGCAATCCCCGAATTGATGCCCTGCTTGACCTCGGGCCAGCCGGTGAGGGTGACGTCGCCGGAGACGGCGTCGTAGACGGCCTTGTCGCCCTTTCCTATGGAGTGCGTCGAGGTGCCGTCGGCTTCCTTCTTGTCCTGTGTGATGACGACTTTGCCGCCCTCCTTCATCTCGCACACGGCCTTTTCGAGCCCGCCGCTTTTGCCCTTCGGTTTGGCGGTTCCGTCAGCGCCCGAGGTGCTGGGAGAAGCTGCAGGCGTCGCGGCCGCGGGCTTTGGCTTCTCGCCGGGAGCGAGCTCCGGTTTGGCGTCGTGTTTGAGATAGGCAGTGAGCTTGTCGCACTTGACATTGAACTCGGGGTTTTTGACGACGACGTCGCCATTGAAGATCGCGATGTGGGTCTTGTTGTTGAACTCGGCGTTGTCGGCCGTGATCTCGGTCTGGCTCGGTGCCTTGTCCTTTTTCGATGCGAGCGCATCGAGGCCGGAAGGCTGCTTGTTCGACGGATCGAGGTTCAAGGTGTCGAGATCCTTGAGCAGATCACCCTCGGTGATCCGTGGCACCTGGCTGGCGGCGATGGCGATGGAGAGCGTGAGCGCGATGGCGCAGGCGAAGGACGTTTTACTCACTGGGCTTGGTCTCCTTTGGCGGTGTGGATTGGGGTTTGAGCACTTTGATGGTGGGTTTGGGGTCAGTGCCGGGGAGAGTGACTTTCGGAAGGCCGCCGGGCTTCGCATCCGGTTTGTCGGGGGATTTGTCGGCGTCGGCCTCATCTCCGGTGTCGAGATTGTAGATGATCATTTTCACGCCGCCGCCGAGGATGCCCTCGCGCGTGTCGATATTGAACTCCATGGTGTGCCCGCTGAGCTGGAAATCGTCGCGCGTGATGACGACCTCCTGCTTCGTGGAGAGCATGTGGGTGGAGAGATTAAAGCTGGAGGTCGGCAACGCGATGGCCAACTCGGGGGCGCCCTCGTCGTCGTAGGTCTCCAACTGGAGATTGATCATATCGACGTTGTTCTCATCGAGCCGGTTGGCGACCTCGATGTTGAAAAGCATCTTCAGCTTTCCATCCGGGCCGTAGGACGGGAGCTTGAGGCCCTTCGAGCCGTGCCCGATCGGCACCGGGAAGCTTAACTTCTGCGGCTCCTTGTCCTTGCCTTTGTTCTTTTCCTTTTCGGGCTTGTCGCTGCTGGCTCCGTCCTTGGGTGGAGCATCCTTCGGAGCCTCGTCCTTCTTCTTTTTCTCGGACGACTTGGGCTTGTCCTTTTTCGTCTCGGCGAGCGCGCCGCCAGTGCTCAATGCGAGGAAGACTGCGGGGACGACGAACTTAAGAAACAATCGCATGGAGCTGTTTCAACTGTTCCAGCACGTGCGGAAGTTCCGCCAGAGGAATTTGATTCGGGCCGTCACTGAGGGCCTTCGTCGGGTCTTCGTGTGTCTCGATAAAAATGCCGTCGCAACCCGCCGCGACCGCCGCGCGAGCGAGGACTGGCGCGAGCACCCCGTCGCCGCTGGTCTTGTCGCCGCCGCCGCCCGGGCGCTGAACGGAGTGCGTGGCATCGAACACGACTCGATAACCCGCCTCGCGGATCCAATAGAGCGAGCGCATGTCGGCGACGAGGTTGTTGTAGCCGAAAGTGGTGCCGCGCTCGGTGAAAAAGAAACGCTCGTTTCCGAACGAGATGAGCTTCTCGGCGATGTTCTTCACTTCCCACGGCGAGAGGAACTGGCCTTTTTTCACGTTCACGACGCGCCCGGTTTCGGCTGCCGCCTCGATGAGGTCCGTCTGCCGGCACAGGAAGGCCGGGATTTGCAAAACGTCGATCCATTCCGCCGCCACGCGCGCCTCCTCGGGCGAATGCACGTCCGTCGTGACGGGCACGCCGAGTTCCTTCCCGATGGCGCCGAGCAGCGCGCAGCCTTCCTTCACGCCGATCCCGCGAAACGACTTTCCAGACGTGCGGTTTGCCTTGTCGTAGCTCGCCTTGAAAATGAAAGGCACCGCGAGTTTCGTCGCGATCGCGTGGAGCGAGCGCGCCATCCGCCAGACGAATTCTTCGGACTCGATCACACACGGCCCGAG
>JAYTDO010000351.1:0-23883 GCA_043735935.1 Chthoniobacteraceae bacterium
GTACTCCGGCGGCACGCACGGTGTCGGCGCGAAGTGCGTCAACGCGGTCAGCGAGTGGTTCAAGGTGGAAGTCACGCGCGACGGGAAGATCCACGCGATGTCCTTTGAACGCGGCACGACGAAGCAGCAACTCCACGTCATCGCCGAGGTGAAGAGCAAGCGGCACACGGGCACGCTCATCACGTTCAAGCCCGACCCGGAGATTTTCCAAGAGACGACAGAGTTCAAGGCCGAGCGCATCATCACACGGCTCAACGACATTGCTTACATCAACGCGCCGTTGTCGTTCACCTTCCTCGATGAGCGCACGGAAGGATCGCGGGCGGTGCAGGTGCAGCATCCGCGCGGCGTGGAGGACTTCGTCGCGAGGCTCGTCGAGAACAAATCGCTCGTTCACCCGAAGCCGATCATGATCAAGGGTTCGCGCGACAAGATCATGGTCGAAATCGGGCTGCACTATAACGACAGCTACAACGAGCAACTGCTCTGCTACACGAACGCGGTGCCGAACCCGGACGGCGGCACGCATTCCAGCGGCTTCCGCGGCTCGCTGACGCGCGCGATCAACCAATACGCGAAGAACAATTCGCTCCTGAAGGAGAAGGACGTGCCGATCACCGGCAACGACGTGCTCGAAGGGCTCGCCGCGGTGGTCAGCGTCAAACATCCCGACCCGCGCTTCGAGTCGCAGACGAAGGTGAAACTCATTTCGCCCGAAGTGGACAGCGTCGTCGGCTCGATCAGCTACGAGGGGCTGATGCTGCACTTTGAGCAAAACCCGAACGTCGGAAAACGGATCGTCGAGAAATGCCTCATGGCCGCCCGCGCCCGCGAAGCCGCACGCAAAGCGCGCGAGACCGTGCGCAAAGGCGCGATGACCGGCGGCGGCCTGCCCGGCAAGCTGGCCGACTGCTCCGAGCGCGATCCCGCGCTCACGGAACTGTATGTGGTCGAGGGCGACTCCGCAGGCGGCTCCGCAAAACAGGGACGCGACCGGCGTTTCCAGGCGATCCTCCCGATCAAGGGCAAGATCATCAACGTCGAGAAAGCGCGCCTGGACAAGGTGCTGCAGAACACGGAAGTCCAGACGCTCATCACCGCCATCGGCACCGGCATCGGCGTGGCCAGCGGCGACGCCACCGCGAAGGAAAACGAAGGTTCCTTCAACCTCGCCCGGCTCCGCTATGGCCGCATCATCATCATGACGGACGCCGACGTGGACGGCTCGCACATCCGCACCCTGCTTCTCACGTTCTTCTATCGGCAGATGCCCGACCTGATCCGCAAAGGCCACGTCTACATCGCCTGCCCGCCCCTTTACCTCATCAAACGCAAGAAGCGTGAGGAGTACGTCGACGACGACGCGGCGCTCAACCGCATCCTGATCACGCTCGGCTCCGAGGAAGTGAAGCTCAAGAACCTCGCCGACGGCAAAGTCATCACCGCCAGCCAACTCAAAGACATCCTCGAACTGCTCGAGCGCCTCGCCAAATTCAGCGACGCGATCCGTCGGCACGGAGGCGACTTTGAAGCCTACATCACCAGACGCGACCCGAAGACCGGCGTTTTCCCCGCCTTCATGGTGAAAGTGCGCGAAGGCAACCAGGAGTGGGTGAAATACTTCCTGGGCGAAGCCGAAGTGCGTTCCTTTCACGAGGAAAACCGAGACCTCGCGCTCTTCGACGATCCCGTGCCGGAGCTCACCAACGGTGATCTTCCCGCCGAGGGCGAAGCCGCACCGATCGTTGAAAAGGTCGCCTCGAAAAAGAAGGAAGAAGGGGCCCGCCGCCGCGCGCGCCTCATCGAACTGCATGAGTCCATCTCCGTACTGAAACTCGTCACCGAACTCAACCGCAAGGGGCTCAAGGTCGAGCACTTCTCCGACAGCGATAATCCGATCTTCGAATTGATCGAAGGCGAAGGCGACAAAGCCGTGACGCACGGCCTTTTCTCCGTGCCGGAGATCCTCAGCAAGGTCATCGAAATCGGCAAAAAAGGCCTCAGCATCCAGCGCTTCAAAGGCCTCGGCGAAATGAATCCGAAGCAGCTCTTCGAGACCACGATGGACCCGAACAAACGCAAAATGTGGAGGGTCGAACTCAATGAAGACAACGCCGTCGAAGCCGACCGCATGTTCACCATCCTCATGGGCGACGTCGTCGAACCGCGGCGGCAATTCATCGAGGACAACGCGCTCAACGCGCGGCTCGACGTCTAGTCATCCCCTTTTCCCTTAACCACTCTTCCGATGCCCAACCTCAACCCCAACGAAAAAGTCCAGCCGGTCAATGTCGCCGAGGAGATGTCGAAGTCGTTCCTCGACTACTCGATGTCCGTCATCATCAGCCGCGCACTCCCCGATGCGCGCGACGGGCTGAAGCCTTCGCAGCGCCGCATCCTTTTCGCCATGAACGAACTCGGCGTACAGCCGAACCGCAAGCACCTCAAGTGCGCGAAGATCGTCGGCGAGACGATGGGCAACTATCACCCGCACGGCGACCAGGCCATCTACCCGACGCTCGTCCACATGGCGCAGCCATGGGCGATGCGGGACATGCTAATCGACGGCCAGGGAAACTTCGGCTCGGTCGAAGGTGATCCACCAGCGTCCATGCGTTACACCGAGGCGCGCCTGCGGCACCTCGGCGCGGCGCTCATGGACGACATGGACAAGGCGACCGTCGATTTCGTGCCGAACTACGACGAAACGCGCCAGGAGCCGACCGTCTTCCCCGCGGCCTTCCCGAACCTGCTCGTCAACGGCGGCACCGGCATCGCCGTCGGCATGGCGACGAACATCCCGCCGCACAATCTGAGCGAGTGCATCGACGGGATCTGCGCGCAGATCGTCGACCCGGACATCACCCTCGAGGGACTGATGGAGTATGTGAAAGGCCCAGACTTTCCGACCGGTTGCGTGCTCCAGGGAAAGGCGGGCATCCTCTCGTATTTCACCACCGGCAAAGGCGCTGTGCGCGTCCGCGGCAGAGCGGGCGTCGAAGAACTCAAAGGCGGCCGCGAACAGATCATCATCACCGAGATCCCGTACAACGTGAACCGCGCAGAGCTCGTCAAGCGCATCGCGGAACTCGTAAACGAGAAAATCCTCACCGGCATCAGCGACGTGCGCGATGAGTCGGATGAAAACACGCGCGTGGTCGTCGAGCTGAAGCGCGACGGGAACCCGAAGGTCATCCTCAACAACCTATACAAACATACCGCGCTCGAATCGTCGTTCAGCGTGAACATGCTCGCGATCGACCACGGCAAACCGCGCCTGCTCGGGCTCAAGGACGCCATCGCCTGCTTCATCGAGCACCGCCGCGAAGTCATCCTGCGCCGCACTCGCTACCTCCTCAATCAAGCCGAGGTCGAAGCCGAAAAACTCGAGGGATACCTCATCGCGCTCGCGAACATCGACGACTTCATCAAGATCATCCGCGACTCCCGCGACCGCGACGACGCCAAGGCGAAACTCATGGCGCTCGCGTGGACGCGCCGTTCGGTCGAGCAGATCGGCGTCCTCATCCGCGACGAAGCGCGGCTCACCGACGGGAAATACAAGTTCAGCGAAAAACAGGTCGGCCATATCCTCGACCTGCGCCTCTACCAACTCACCGGCCTCGAGCGCGACAGCATCAAAAACGAATACGATGCGCTCATCGCCACGATCAAAGACCTGCTCGACATCCTGGCGAAGGAAAAGCGCGTCCTGAAGATCATCACCGACGAACTTCGCGAGATTCAAAAGAAATACGGCACGCCTCGCCGCACTCAGATCGTGCCGGAGCAAGGCGAGATCGCGATCGAAGATCTCATCGCCAACGAAGGCGTCATTGTCACGCTCACACACAAGGGCTTCATCAAACGCACCGCAGTCTCGGCCTACCGCGCCCAGCGCCGCGGAGGAAAGGGCGTCATCGGCATGACCGCGCGCGAAGGAGCGAGCGAGGAAGACGACGACGACTTCGTCGAGCATCTCTTCAGCGCCACGGCGCACGATTACCTCATGTTTTTCACCACCGACGGCCGGTGCTACGTCGAGCGCGTGTTTGAGATTCCCGAAGGATCGCGCGCCTCGAAGGGCCGCAGCATTGCCAACCTCCTCGAATTGCGACCGGAGGAGAAAATAGCCGCGACCATCCGCGTACAGGGCCAGAAGACCGACGAGGAGACTTGGAACGAGAAGCTGCACATCGCCTTCGCCACGCGCAGCGGCATCGTGAAAAAGTCGAATCTCAGCGACTTCAAAAACATCCGGAAAGGCGGTATCATCGCGATCCAGATCGAAGACGGCGACCGCCTGATCGACTGCAAACTCACCACCGGCCTGGATGAGATCGTGCTCATTACCCATGAGGGCATGAGCATCCGCTTCAACGAAGAGGAACTCCGCGACCAGGGCCGCAATACGGTCGGCGTCTGGGGCATCCGACCGGACAAGGGCGACTACATCGTCGGCGCCGCGCTCGTAAACAAAGACGCAATGTTACTGGTCGCGGGCGAAAACGGCCTCGGGAAACGCACAGCCTTCGATGAGTATCGAATCCAGAGCCGCGGCGGCAAGGGCGTGATCACGATGAAGACGACCGATCGGACCGGAGGCGTGGCTGGAGCGCTCACGGTGCGCGACGGCGACGAACTCATGCTCATCACCAACAAGGGCAAAATGGTCCGGACTCGCATCTCGGAAATCCGCGAAACGGGCCGCAACGCCCAGGGTGTCAAACTCATCGACATGCGCGAAGGCGAGACATTGTCCGGCATCGCACCCGTCGTCCGCGACGAGGAAGAGCCCGAGCCCGAAGCGTAAGATCGTCGGACGACTCCCATCCTCCTTCGGGACGGATTTAGGTCGCTGCGCTCAACGCGGCAGACAGAGCACGTTCGTGTAATCTTCTCTTGGGGCCAGCGAGACAAACTCCGACGGGCCGGCGTAGACCGTGCGAACGAGGCGGTAATCGAGCGCACGCAAGGCATCCGTCAATTCCGCGGCACTGCCGCCAGCACGGCGAAGACACGGCTCGTTCACTTCCACGAGAAGGACCGGACGATCGCGGCGCAGCGTGTTTTCCGCGCCGCGAAGGACGCGCAATTCAGCGCCCTCGACGTCGATTTTCAGCGCCGCAATGCGACCGATTTTTTTGGCGTCGACGAAGGCATCGAGTGTGGTCGCCTGGATCTCGGAATAGGCTTCACCCGAGCCGGGCGTAACGAGGTGCCCCGTGCCGCGGTTGTCGTCGGAAGCGAGCGCAAAGGCCGCGCGGCCCACCTCGTCGGATAACGCGATGCGATGACAATGAAGGCGCGCCCAGGGATTGAGCGCCGCGTGCTCATACAGATGCGCAAAATTGGGCGGCGACGGCTCGAACGCATGGACTTCGGCCCCACGGCGTGCGGCAAGGAGCGCGTAATAACCGAAATACGAGCCCACATCGAAAAAGATCCCTCCCTCGGGGACGTGAGCGAGCAGCGCCTTCACATCGTGAATGTCGAAAACGCCGTGGTAAAAAAGACGACGCTGCACGGCGCAATCGATGCCGAGGCGCCAGCGCACGCCGGCGCGTTCGACCTCGAACGTTCGCCCTTGATCTTCCGCCTCCAAGCCGCCCAAACGCACGGCGGCTTCGACGACACGCCACTTTCCCGGATGATACGGGAATCGAAGAGCGTAGGTTTCGATCGCGCGGCGGATCATCGTGCTAGCGATTGAGAACCCGGCGATACCAAGCGTCGATATCCCCCGCCATTCGGTCCGCCGAATATTGTTCCACCGCGATGCGGCGCCCTTCCCGCCCAAGACGCTCGCGCAACGCCGGGTCGCCGAGCAAACGGACGACGGCGTCGGCTAGCGATTGCGGATCGGAGGGAGCCACGAGCAGACCGGTTTCTCGGTCGACGATGATTTCGTTCATCGCACTCGTCGCGCAACCCACGACGGGAATGTTGCGCGCCTGCGCCTCCACAAAAGTCAGTCCGAACGATTCGTAGACGGAAGCGGACGCGTAGACCGTCGCGACGGAATACAACGCTTCGAGATCCTCGCCGCTGGCAAATTCGATGAACTGCACTCCGCCGATCGCAGGATGCGCCGCCCGGAAATCTCGCACCAACGGATGATCGTCTCCCGCGCCGACGATCGTAAATCGAGTCCCAGGATGCGCAGCGAGGATGAGCGGAATCGCCGCCAGCAACGTCTTTCCGCCCTTCCGGGTGGTCAGTCGACCCAACGACAAAACGTGCGGCTGCCCGGGTTCGACGGCGCGCGACGGCGGAATCGGGATTCCGTGCGGAATGAATTCGATGCGCGAGAGCCCGTAGAGGTTTCCAAGCCGTTCGCGGTGCGCGCGGCTGTGGGTCACGACACCCCTCGCACGCCGCGCAGACTGGCGTTCAGCCCACATCATGAAACGCTCCCCCCACGTCGACGGTCGCTGCTGTAGCTCGACCATTTCCGCCATCGAGGTGTGAAGTCGGACGACGGATGGGGCGATGGCGAGGAGTTCGGAAACGAGCCCGACTCCTTCAAAGTTTGCGAATTCGACGAGATCGAAATGGTGCTCTTTGTGAAGAACCCGAAGCGCGGCGGCGATCCAGCAACTCTCGCCGAGGGTCGGGACGAATTTCCCGACGAGCGGCAGCCAGTTCACGCGCCGGAAGTGGATGCGGACTTCCCCATCAAGCGCGTCGTGCGATGCGCCCCGCGTGGCGACGATCACGTGGACTTCGTGGCCCCGGGCCGCAAGCGCCCGCGAAGCCGTCTGAGTGTATACGGCCATCCCGCCAAAGGGCGGACTGAGCGGATGAGAATCGGTAACGAAACAAAGTCTCACGGCTGTGTGGCTTCGATGCCCCAGCGTTGCGCCACGAGGACCGCGGCTTTCCCGTAGGGCATCTTGCCAGTCCCGAAAAAGTCCCCTTCCTCGACGGTGAACTGAAGTGCGCTCTGGAGAAAATCCGCCATCTCGTCGCAGACCCGCGCAGCAACGTTGACGGTATATCGCCCTGGGTAAAGGGACACGTTTTGCGGCAACTCGATCTCGATCGTACCGCGCGGCGGCGGAATCGACGGGAAGTCCTTGATGGTGCCGCTATCGAGGGCAAGCACGCGGGCATTCATCACGTCGTAAACAGCGATCCAGAATCGCACCTGCTGGCCCGGTTGCTTCGATTCGTAGCTGAGTGAAATCCGCAGGGGTGCGCCGGCCACACACGGCGCGGAAACGCTGAGGGCGGTGATCTGAGCGAGTCCATTTCCACTGCGCTGCTCGACACTGAAACTACCGCCGCTTCCGAGCGCGAGGCTGTCCTGCATGTAGTTTCCGATGACTTCCTGGATGGGCCCGGTTTGCTTGAGCGCCCCTTTTTCGAGGTAGACGCCGCGCTGACAGAGCGCGCTCATCGCCGTCATATTGTGGCTCACAAAAAGCACCGTGCGCCCTTGTTGCGCCACCTCGCCCATCTTGCCAAGGCATTTTTGCTGGAAGGCGGCGTCTCCGACGGCGAGCACCTCATCCACGAGCAGAATCTCTGGTTCCAGATGCGCCGCGACTGCGAAGGCGAGCCGCATCTGCATCCCGCTGGAGTAGTGTTTGACCGGTGTATCTAGGAAACCATCGCACTCCGCAAAGGTCGCAATTTCGTCAAACTTCCGGGTGATCTCACTCCGGGCCATGCCGAGGATGGCGCCGTTGAGGAAGACATTTTCCCGGCCGGTGAGTTCGGAATGAAAGCCGGTGCCGACTTCAAGCAGGCTGGCGACTCGCCCACGAATGACCACCTCCCCTTCGGTGGGCTCGGTGATCTGGCTGAGGATCTTTAACAACGTCGATTTGCCCGCACCATTCCGACCGATGACGCCGATGACATCGCCCTTTTCCACGTCGAAGGAAACGTCCTTAAGCGCCCAAAAGCTTTTCGTCTCGTTGCGCCCGCCGCGCTTAAACCAGCCGGCGATCCGATCGCGCAACGTATCGTGCCTCTCCACGCCGAGAGTGTATCGTTTGCTGAGTTGCTGGACGGAAATGATGGCCATCGCTCAGATCACGTCGGCAAAGGTTTTCTCGGTCGCTCGGAAATAGACAAGCCCGGTGAGGAGCAGGAAAAGCACGACCGCATTGCTGGTCCAAAACCCCGGCCAGTACGGTTCAAACTCCGGGCCTAGCACACACCAGCGGAACCCATCGATCGCGCCGACCAGCGGATTGAGGCTGTAGAAGAATTTCCATTTTTGAGGCACCAGATCGGCCCAAACAAACCCGACGGGTGTGACGTACATTCCGAGCCGGGTGATGAACGGGACCACGTAACGCACGTCGCGATACTTCACATTCAGAGCGCTGAACCAAACGCCGACGGAAAACGCGGCGAAGAACGCGAGCGCGAAGAATATCGGCAGCATCAGCAACTGAACGCGGAAGGCGACTCCGTAAACGATCATGAAAATGACGAGCAGCGCGAAGGCGATGAGAGCGTCGATGAAACCGCTCAGCACGGCCGCGATCGGGATGATGAGCCGCGGAAAATAGACTTTCGAAATGATCCTCGCGGATGCCACGAGCGAGTTGCTGCTTTCGCTCAGCGCATTGGAAAAAAACTGCCACGGAAGGAGAGCGGCAAAGATGAGGACTTCGTACGGCGCCCCGTGGCTCGGGAATTTCGCGAAACGACCAAAGATGACCGTGAACACGACCATCGTCAGCACGGGCTGCAGGACGGCCCACGCCACTCCCAGCGCGGTCTGTTTGTACCGCACGAGGATGTCGCGCCACGCGAGAAACCAGAAGAGCTCGCGATAGCGCCAGAGTTCGCCGAGTTGAAGTGCGGTGAATCCACGGCGCGCTCGGATGCGACGCTCGATTGAAAGAACGTCAGCGGGCATTCGCGAGCATGGCCGCGCCGCTTGCGGACGGCGCTGAGGCGTCTGGTTTGCGCGCGATGACGACCGTGGAAAGGCCGCTGGTTGGCAGGACCTTATCGAGGATTCGGAAGACGGGCGTGAGGAAATTATAGAGCCGCAGTTGCGACGGTGTGATGGCACGCTGGCCGAAGAGCGTGTTGGCCACGTACCACGCGATGACGCCGAATTTGTTGAAGAAAAACTGCTTCTCCACTGCAAACCCAGCGGCAGTCATTTTGCTTTCCAATTCACCTTTCGCGTAGCGGCGGAAGTGACCCAACTGACGATCGAACTCGCTGTAGAGATTCATGTTGAACGGCACGAGAACAACAATGCGGCAGCCTTCCGGCACAGTGGCGAACAGGCTACCAAGGACGGCTTCGTCGCTTTCGATATGTTCGAGGACATTGAGAAACACGACGCTGTCAGGTGCGAAGCTGCGGAGTTGCTCGTAATCGGCGGGCGCCGTCATATCGAGTTGACCGATCTGGAGGTCAAATTCGTGACTCCATTTCGCCTTCAGCTCCTGCAAATAGTCGAGGCGATAGTCGGTGAGCAACACGTGAGGATGCTGGCGGATGTAACGGCTGATGTTACCCCGGCCCACGCCGAGTTCAGCGACGCGCGCGCCGAGCCAGGGCTTGATGCTTTCATACATCCACTCGTTGAACTTCGGCGCCTGCTCCATCGCATCAAGGGTCACCTTGCCGGGGTCCGAATAATTCGAGCTAAAGCGATACTTGAAGATGAACCACAGCGCCGCGACGCCATCGCGCCACGTAATTTTTTTTCCCTCGTCGTAACGGCGACCGTTGTAACTGATCGGCACCTCAAACATGCGAAGTCGGTTGAGAGCGACCTTCGCGGCGATCTCGGGCTCGATGCCGAATCGATTCGACTCGAGAGGAATCGCCTTCAGCGCCAACGCCGTGAACGCTTTGTAGCACGTCTCCATGTCAGTGAAGTTCGTGTCGTTGAGCATGTTGGAAGCGAGCGTCAAAAATTGATTCGCTTGCGTGTGCCAGAAATAAAGGACCTTTCGCTCTTCCCCCGTGAACCGCGATCCGAAAACAACATCGGCACGACCATCGATGATCGGCCGCAACATGCGCGGGTAATCGCGCGGATCGTATTCGAGATCTGCGTCCTGGAAAATCGCGAGATCTCCCGTCATTTCGGCAATGGCTCGCCGTATCGCGGCTCCTTTTCCCATGTTGTGCGGCTGCTGAAAAATTTTGATCTCTGGATGCTCTGCCGCGAGCTGCTGGGCGACAGCCCACGTCCGGTCGCGCGAGCCGTCCTCGACGATGACGACCTCGCGGGCGAGCCCGGCGGGCAGAGGCGCCGCGAGGACGGCTTCCATGCAGGAGCGGAGCGTTTCCGCTTCGTTGTACGCTGCAACGAGGACCGAGAGCTTGGTGAAATGAGGTGGAGGAAGCGGCATCACGAGCTGGCAGGATTAGGTTTTCCGTTTGACCCGGTAAAGACGAATGGGTGCTTCCTGTGGAAGGTTTCCGCGGGTGATCGGCGACGTAGCCACTTCCCAAAAGTGGACACTGTCGTCTCTAAGAACCCGCTTGAGCATGTCGTGATGCGCGCCGCGCTTTTCTTCGGGAATCGAATCGTCCAAAACGACATAACCCGCCTTTCCCTCCACGATGAAGTCTGTGAGTTCCTGATCGTCGGAGAACTTTGCGTGATAATTGCGCCCGCTCCATTCCATGTCGGCGAGGACTTTGCTGGCACGCTCGATTACGTGCCCAGGCCGCTGCTCGCGCATGGCGATTTCCGAAATGAACATGCCTTCGCCGCTGCCGTCGGACGATACGAGAACGGTTCCTGCGTCGCTCGAATGGTCGGCAAGGATGATATCGACGAGAGGCCGGAAACCGGACCAGCCCTTTTGGCTCGGGACGAACGTGATCGTCGACACCGCCACTCCGACAGCAATGAGCGCGAGGCATGCGACGGCCCGCGGTGTCAACGTACCCGGCGACTCGTCCACGCGGCGCGCCCGAAAGCGCCCGATCGTCATCGCTCCCGCGATCGCGAACATGATGGCCGCCGGCAGGGCCGGGATGAGGTGTCGTGCTTCGAGGCCGACAGGCATGATGCATTGGAAAACGAAGACGCTCACAATAAGGGCGGCTGCCGCGGACCACTTTCCTAGGCGTTCAACTGGTCTGATAAACGCCGTCACCAGTCCGACCAGGAAAAACACGAACACGACCGCGGTAAGGCCGAGATACATTTTGGCGGAATAATAGCGCATCGCCTCGGACGTAAAATCGAAGGTGGGATTTGGCTGCAACCATCCACCCTTGAGTCGGCCTTCGTTGCGGAAATGCCACGTCCACGGACCCGCGATCACCGCCGTCAGAGCGCCGGCGCCCCAAAGTGCCGGTCGCAGAGCGAGTCTCCATTTTCGCGTGAACACGATGCCAATCGGTACGACCAAAGCGAGCGCGACACCGGTGCCTTTGGTGAGGATGGCAAGCGCGGCAAGCGCGCCGAACCCCAACGCATCCGATCGTTTTTCCCGGTCAAGGAAGCGCCCGAAGGAAAGCGTCGCGCCGAACATCAGGACGGCACAAAGCGTTTCCGCCATGACCATGGAGTAGAACTCTCGAACCAGTGGTAACGAGAGAAAGCACGTCGCACCGACGGCTGCGGGTAGGATGCCGAATTCTTCGCGCAGCGCGCGAAAGAGCAGCGATGCAACTGCGGCGGCGAGCACACACATCAGCAGAAGGATGGCCGTTCGCGAGACTCCGAACGGGATCGTCCACGCAGATTGGACGAGGTAAAATACCGGCGGCCACACACCGAGTCCGATCTTCGGATAATGACGGTAATAGTCGTCGGCAAACTTCATCGGCGGCCCCGGGATGCCGTGGACGAGATAATCGCGGATCATCAGACCAGTCACGTAGTGACCAGCCTCGTCGGGATGAGCGCCGAATTCGCTCCGCTGCGCGGCGAAGGCGTGCTGCCATGCAAACGCGAGATCGAATGCGACGATGAAAACGATCGTCGCAACGACCCACGGTCGGGGCGGCTTTGATCGATGGGCTTCTTGAGGAATCATGAGCCTGCGCGAATCGGGTTAAATCGAGCGACGACCGCGCAGTGCTGGGCCTTCCGGCCTGAGTCCACCTCGCAGGAGATGGGCTCCCAGCCGCGGCCGGAGAATAGATAATCGAGCCTCAACCATGGTCTGCAGAACGCGAGAGGATTCCTTGTTTCACCCGGAAACGTAAGCCCCCAGCCGCGGCCGGCGTGCGCGAAGGCGTCGGTGAGTTGCCCGCTAAACTGGCGGTAGATTGGGCCGTGATCGGGGGTGTTAAAATCGCCCCCGACGATGAATGGCCTGCGCTCTTGAGCGAGGATTGCTGCGAGGGCATTGGCGAGTTCGGTACGTTTGATCATCCACGCCCGATAGCCCTGCTCCTCGCCATCTTCGGCTGCACCGAACAGTTCATTCACGATGTGGGGACTGAGGATTCGGTTGAACTGAGTCCGGGGCGTCGGCAGATGCACGTCGTAAAGTGCTAGCGGTTGACCTTGAAAGATGATTTCAAAACGCGCCGCCACGGGACGCCCGTGATATTGGGGCTCGGGTAGCACCGCGGATTGCTGGACCAGATGACGACTGAGCAGGACGAATTCACCGCGGCTGATAATCTCGTAGTCGCTGAACCGATGTGCGTAATGAGGCGCTCGATTTTTCGCGTCCTGCAGGAGAACGACATCAGGCTTGTGCAGTTCGAGGAATTGACTGAATTGCTCGACGTTCCCCTGTCCGACGTTGTGGGTGGCGACGGTGATGGTGTCCTGACCGGGTTTCCCATACGGATTCCAGCGCCAAGTCATGTAGCCGAAAAGGATCAACACGACGCAACTCACATGCACGAGGCAGAGAGGTCGCCTGGTGAGCAGACAGAAGGGCGTCAAAAAGATCAGCGGCGTAAACAACAACGCCGGGGGCGAGAATAGTGCCAAGCTGAACAGCCAGGTGCTCTCGCTCCACCAACGAATCGCGCAGACAAACGCGATGAGCCCGATGACATAAACAAGGGTGAGTCCACCAGCTGCGCGCCTCCAGTGGAGCGATCGATCCGAAATTGGAGGTGTACTTCCGTACTCGCCGGGAGAAGTCGAAGGGCTCGGAGTCACTTGGGGCGGCTTACGCGTTCGCCATCTGCCGCAGCGTCGGCTTGCTCATCCATCTCATCTTCGTCGTCGCTCACGTCAAATGGCTGGATCGCTTTCAGTCGTTTTCTTTCCTGTTCAATGTCGCGCAAGCCTGCTGCAGCGAGCGGATTGCCTTCTTTCGCGATTGAGAGGGCTTTTTTGTATTCCGTCTCCGCGGCGCGGAGCTTCCCTTGCAGTTGCAGGTGGAAGCCGAGGTAGGCGTAGGTATTGGTAAAATTGGGGTCCGCATCCACTGCGCGCTCAAAGATCAAGTCTCCGTCGTCGAATCGTCCAAGTTGGTCGTAAGTGCGACCAAGTTTCAGCAGAAGCCGCAGATCTTTCGGAAAGAGGTCCAATCCGGCTTTCAACGCGGCGATCGTCTCGATCCCGAGCCGGTCACGCTCGGAAGCTGGAAGATTCTGATCCAACGCGAGGAAGTGTTTCGACTCAGCAAGGTAAAAATAGATGTCGGGATTCTTCCGCTCCGTTGCCACGGCCTGCTCGGCGTAACTCACGGCACCGGTGTAGTCTCCGTCGCGAAGCGAAACCCGCGCGCGCTCGGCGTAATATTCCGCGCGAATGAGGGGCAATCCGAAGACGATCAGATAGATCCCCGCGACAGGGGCGAGCCAGCGCAACGACTTTGCGATCAATGTCGCCGTTTCAACAGATGCAGCTCGGCCGGCGTCATTCGTCGGTGCCGAGAGGATTGAGAGCAGAAATGCAATCACCAACGTGTTCGCCGGTATGTGTAGGTTAAAATCGACAATCGAATGGACCATCAAAGCGCCTATTGCCGATAGCGCACCGATCACTAAAGCCAATTCATTGCTGTAGATGCGCCTCGTGGGTTCCAGCTTGTAGCGAACAATCCGGCGCATTCCAGTTATCCCCGCGGACAGATGAGCCCCTAAAAACGCGGCCATCGCCAAGGCGCCTATGATACCGTATTCGCAGAGGAGCTCGAGGTAGTCGTTGTGAACATGCATCGGATCCCGCTGCACGTCCTGAGAACGAAAATGACGTCCGTAGTATAGATACGTGCCGCTTCCAGTTCCGAAAATTGGGTTCAAGTGAAATTGTTTCAGCGACGCCTCCCACATGTAGAGTCGCATATTCTGCGGGTCGTACACCTCGGCCATCCGTTTTTTGAGTAAATCGCTTTTTGCCATGACGGCTATCCCACCGCCTACGAGCAAGATGAACAACATTCCGGAGAGCGTGACCATTCGCCAGAAGGACCTGCGTTTTACTCGGTGGATGACGCTGAGGCTCAAAACTGCAAACAGAATTAACCCACACAACGTGCTCAGATAGCCGCCACGGCTTCCGGTTATGGCGACACCTGCAAAGCATAATAATACCCCATATCCAAGACTGAGCCTTAACCACAATTTGCTTCGCGACCAGCAAACGAGGCCGAGGGCCATCATCCCAAGGGCCTCCAACAATCCGGCGAGGTGATTTGGGCAGATGTAAAAGCCGCTCGCGCGCCAGGCCGCGGGAGTTCGGATGATCCAAGGCCCGAGCAACATGAATTCCTTCCCCTCTTTGAATTGTATCGCCCCGCAGATGACGTGGACGGTGGCCAGCGCGAGCAATATATTGATCACCAATATTCGGTAATTCGGCAGCGATAGAAATAACGCCGACACAAGGTATACGGCTAACGCCGCAATCGTCATAAAGTGGTCGGGACGAGCGAGGTATTCCCACGGCGAGTAGTAGTTACGAACGCCGATGTATGCGGCCAAGGTAACAGTCGAAATCAAACAGCTTGTACGGATTCCGATTGAGATTTGGTTTGTTCTTGCCAATACGCAGGAACACGCGGCCACAGCCAACAATGCGTAGGCCGGAAGGCTGTATAGCAGTTTCGCGCCCCCGATGCCCACTTGGATCGTTGCGAAACCCAGTGCTAAGAAAACGAGGATAATATTTTGCAATTTTTTGACGGTATTTTGACTGGGGTGATTTGTGCCAGTTTCGCTCGGATGGTGAGCCTACAAAGCAAAACGCCCCTGCGACTTACGTCGCAGGGGCGTTAAATTACACCACTTCAGATTAGAAGCCGGAAATGTCGGTTACGGCAGGGCCGGTCGCATTGTGGTGCGCGTAGAACACGATACCAGCCGCACCAGCGCCGTTTGCTGCGTTTCCTGCACCTGGAGCAGTCGCCGCTGCGATTCCCTGGCTTTTGCCGTAATCCGCGACGAGATCAATTTTCGAATAGTTGAATTTCACGGAATTTGCCGCAGCGGCTTTGACAGCCGCCACAATTCCGCCGACGTCGTAGGTTGATCCCAGACCGGGATTGAGTGATTCATACACGGCAACGGCTGTTTGCACCGCCGCTTGCGCGATCTCGAGGTAATATGCCTTCCCAGCTTTTACGGCTGCAGTCACAACTGCAGTGAGAGTTGCGTTCGTCGCGGAGACGCTGCCGGTTCCGACCACTTGGCTGACGGCGCCCGCTGCCGCGCCCGCGGCACCGGTGCTCGGTGCCAGAGTCGCACCAGCACCGCCGGCAACTGCTCCGGCATGACGTGAAATGTTCGGGCCAGTCAGGCCGATCGCCGACTTCACAGCAGCGGAAGCCGCCACTTTGAGAGCCTTCAATTCACTGCCGGCCTTAATCAGATCAAGCTTTGCAGCAATGATTCCGTCGAAGGCTTGCGAAGTGATCGCAGCTGCAGCGGAGGGCGTGTCGTATGGGGAATCGTTCAGGCGAGCATAGGCGAAGACCGCCGGGATGATTTTCCCTGCCGCACCTGGTGCGCGGAACAAAGCAGCTTGCGAAATCACGTTTGCGAATTCCGGCTGGACAGCGACAGCACCCGTAGCCACGTAGACTTCGTTTCCGGGATTATTGAATGTATTCTGAGCAACAATATCGAAAATGCCCGAATGAACAGCCGCATATCCGCTGTCAGTCAACACCCGACTCGCGAACGGATTGGCGGTCTTGTTCGACTTTGTCAGTAGTGCGATATCAACGGAGACGCCGATGCCTACTTCAAGTTTGCGATTGGTCCGAGTTGCCGCCGCCTTGACGGAAGACCCGCCCGCACCGGTTTCGGCGATGACCACCGCAGCCACTGCGGCCGCACCGTTTGCGTTGACTGCAGCCGAACCGTAGATGATGCCCAATTCGTCGCCGGATTGAGTGTTCACAGCGGTGTCGAGCAATTTGCCGATCGCAACGCTGTAGAAACCGTTTTTATTTGAAGCGGTTGCACGCGCAGTCAGGTCAGCGGCGCGAATCGCGGAGTCGCTGTCGTCGGTGCGTGCATTGCGCAGCGATGTGACCAACCCGGCGTCCAGGAGGACCGCTTTTGGATTGGCCGCTACAAGACCAGCAGTAACCAGCGCCGTTAAGGTTGGGTCTGCTGCAACTTTATCCGCCGGGACTCCGAGTACCGCTGCAGGGAAGATCGCGGCGATTTCGAGTTTGCGTCCCTTGACGGCGGCTTTCGCGATGTCCATGACACCGTTGGTCCCGTTGGTCTGGCTCGCGTTAAATGCTGCAGTGATCGCACTTGCGACCACGTCCGCCCCGTCGTTTGTCACGCCAGCAGGGGTCGACTTCAACACCGCTGTCACGATTCCGCCATACGATTTCTCGAGCGCACCCGCGATCGCAGCGGCGGCGGCATCCCCGCCATCAAGCGCCCCGTGATTGTTATTCGAATCGGTAAAGTTACGAACGGCTTCAGCCGCGAGTTTGGAGGCTTGGCCCTGATTGCCACGAACCGACGCCGATACAATATCGGCGCCAGTGACCGTGCCGTTGTAGGCATCGAGTGCCGCCTTGAGAATATCAACACCTTCCTTGGGTTTCGCTTGCTGCGCGGCTTGCACCACGATGTCCGCATAGGACTGGTTGGCGTTCACGCGAGAGGTCGTCTCCGTGGCGGCGCTTCCTGCCGCCGACACTGCATCCGCGGTGGCTGCCGCGACGCCGATTTGCGCATCATATGAAGTGGACGCCAATTGCGCTGCCGCAACGACGGCTGCCGTCGTTCCCGGGCGAGCGAGCACCGCCGCCGCGATCGCAGCCGCCTGATTCGCCGCCGTATTTCCGGAAGTTGAACTCTCAATTCCAGTGATTACGCTGGCTGCCAGTGTTCCAGCGGCAGATCCAAGAGTCGCCGACGCCTTTACAGCCGCCGCAGTGACCTCTTCGATTGCAAACGCCGAGTTATGATTCAAAAGTTCAGTGATGACCTTCCGGGTGATCGCCTCCGCCTGATCGGTCGGAGTGACTCCAGGGCCGCTCGATTTTTTTGCCGCCTTGATCGCGGAGGTTGTGATTTTGGCTGCCAGCGCCGGCACATCATCAATCGTCGCTCCGGCGATGTTCGCCGCCTGAGCCGCGCTCGTCGTTAAAACGACAGCCGCGATACCGGCTCCAGCAAGACCCGGCGCAGAGTTTGGAACAGCGCGCACGGCCGCGTCAACAATGTCAACCGCCTCAGTTGGGGCCGCAGTGACCGCGGCCGTCACAAGTGTCGCAGCTTTTTTTGGCAGATACTGAGCGGCTTTGAAAGTGAGCGTCGAGGTGGTCACCAACGGGCCGCCGGTGTTGTTTGCACCCTCGTCGGTGATTGCGGCAGCAAGAGCTCGCGCCAATTCCTTATCTTTAACGACGCGATATCCAGGAGGCGCAGGGACAACCATGGTCGGCTGCGTCGGGACCAATGAGGGCGGGATGACGGCCGCAGGGAACAATACGCGAAGCTGCGCCTCGATCAACTGGAGGTCCTGGCTGTAATCGACCGGCGAACCGAAACCAGGCGTCGCCGAAGCGGATGGGACGTGCAGCGTTGCGGCAGCAATGATCGTTGCAAGAACCGCACGCATTGCGAAGCGACGCGGGGGAGTAGGCATGGCCGTTGATTTCATGGATGTTTTCATTGGTTAATTGTTCTGCGGGTGGGGCGATTGCGTGGACGACTCGTGTTCTGGATGTGTTAACTCGGGGGAAGCAGAAACCTCTGCGTTGGGCGTGAGAATGGCGAGAGGCTAGGGAGGTGTCAACGAAATCTTTTACGAATGTTTACTGTTTATTGTGTAGGAAACTTTGGCCCTTTTAAACTAGTGCAAGCGTTACATCTTTGAGCCTTTCTGCACAACGACAGTGGTTTGTGCCTATCGGCTTTCTGTGGTAAATGCGGGGCTTGAAATGGATCATCTTTGCGATGCTTGCACTGGCTCTGGCGCTGCTGCAATGTGCAATTGGGGGGACCCGTTTACTCTATCTGTTTCCTTCAGTCGGCATCCTCGCAGCGACCGCGTTTGTTTCCGTTTTTGCGAGATCACAAATCGCGTCACCAATGACACGGAGTTGCTTCGCAATGACCGCCGGCGCCTTCGGTTTCGCCTTCGCTCGCGCAGCGGTATCTCCGGTGGTTTATTTGTGGTGGCCCGACTTTTATTTGATCGCCGGATGCATCATTGTCTACGGCGTGTCAGCGCTTCATTTGTCGCATGTGCGCTTCCGGAATGCGTACGTCGCATGGATGTTGATCCTCAGCGTGATGCAAGTGCTCATCGGGATGCGGCAGTTCACCGTCGGGGATGACTGGATGCCGTTTGGGTTCCTAAAGCCGGATTCTGGAAACCGTGCGAGCGGGATGTTTATCAGCTCGATTCATCTCGCAGGATTCCTTGAGGTTTCGTCGGCATTCGCGATCAGCATGGCTATTTGGAGCGAATGGCGAGGTTGGGCTCGGTGTGTCGCGGGCTATATCGCCCTCTTGTGTTATGTTGGCATCGCAATCACGGGGAGTCGCGGTGGTTACGTGAGCACCGCCTCCTCGCTGCTCGTCTTTGTCGCACTAAGCCTTTGGATCCTGCGCAAATGCAGGCCGGATCGCTTTCGTGCAGCGACGATGGCGGCTGCTTTCGGTGTCACCTTTCTGGCTGCTTCAGGGATCGCAATCATGTCCCAAAGTCCGGTCCTGAGGCAGCGCCTGTCGCTGATCGGCAAGGCAGACGTTCGCGTGCATAACTGGCGGGCCGCGCTCGATCAGTTTGCGACTTCGCCACTCATCGGCACTGGGGCTGGCACACACCTGTATTTCGGCCGATTGTTTCGTCGTCCTGAAATTCAGACAGACCCGGTTCACGCCCACTCCGACTATCTCGAATTGCTCGCGGAATACGGAATCATCGGCTTTGCCACGATGATGGTTTTCTTAGTCGGACATATCGCCAGCAGTGTACGAAGCCTTTCCTATTTCGTCGACTCGCGACGGCCCGACCACCGCGATCCCGATCCCCTCCGCAACCATTCGCTGGCACTCCAGGTTGGCGCGCTTTCAGCGTGCGCCGCCTATCTCGTGCATTCTGCAGTCGATTTTAATTTGCACATTCCGGCAAACGCCATCGTGATGGCGTTCGTCTTTTCGATCCTTGCAAACCCGAGGATCGAAACGATCCCAGAAGCTAAAACATGCGCGAGCGGTATCGCAAAATGGTTACTTTCGATTCTCGGTCTTGTAATCGCAATAGGCGGACTGCCGAAACTCCCGGGCGAATATTGGAATGAGAAAGCGAGGGTCGCCCTTCGCGACTCTATGTTCCAATCCGCAGTTGATTTCAGTCACCGTGCGCTCAAATCCGAATTGCGGAATCCAGACATTTATTTTCACCTCGGCGAAGCAAACCGCGCCCTGGCGATGTCGACGAGTGTTCGGGCGTTACGCCAACCGTTCCTGAACGAAGCCGTCAAAGCGTACCAAGCAGGACTTGAGGTGTTTCCGCAGGACGAAAACCTCTGGGTGCGCCTCGGTCAGGCGCTAGACGGGATGAAGCGGTTCAGCGAAGCCGAGAATGCCTACCGCACGGCTATCGAACTCGATCCTAATTTGGGAGTCCTTTACGCCTATTATGCGGCGCACCTAAACGCGCGCGGACGGACCGAGGAAGCCGATCAACAACGGGGGATCGGCGAAAGGCTGAGCAGGCGGAATCTCGCGAAAATCAGCGAACCAACTTTACCTCCTCCGACGCCTGAAATCGAGGCCGAAAAATAATATTTTCAACATTCGGTTGCCATTCCAGTTTGTTAAGGGAGCTTGCTGCGTGCGCTCTTGGGATGACTCGCTCCTCATGCGCCTCGATCCATGATCCAATTCTCTCCAGGCACCCAGCCCAGCCCTTCTACCGGCCGCCGAGGCGCTTTCTTGAGGCGAATCCTCCCGGTGTTCGTCCTCGCCGGCCTGTCGATCCCAGCCCTAGCCACGCCCGAGCAAGGACAGGCGGCGATCAACGCCCAACTGGCGAACTTTGCTTCCCAAGCTCTCAAACCGGCCACCAAAGCGAAGAACACGCTCACGGCCAGCGCGTCGGATCTCATCACGGCCGTATGTTCCGTCCTGCTGGATCCAGCGAATACTTTATCCGCGGCGGACATCGCCGCTGGCGCCCTCCTTCAATCGGGTGGGCAAGTCCGGCCGGATCGCAATGCGCTCGCGAGCCGAATCGTCGACGGCGCCATTCGCGCCAGCGACCCCGGCGACGCCACCTCCGTGGCCGCGATCGCGAAGGCCGTGGCGGGAGTCAATGACGACGGCAACAACGGAGTTACAGGGCCCAACGAGTTGAAGATCGCCGGCAAGGCCGCCGCGATCGCGGCAGCCCTCAAACTCGCGACCGCGCCGAACTCGGGCGGAGTCATAGCGCAACAGTCGCTTCCGCTCATTCTCAATGGGGACGAATCGACACTGCAAAAATTTGCCAAAAAAGCTCTCAAGGGCGTCGGAACGAACGCCGAGCAAGTGAGGAGTTTCGTCGACGGCCTCTTTGACAATGGCGGCGTCCCAAACACGAATCGCACGACTTTCTCGACGATCCTCGCGAGGAGCGTCATCTCAAATCGCGCTGCGGCTGGAGAAGTCATCGGCAGCATCGTCGTGGATACTCCCCCTGGGCCCAGTCACGACACCGTCATCTTAAACGCCGCGCTCACCGCCCTCGACGCGGGCGTCAGCACCTCACTCCTCCCGGCGGCGGCGGAAATTGTGGCGGCCACCGCCTCGCAACTGGACGGCACGATCAGCCCGTCCTCCTTTGCGACCCGGCTCGCCGGCGCGCCAAACGTCAGCGCGGCCACCAAGGGTCTCATCGCGGGCGGCGCGATCCAAGCCGCGTCCGATGCGAGCACCCTCGCGATCATCAGCGGAGTCCTCGGCGCAGCGGGGCACCCGGTCGTCGATATGGCGAAATTCGCGGGCGCCGCGGCGACGCATAACGGCGGTGGAACTGACACGAAGCTGGAGAAAATCGCCGGGGCGCTCGGAAAAGACGCGCCGCTCGGCGTCAAGAAGGCGATCGGACAGGAAATGATCCGGACCATCGGCAAGTCCGATCCCGCTTCGGCAGCACGCGTTTACAATGGTCTCGTGAATATCGCAGGGGATTCCGATCCGGTCGTGGCAAGTGACACGAAACGCATCGAGTTCGGCATCGCCATTACGAAAACTGTGCCGACCAGCAATGCCGCCATCGGGGCCGTCGCCAAAGCGGTCGCCGGCCCCGCGAGCGACGACGTTTTAGTGGCGGAAATCTTCATCAAGAACTACCAAACGACCGCCGTCGGCGTCGCCCAGCGCGTATCGGAATTGGCTGCGGACAAAGCGCAATTCGCAAAGGATTTGACCGGTCGGAATCCCGCGAACGCTTCGGCGGTCGCCGTCGGTGTTTCCATCACCGATCCGGTTCACGCCGAAAACATCGTATTTGCGACCGCCACATTTAATCGAAGCACCAAGGCCCGTGTCGCAGCGATCGCTGGGGCGGTGGCACGTGTCGTCAATATCGAAAAGGCGGCGGACATCGGCACCAAGCTTGCAACGAACCTCGGCACCGGCGGACTCAAACTTTCGCAAGCACCCGCGATCGCCGCAGCGATTGCCAAATCGATCCAGAAGAATCCTGGTGTCCCGACATCCAACCGCGCCGATGAACTCGGCGAGCTCGCGGCCTCGATCGTCGGCGGCGTGCTGGGCAAATCCGCAACTCCCCTCGCGGAGGCGGCTCTCGTCAGCAGCATTGGAAAGCAAATCCTCAAGGCGCTTTCTCTAAAATCAAAACCGAACAACTTGAACTTGAAGGCCGACTTACGGGAAGCCGCTGACGTCGCTGGGAGCATCGCTCAAACGATCTCGCTGAATCCCTTTCTCACGCCGGGCCAAAAGACGGTGCTGCTCGACGTAAATGGCAAACTGGCAAGAAAGCTCTCCGCATTCGTCGGAGTCAAATACGCGGCATCCGTCCACGCCGCGATCCGAGAAGTCCGGGCGGCGGGCATTGGAAACGTCGTCGCTGGAAGCGAGCCGATCGGCAGCGGCGGCATCCTGCCGTCCCAGACAAGCCGAGTCGGCAAATACGAAATCGGATCGGTGAACGATCCCGAGACGCCAAAGAAAAACCTGTAAAACAAGCGCGCGCCTTCCGGCGCGGATCACTGCTCGTTCGCCGCCGGGTCCAGCGATGTTCCGGCCACGATCGATCGAATGTTGTCACCTTGCGCGAGAGCGGAGCCTTTTGCGAATGCCTCTTCGGCTTCTTCCGCCCGGCCCACGACGGCGAGATGTTTTGCATAATACGCGTGGATTCTTCCCAGGTTTCCATCAAGTGCGATCGCGGCACGATACGCATTTTCCGCCTCCTTGAAGCGGCCCAAATCGTCGAGCGTCTCTGCCAGACGAATGAGCAAATGTTCATCCTGCGGAAAATGGGTGAGCCCGTTTTGATACGCGATCACCGCGGTCTCGAAAAGGGTGACGCGCGCCGGTTGTTCTTCGCTCAAAAAGCCCGCGCCGCGGTAGGCGCCTCCGAGATTGAAATAAACTTCAGGGTTTCGTTTTTCGTACGAAAGGGATTTCTCGGCGTACGCCACCGAGTCCCCAAAATCGTAGTCGCGAAATGCTACGCGCGCTTTTTCCGCCCAGTATTCGCCCGCGAATTTGGGAAGGCCCGAAATCATCACCCATAGTCCGAGCGCGGGAAGCGTCAGCCGGATCAAGTCGCTGCTACGCGAGTTTTTCCAGCCTGCGCTGCCGTACGAGGGCCCGGACATGACGCCAAAGATGAATGCAAAGATGAGGGCGTGACCAGGGACGTGAAGGTTAAAATCCACAACGGAATGCGCGAGGTAGGCCGAAACGGCGGAAATCGAACCAATCCCGAGAGCAAGCCCGTCATGCCGTGCGGGCTGCAACGTCGGCAAATCATGAAGTTCGTTGTCGATCACCGCCTGGTAGTTGCGCCACGCGCCGCGGAGATGAATCAATAGAAAAGCCGCCATCCCGACGGCGCCCACGATGCCGTATTCCGCCAGCAATTCGAGGTAATCGCTGTGCGCGTGAATCGGGTCAGTTTGAATTTGCGGGCGTCGGTAGAATCGCCCGTAATACACGTGGGTGCCGGCCCCGGTGCCAAAGGTCGGGCTGGTCCGGAATTGGTCGAGCGCCGCCTGCCAGTTGTAAATGCGGACATCGAGTCTGTTTTTCTCGAGCTGCTGCGGGATCAAGCTGAGCCGCGATCGCAGCAGGTCGCTCTTTCCCATGAGCACGATGGCCAGACCAACCGCCAGCACGGCTGTAATCCCCACCAAAGCTGCGCGGCTCGTAAACTTGCCAGGCCGGCACCTGCGGTACGCTTGCAAACTCATCACCACGAATACGAGGAGGGAAAACAATACGCTCAAATATCCGCCCCGGCTGCCGGTGATCGCGACGCCGAGGTAACACATCACCGCGATGTAGCCCGCGAAAATTCGC
>JAYTDO010000352.1:0-10531 GCA_043735935.1 Chthoniobacteraceae bacterium
CGTGCAGTTGGCCATCGAGTACAACGACGGCTTCGTCGCGTATCTGAACGGCGTGGAAATCGTCCGCCGAAATGGCGGCCCGGCCAGCAAGTTCATCTACCACGATCAACCCGCGTACAATCGCGAGGTCTTCAGCGCCACGGCGCCGATCCCGACGACCGCGCAGACCGAGACGATCAACCTTGCCGCCGCATCGTCGATCCTTTTGAGCGGGAACAACGTGCTCGCGATCCAGGCGCTGAACGCGGGCGTCACCGACGCGACATTTTACGTCAAAGCGAGCCTCTCGATCAGTGGAACGCCCTCGGTGGCGCTGGTGAATTTCAGCGATTCGTGGAAATACCTGCCGGGCGTCGTGGAGCCGTCGGGTGGGTTTTACGATCCGACGCTGCTCGGGTCGGGCCGACAAAATGTGCCATGGGGGACGGTTGCGTTTGACGATGGAACGTGGGCGACGGGCCCAGGCCCGATCGGGGCGGGATCTCCGGGTATCACGCTCGGCACGAATCTCGGGAACCAAGTGATCAACGTCACGCCGTCGGTTTACACGCGGGCTGTCTTTACCGTGTCGGCGGCCGAGGCGGCGGAAACGGTGCCGCTCCAATTGATCGTGCAGTATGACGACGGGTTCGTGGCGTATGTGAACGGCGTCGAAGTGGCCCGGCGCAAGATGGGGTTGCCTAACACTTTTACCTCGCACGATGCGGTGGCCGATTCGGAAACGGCGGCGACGACCACGGAGACCATCAACATCGACGCGCCATCCAAATTGCTCGTCACTGGAAACAATGTCCTCGCGGTGCAGGTTCACAATTACGCGATCAACAACATCGATCTCGCCATCAAGGCCACGCTGAAAACCACCGGCGCATCGAACCGGCTCGTCGTCCCGGCGACGCAGACGTGGCGTTATCTCATCGGTACGACCGAGCCGATCCCGCCGGCCACGGAGGAGGAAGACGCATCGACGCCCGACGGGCCGGACTCGGTGGTCGATTGGATCGAGCTTTTTAATAACGGCGCGACCGATGTGTCGCTCAATAGCTGGACCATCACGGACGACGTGGCGAAGCCGGCAAAATGGGTCTTCCCAAATGTGACGATCCCTGCGGGCGGCTACCTCGTGGTGATCGCGGACGATCTGGACCTGAAGGTGAATCCCGGCGGCTACCTTCACACCAATTTCAAGCTCGGAGCCAACGGAGAATACCTCGGCCTGTACGACGCAGGCGGCAACGTGCAGAGCCAGATCGCGCCGGCTTTTCCGCCGCAGTCTCCCTTTTACAGCTACGGTCGGGATGTCGGCGGAGTTTGGCGTTACTATGATACGGCCACGCCCGGTGCCGCGAACGCGGGGACACCGCTGGACAACATCGTCGCCAATCCCACAGTCAGTTCGCCGGGCCGTTTTTACACCAACAGCGTCACCCTCACCGCGTCGTGCCTCACGTCGGGTGCGACCATCCGATACACGACGGATGGCAGTGATCCGATCTCCAGCAGCCCGGCTCTGATCGGGCCGATCACCTTTTCGTCGAACACGCCGTTCCGGTTGCGCGCGTTCCTCGCGAATTACGTCCCGTCCGACATCGTGACGCATACCTACCTCATCAACCAGTCGGTCGCCCGGCGCGGCCTGCCGGCGGTGTGTCTCACTGGCGATCAAACCCGCGTGTTTTATCGGCCGTTCGGCATTTTCGCGATCAACCCGAACACGACCAATGCCTACACGGCCAGCATCTGGAGCCAGTTCATCGGAAACACCTCCGGCAATTTAACCACGCCCAACGTCCCGCCCGATCCGACCGCCTACAACGCCCCGATGCAGTCCGGTCAGCCTGCCGAGCGCCCGGTCGGATTTGAAATCCTCCACGACAACACGATCGCCGACCTCCGAACGGTCGCCGGGCTGCGCACCGCAGGGAGCCCTTATTCGCGGCCGCGGTATATCTTCACCAACCAGAACTCCGCCTCGCCAAACAGCGCGTCGCCGTGGACGGCGACTTCGACCGTCGAAAAACCGCAACTCAACCTGTTCTTCCGGGACGAACTCGGCACCAAGCCGCTGGCCTATCCGCTCGTCCCGGGGTCGGTCGTTTCTAAATACGAAAACATCCGCCTCCGCTCGGGAAAGAACGACATTTCCAACCCGTTTATCCGGGACGAATTCTGCCGCCGACTTCTGATCGATCTCGGTCAGGTCGTCGTGCGTGGCGATTTTGTGAACGTCTATGTCGACGCCGTTTTCAAAGGTTTCTTCAACATCACGGAGCGCCCTCGCGAGGCGTATTTCCAGGAGGCTCGCCGCAGCGATCTGCATTTCGACGTTCGTTACATCACGGCGATGACCGACGGCGACGTGCTTAACTACAACGAGCTCATCAACTACGCGCGCACGCACAACTCGATGGCGAACTATCCCGATTACCTCGGGATGACGCAGCGACTCGATGTGGTGAATTTTTGCGACTACCTCCTGATGAATAGCTACACCGCCATGTGGGATTGGCCGGGCAACAACTACGTCATCGATCGTGAGCGCTCCAGCGCCGGCATCTGGCGCTTCTCCGTTTGGGATGCGGAAGGCGGCTTCGGCATGGGCGGCCACACGAACACCTACAATTCATTCACCAGCGATCTCATCTCCACGAACGTCGCCGGCGAGACCATCCCGGCGAAACTTTTCTACACGGTCCTGAAACAAAGCCCCGAGTTCAGGCTCGTCTTCGCGGATCGGATTCAACGCGCGTTTTTCAACAACGGCGCCCTGACGGATGCGCGCATCTACAGCCGGTTTGCCGAGCTCAAGGCGAATATGGAGCCGATGCTCAAGGACGTGCTCGGGTCGGGGACCGTGATGACCGACGTCACCGCTGGTTGGGTGCCGACCCGGCGTGCGACGATGTTCTCGCAATTCACGGCGGAGGGTCTCTGGCCAGCCACACTCGCCCCGGTCTTCAGCCAGAACGGCGGAGCGGTGCCTCAAAACTATCAACTCACCATCAGCAATCCGAATGGGGCGGGCACGATTTATTACACCACCAACGGCCGGGACCCGCGCGCGCCCAACGGTGGCGTGCAAGGATTCCTTTACGAGGACTTCGTCATCATCAACCAGCCTCTCGTCGTGAAGTCTCGCATCCTCAACACCAACGGTGAGTGGAGTCCGTTGATGGAAGCGTCCTTCTCGTTACCGACCCCGCCGCCGCTGATTTTTAGCGAGATCATGTATCGCGCCCCGACTGTTGGCGGGGTGGATGGGGATGAATTCGAATTCATCGAACTCAAAAACACCGGTGCGAACACCATCATCCTGGCCGGCATGCGGTTCACTGTCGGCATCGACTTCACCTTCCCGGCCAATGCCACCATCGCTCCCGGCGGCTTTGCGGTGGTGGTGAAAAACACGACGCAATTTGCGTCGAAATATCCCGGTGTGGCCATCGCCGGCCAATATGGGCCGGGCTCGAACCTGTCCAACAGCGGCGAAACCGTGACCCTCTCGGATGCGACGGGAGCGAGCGTTTACTCGATGACGTACGACAAACTCGACCCGTGGCCGAGCGGCACCAGCATTCATTCGCCCGATGGTGCGGGGTATTCGCTCGTCCCGATCGATCCTAATGGCGCACCGCTCCCGAACAGCGGCGACCTGTGGCGCGGCAGCACCGCCCTTGGCGGCTCGCCGGGAGCCAACGACCCCGCGCCTTCCATCCCCGCGATCACGATCAGCGAAGTGCTCGCCGCTTCGGTCGCGCCGCAGAAGGACGCCATCGAGATCTACAATCCGACCGCCCAATCGGTCGACATCGGCTCGTGGTGGCTTTCGAACTCCGCAAGTGTGCCGAAGAAATTCCGCATTCCGCCCAATACCTTCCTCCCTCCGGGCGGTTTCGTCGTATTCGACGAGACGAATTTCAACCCGACTCCGGGACAGGGCGCCAGTTTTTCGCTCAACGGCAACGGCGACACGCTCGTGCTCAATTCCGGGGAAAACTCCGGCCATCTGTCCGGCTACACCGTCACCGTCCCGATCCCGGCGGCGTTGCCTGGTTTCAGCGTCGGTCCCGTTCCTGGCACCGGCGGCTTGGTGAAATGGACTCAACTCGCCTCGCAGACCTTCGGTGGTATCAACGCCGGGCCGCTCATCGGCCCCGTCGTCATCACGGAAATCATGTACAATCCGGCGGCGGGTGGAGATGAATTCCTCGAATTGCGAAACATCAGCTCCTCGCCGGTGCCGCTCTTCGATCCGGCAAATCCCGCCAATGGGTGGCAAGTCGTCGGCCTTGAGTTCGGCTTTCCGACCGGTGCCTCGTCCTTGACTCTCCAGTCCGGCCAGATGGCCCTGCTCGTGAGGATCGCGCCCAGCTCGTTCCGCACGAAATACAACATCCCGGCCGCCGTGCCCATTTATCAGTATGCTTCACCTTCCAACCTCGGAAAGGATGGCGAACTGCTCTCGATCCAACGGCCTGCCTCGCCGGTCGCTGGCCAGCCGCTCGCCTATATCGACGTGGATACCGTCACCTACGGCGACGCTAGCCCCTGGCCCACGTCTCCGGATGGTTTTGGGCCGTCGCTCGAGCGGATCAATTGGCGCGGATACGCGAACGACTCCGCCAACTGGCGCACGTCTGCGTCCGGCGGCACGCCCGCGATTCTCACCCCGCAGCCGCTTTCGCAGTGGCGCTCGAATTATTTCACGACCGCCGAACTCGCCGACCCGGCCATCTCCGGCGGCGACGCCGACCCCGACCTCGACGGCATCACGAACTTTTGGGAATTCGCACACGGCCTCGATCCGCGCGTAGCCAACCCCGCCTCGCCGATGACCATCAATTTTGCGAACGACGCCGGAAACGGTCCTTACCTCACGATCACCTACCGGCGCAATCTCGGCGCCCAAAACTTCCAGCTCCAGGTCGACACCGCAGCCGACATCGGCGCGTGGAATCTTAACAGCGCCGTCCAGATCGGTCTTCCGATCAATAACGGCGACGGCACGGAAACCGTCACCCAGCGCGATGCTGTCGCTCCGGGTGCGGCGCCGCAGCGTTTCATCCGGCTGCGCGGGACGGCGAACTAAAGATTGTCCGAGCCATCGATGAGGCTTCGAGCGGCGTGGTGGAAATGTGCGTGGGACTCCGCTTGACCCCCTTGCTTCCACCGTTACTCTCACGCCCTCGCAAAACCCGCGTGAAGCACCACAAGCCAACTCATGAATGCGGCGTATTCGCCGTTTACGGACACCCGAACGCCGCCGTCCTGACGTACTACGGGCTGTTCGCGCTCCAGCATCGCGGGCAGGAAAGCGCGGGCATCGTCACCGCCACCGGCCCGAATACCCCCTTCCAGCGGCATGTGAGCATGGGGCTCGTCTCGCAGGTGTTTTCGGCTACCGATCTGGAGCGGATCAAGGGCAACCGGGCCATTGGGCACGTTCGTTATTCCACCACGGGTTCGTCGACGCTGCTCAACGCGCAGCCGCTGATGTTCAGCACGGGTCGCGGCCAGATCGCGATCGGCCACAATGGCAACCTCATCAATGCCGGAGTGCTCCGCGACGAACTCGAGCAGCGCGGGTCCATTTTTCAAACCACGGTCGACAGCGAGATCATCCTGCACCTCCTGGCGCAGCCTGCCGGCACGAACAGTGTGCTCGCCGCGCTCAGGCGCATCCAGGGCGCCTTTTCGCTGGTGATGATGAGCGAGCGCGAAATCATCGGCGTGCGTGATCCCTTTGGCTTCCGACCGCTCGCGCTCGGAAAGCTCGACGGAGCGTGGGTGCTCTCCTCCGAGACGTGCGCCTTCGATCTCATCCACGCCGAGTTCATCCGGGAGCTCGAGCCCGGTGAGGTCGTCATCATCGATGAAAACGGCATCCGTTCCGAATTTCCATTCAACACCGAGAAGCGGGCGTTCTGCATGTTTGAGTACGTCTATTTCGCGCGGCCCGACTCCATCATCGACGACGTGAACGTCGCCAAGGTCCGCACGGCGATGGGCCGGGAGCTGGCGCGCCTTCACCCGGTCGATGCCGATCTCGTCGTGCCCGTCCCCGACTCTGGGAACTACGCGGCGTTGGGTTTCGCCGAGGAACTCGGCATTTCCTACAACCACGCCTTCGTCCGCAATCACTACATCGGCCGCACCTTCCTCCAGCCGACGCAGCTCATCCGCGATTTTAACGTGCGCGTGAAGCTCAACCTCATCAAGGAAGCCGTCCACGGGAAGCGTGTGGTCGTCGTCGATGATTCCATCGTCCGCGGCACCACAGCGCGTGCGCGCGTCGTCAATCTCCGCGAAGCCGGCGCGAAGGAAGTCCACATGCGCATCTCGTGCCCGCCCCACCGGCACGCATGCCACTACGGCATCGATTTTCCCGACCCGGAAAAGCTCATCGCAAACCAGCACACCCTCGACGAAATCCGCGACTACCTCGGGGCGGATTCCATCGGCTACCTGGACGTCGAAGGCATGGTGAAGGCCACGACCAAACCCGAGTCGAATTTTTGCCTCGCGTGTTTCACCGGCGACTACCCGGTGCCCGTTGATCCGAGCGTGGACAAATTCATCATGGAACGCCGCGCCCATCGCGTGAACCTGCTCGCCGAGCAGGATGAGCATCCCGATCTTTTCCCGACTCCTTCCTAGACATGGCAACGAAATCGAAAAAAGCCTACGCCGCCGCAGGCGTCGACGTGGACCTTGGAAACACCGTCAAACGCGGCATCCACGCTCTCGTCAAAGGCACGCACGGCCCCGAAGTGCTCGGCAAGATCGGCGGTTTCGGCGGATTGTTCCGGCCGAATTTCAAGGGAATGAAGGACCCCGTCCTCGTCTCCAGCGTCGATGGCGTCGGCACGAAGCTCAAGATCGCCTTCGCCCTGAACCGCCACGACACGATGGGGCAGGATTTGGTGAATCACTGCGTCAACGACATCGCCGTCCTCGGCGCGCGGCCGTTGTTCTTCCTCGACTACATCGGCGCGGAGAAACTCGAGCCGCCCGTCTTCGCGCAATTGCTCAAAGGCTTCGCGAAGGCCTGCAAGGAGGCCGGTTGCGCGCTCGTCGGAGGCGAAACGGCGCAGATGCCTGGCATGTATCACCCCGGCGAATACGACCTTTGCGGCACCATCGTCGGCGTCGTCGATCGGCCGAAAATGATCGACGGCTCAAAGATCAAACCGGGCGACGTGATCATCGGGCTCGCCGCCAACGGCCTGCACACGAACGGATACTCGCTCGCGCGAAAGGTTCTTTTCGAGAAAATGAAACTCACGCCCGCCTCGAAGATCGACGGCGTCGCGAAGACCCTCGGCGACGAACTGCTGAAGGTTCATCGGAATTATCAGCCGCTCCTCGCCAGCCTCCCCGCGGGTCTGGTCAAAGGGCTCGCCCACATCACCGGCGGTGGGCTGGTCGACAATCTACCGCGCGTCCTCCCGACGACGTGCGATGCGGTCATCGACACGCGGTCCTGGAAGACCCCCGCGATCTACGGGCACATCGAGCGCGGCGGCCGGGTCGACCACGCCGAGATGTATCAGGTTTTTAATATGGGCATCGGCATGACCATCATCGTCGCCGCGAAAGACCGCGACGCCGTCCTGACGCGCACGAAGGGTAAACTGATCGGGGAAATCCGGCCAGGCACGGGCCGTGTGCGATTAACATTTTAGAAGCAGAACCGGCGCATCGGTCAGCGGGAAATTTGCATTGTCACTCCCAATCCAATCCACTAAAGCCTCCAACGAAATATGAAGCGTCTATTACTTCCGGCCCTGGCACTCGCGACCGCGGTTTCCCTGTCGGCTTGCGTCCAAAATCCTCCGCCGAAAAAGCCAAAGGGCGGCTTCACGCAGACCCAACCGGTGCCGAACGAACCGGTGGACCCGCAGCCGGAGCCCGAACCGACCGCTCCCGGACATAGCGGTAATCCTGATCCAAACCCGCAGCCGCCGACGGCGCCGACGCAGCCCAAGAACTACGAATACGGCAAGAAAGTCCCCGGTAAGCCGGGCTTCGTCACCAGTCCCTACGCGCCGGCACAGGGTTATGTCGACGTGCGCGACTTTCCTCCCGGCACGGAGGTGAAGGATCCTTATACGGGCAAGATCTTCCTCGTCCCGTAAGGCCGCCAGCCAGTCCACTTTCCAGCCCGGCCTGAAAGCCTTTGTGTTTTCCGGCCGGGCTTTTCTTTCCACACGATGACTCAGAAAATCGCGATCCTCGGGCCGGGCCTGCTCGGGACGTCGATCGCCCTCGCCGCCCGGCGGGTGGGCGATGCGCGCCTCGCCATGTGGGCGCGGCGTCCGGAGGTGATCGGCGAAATCCGCGAGCGCGGCATCGTCGATCAAATCTCCGGCGACATCGCGGCGGTGGTGGCTGACGCCACGACGATCGTCTTTTGTGTCCCGATCGGAGCCATGCCCGGGCTGGCGCGCACGATCGAACCGCTCATCCCGGCGGGGTCACTCGTCACCGACGTCGGCAGCGTCAAGGCGTCGATCGTCGCCGAACTCGGCACCATCTTTCGCGAGCGCGGTCGCTTCATCGGCAGCCACCCGATGGCAGGCTCCGACAAGACCGGCCACGCATCCGCCTCGGCGGATCTGTTTTCCGGCCGCGTCTGCATCCTCACTCCGGACGACTCCACGGCACCGGACGTCGTCGGCGAAGTGTCCGAATTTTGGGAAATGCTGGGATGCCGGATTCGCTGCGTACTGCCCGCGGAGCACGACGAGATCGTCGCGCTCATCAGCCACCTCCCGCACCTTCTCGCCGCCACATTGATGAATACCGTCTCGGCCAGAAATCCCGGTGCCCTCGACTTTTACGGCCCCGGGTTTTTCGATCACACGCGAGTCGCCTCGGGAGATCCCGGCATGTGGGCGGAGATTTTGGGCGAAAATCGCGCTGCCGTGCGCGCGAATGCAGAGGCGATGATTGAAAAGCTCCGCGATATCACCAAACTCCTCGACCGCGAGACAACGATGAACGAATTCCTCACCCGCGCCAAAGCCCTGCGCGACAGCCTGCGCCCTTAAAAAAACAATGTCTGACTGGAGAATCCACCGAGCCCCCACCCTTCGTGGTGAACTGACCGTCCCCGGCGACAAAAGCATCTCGCATCGAGCCGTCATGCTTGCCGCGATGAGCAACGGCCCGTGCGTCATCAAAGGATTCCTCGCGAGCGAGGATTGCCTTTCGACGGTCGCTGCGGTCCGCGCGCTCGGTATCGAGATCGAGATCCTTCCCGAGAACACTCTCATCGTCCATGGCCGCGCGCGCCAGTTCACCGCACCGAATGGCGACATCGACTGCGGCAACTCCGGCACGACCATGCGTCTCCTCGCCGGCATCCTTGCCGGGCAGCCGTTTCGCAGTCGGCTCATCGGGGACGCATCGCTGACCAAACGGCCGATGCGGCGCGTCATCGAGCCGCTGCTGGAGATGGGGGCGAACATCAAGGCCGAGGGAAAAAACGATCGTCCGCCGCTGGTGATCGAGGGCGGAAACCTCGCGCCGATCCAATACACCTCGCCGGTCGCCAGCGCGCAGGTGAAAAGCGCGGTGCTGCTCGCCGGCATGTTCGCCAGCGGCAAGACCAGCGTCACTGAGCCTTCGCAGAGCCGCAATCACACCGAGCGTATGCTCGAGTATTTTCTCGTTCGTCCGCAAAAGCAGGATCTCACGGTCTCCATCCATGGCGGACTGACGCCGGAGTCGCGGGATTTTCAAGTGCCAGGCGACATCTCCAGCGCAGCGTTCTGGCTCGTCGCCGCCGCGGCCCAGCCGCGCTCGCATCTGTTGATCAAGAACGTCGGGCTGAACGAAACGCGCACCGGCATCCTCGGGGTGCTCCTCCGCATGGGCGCGCACGTGCGGGAGGTGGTTGAAAACGAGGAAGCCGAGCCGATCGGCACGATCGAGATCAAGGGTGGACGACTCAAAGGCACGGTGATCGAGGGGCGCGAAATCCCGAACGTGATCGACGAACTCCCCGTGCTCGCGGTCGCCGCAGCGCTCGCCTACGGCACCACCGTCATCGCCAACGCTGGCGAACTGCGTGTGAAGGAAACCGATCGTCTCGCAGCCATCGCTACGAATCTCCGCGCCATGGGCGCGCAAGTCGCGGAGACCGAGGACGGCATGGAAATCTTCGGCGGCGCGCCGCTCCACGGCGCGCGGGTCCAGAGCTTCGGGGATCATCGGATCGCGATGGCGTTTGCCATCGCCGGCTTGTTCGCCGAGGGCGAGACCATCATCCAGGACGTTGATTGCGTGAACACCTCGTATCCCGGTTTTCACGCACAACTCGATCAGATCATTCGCAATTCGGGCGGCCCGAGCACGCCCGTCATCCAGGGTTTGCCGCCGAATTAATCCCATGGGAGACCAGCCGCACATCGTCATCGCGATCGATGGACCTGCCGCGAGCGGCAAGAGCAGCGTCGCGCGTGCGCTCGCGCGGCGGCTCGGCTTTATCTACGTGAATACGGGGGCGATGTACCGCGCGATCAGA
>JAYTDO010000353.1:0-15566 GCA_043735935.1 Chthoniobacteraceae bacterium
CGTAGCAGTAGCAATGGATGACGATTGCCGCAAAATTACAGGATGTATATATAAAAAGAGGCTGTCAAAAGTGTTTTAAATTTAATTTTTTCGCAAACACTAAGTAGAGATTTTAGAAAGAAGGGGTTTTCTTCTCCGTGCCTCCGTGTCTTAAATCTTTGTGCCTGCCTGTCCGGTAGGCAGGTTTCAAAATTGTATTTCTTACATTGCTAAAAGGGTTTGAACCACGGAGGCACGGAGGCACAAAGACAATAAGAAATGATTTTAGAAAGAAGGGGGGTTCTTCTCCGTGCCTCCGTGTCTTAGGGCCTTTGTGTTTCAAAATTGTATTTCTTACATTGCTAAAAGGGTTTGCCGGGGGAGGCGTGCCGGTTCCCGGGGGAAGGAAAAAAGCTTCCGGGGGAGGCAAATTGGATAAGGTTTATCCACTCCACCGTGCCCAGGTTGGCGCTCGGATACACTGGAGACGCGGAAAAGTGGGTAAAGTTCGCCATTTTTGACGTCTTTGCCCGGATCGGGGTGAAAAGGCGGGAAATGGAGCGCTTCCGGGGACCCGGCGCACGGTCGGGCGTTCTCGCTGAGAGCGCCGTGGATGGCTTCGGGAGCCGCCTCTAGCCTCGGTTTGCTCCCGCCGGTTTACGAGGGCGCTTGGAGGGCGTTGGGGGGCGGTTCGGGGAGGGTGGCGGTCGCTTCGAGGTCGAGTTGGTTCCGCACGAGCTGGAAGTAGATCCCCGCCCGGGCGACCAGGTCCGAGTGGGTGCCGACTTCGGCCACACGGCCTTTGTCGAGGACGACGATCTGGTCGGCGTCGCGCACGGTGCTGAGGCGGTGGGCGATGACGACGACGGTGCGGCCCGTGGCGAAGTAGCGGAGGTTGTCGAGGACGGCGCTTTCGTTGTTGGCGTCGAGCGCGCTGGTGGCTTCGTCGAGGAGCAGGTATTCGGGGTCGCGGTAGATGGCGCGTGCGAGGAGGAGGCGTTGCTTTTGCCCGCCGGAGAGCCCCTGCCCTTCGGTGCCGACGAGTGTGTTCATGCCGTTGGGGAGGTCGCCGACGTAGTCGTGGAGGTTGGCGAGGCGGACGGCGGAGTTGAGGCGGATGGGGTCGATGGGGGCGCTGCCGGGGGCGACGTTGCGGGCGATGGAGCCGGAGAAGATGTGGCCATCTTGCATGACGACGCCGCAGCGGGCGCGCCAGGCGTGGCCGTCGAGCGCGGTGAGCGGGATGTGGCCGACGGAGATTTCGCCCGCGACCGGTGGGTAGAGGCCGAGGAGGAGTTTGAGAAGGGTCGTCTTTCCACTGCCGCTCGCGCCGACGATGGCGGTGACCTGGCCGAAGGGGATGGTGAGGTCGATGCCGCGGAGGACGTCTTCCTGTCCGGCGCCGGGGTAGCGGAAGGTGACGTTGCGGAGGACGAGGGGCTGGATGGAGGGGATGCTGGTGGTGGTGGTCGCGGCCGCGGCGGCGATTTCGTCTTCGTCGCGATGGCCGTAGATTTCCTCCATGCGTTCGAGGCTGATGCGGGCGTCCTGCGCGCTGTAGAGGAAGTCCACAAGGCGGCCGATGGGGGAGTTGAGCTGGCCGACGATGTATTGGGCGGCGAGCATCATGCCGAGGGTCATTTCACCGAGGATGACGGCGCGGGCGGCGAGGAAGGAGATGAGGATGTTTCGGAGATTGGAGATGAGGAAGACGCCGAGGCGCTGCATCTGGCGCAGGGCGAGGCTTTGCGACTCGAAGCGCGCGGTGCGCACGGCGAGTTCCTCCCAGTCCCAACGTTTGTCGCGCTGGATGCCGTGGATCTTGATCTCGGGCATGGCGTGGATGATCTCGAAGAGGGTGTCGCGTTCCTTCGCTTCGAGGTTAAAGCGCTTGAAGTCCAGCACGCGGCGCTTTTTCAAAAAGAGCGAGAGCCAGCCGACACTGAGCGCGGTGAGGCCGGTGAAGACGGCGAGGATCTGCCAGCTATAAAGCGCGAGCACGCCGCCGAAGACGACGAAGGTGAGGATGGAAAAAAGGATGTCGAGCGAGGACGACATGAGGAAGCTCTTCACGCGCCGGTGATCGCTGATGCGCTGCATGATGTCGCCGGGGGTGCGGCTGTCGAAGAAAGGGAGCGGGAGGCGGAGGAGCTTGCCGAGAAAATCGGCGATCATGGCGATGCTGACGCGCGAGCCGATGTGGAGCAGCAGCCAGCTCCGGATCATGTCGGCGCCCGTCTGGCTGATGGAGAGCACGAGCTGCGCGGCGAGGAGGACGTAGATGAAGGAGATGTCGAGCTGCCCGATGCCGTGATCGACGGCGGCCTGCGAGAGGAACGGAAGGATGAGCTCGATGACGAGGCCGACGCACATGCCGACCATCACCTGCACGAGCAGCCGGCGGTGTGGGCGGAGGTAATTGAGGAAAAAGGCGAGCCCGCGGCGCGGAGGCTCGGCGTCCGGCTGGCCGGATGCGGACTGCTCGTGGAAGGCGGGCGTGGGCTCGAGGAGCAGGTAGAGGCCGGTCGAGGCGTCCGAGACCGCGGTGTCCGGCGGCGCGCTGGCGCGGACGAATTCCTCGTGGGAATAGTCGATGAGCCCGTGAGCGGGATCGGCGACGCGGACCTTGCGCGCGGTGATCTGGTAGACGACGACGAAGTGTTCGCCCTGCCAGTGGGCGATGCATGGAAGAGGGGCTTCCTCGCGCAAACGACGGAAGGCGAGCCGCACCGGGAGCGAGCGGAGCCCGAGCTTTTCCGCGGCTTCGGAGATGCCGAGGAAGTTCACACCGCCGCGGCCGATCTGGCAAAGCTCGCGGACCCGCGCCTGCGGCAGATCGCGCCCGAAGTGATCGCATACCATGCGCAGCGAAGCGGGCCCGCAATCCATCGCGTCGAGCTGCGAATGGAATGGAAACCCTTTTTTCATGAAGCGGAGGCGGATCGTGCGCGGGCGGGGCGGGCGGCGTCAATGCTTTGACACCGGAGCGCCAGGAACCGGTGTTCCGGCGGGGCGTGCGGGGCGGGAGTTCGAGGCAAGGGTGGGAAAAAATTCAGGAGGGCTCTTGCGAGTCCTCCTGAAATATTGCGAATGCGCGAGGCGAGAGCCGGTATCCGCCAGCTCTCCGCGCAGGGATCAGTGGATCAGTTCCAGTCGCAGTTGCACTTGCACGAGCCGCCCTTGCTGCCGCCGCTCTTGCTGCCGCCACTTTTCCCACCGCTCTTGGCATGGCCGCTCTTGCCGCCTTTTGCGCTCTTGCCGCCGCTCTTGCCACCACCGGGAGTGACTTTACCACCACCGCCGGTCACTGCCGCGGGAGCTGCGATTGCGTCGGAGGCGAATGTTTCGAGGATGCTCTTTTTCATAATGGTTCTTTCGGTTTTCGTGTTGTTTGTTGTCCTTCAAAACAGGGATCCCCGTTTGAAGATTGGGGGGATTCTGCATTCCGTTAGTCGTTCGAGCAAGCAAATACTAAAAATACTATAATCCCGGATTGGCGTGATTTTCGCGCTTCCGGCCTTCCCAGGATAGCTCCGGTCCGGCCCCTTTTCCGGTCGCCCGGGCTCTTCACTTTTCAACGCCCGAGCCAATCGTGCCCGCGTGCCGCGGCGACTTCCGGCCGCTCGGCAGGATCAAGCCGGAGCAGGATCGATAGGAAATCGTACGCGCCCTCGAGAGCGCGTCCGCGCAACGGGCTTTCCGTCCGCAAACGCTCGCTCAGGGAAACGCGAGGCACGTCGGGACGGAAGCGCAACGCGCCGTCCGCCTCGAAGAACGAACCGCGAAAACAGGCGCTCTCGATGAGCGCGGGCGGGAACGCGCCGCAGAGACCGGCCATCAACAGGACGTGTTCGTAATGGAGGGCGAGATCGAGGAGGTCGTCGGCTCCCTTCGAGTGGCGCCACCGGCGATCGGCCTCCTCGCGCTCGTTCGATTCCGATTCGCTCGCGTCGATCTTTTCCGCGTGGCTGGAGAGCGTGGCGTAGGTTCCGTCGAGTTCGGCTTCGGAAATCCGATCCGCTTCCCACACCGTCGCGAAGCGTCCCGAACCCAGCCTGCGCCGCAGCCGATATTTCCCGCCCACTACATCGCCTGCGGCACGCTGCTCGGCCTTCTCGGCTGCGAGATCGCGCACTTCGTCTTCGGCGAGCGGCACCTCGATGGCGTCCTCTCCCGAACTGAACTCGCGATATTTCCGCGACGCCGCGCGGCGCGGGTGGAAGAGCCGATCGCCGGTGAGCATTTCGAACGTGGTGCAACCGAGCGACCAAAGATCCAGCGCCGGACGCAGTGGCGCGCCGAGGAGGATCTCGGGCGAGAGATATTCGCGGGTGCCGGGGTGCGATCCCTGCCGCAGTTCATTTGTGGCGCAGCCGAGATCGGCCAAGCGGGCCTCTCCAGTGCGCGCGTTGTAGAGGATGTTGTCGGGCTTCACATCGGTGTGCGTGTAACCGCACGCATGGAGGCCCGCGAGGGCATCGAGAAGGCGGCGGACGATCTTGCGGACGCGAGCGGGCGCGAGCGGACCGCGCAGCACCGCGCGCTTCAGGCTATGTCCGTGCCGTTCGTAGGCCGCGCAGATATGCCCGTCGAAAAGAAACGCCTCCTGGAATCTCACGATCCCGTCGCCGGCTCCGCCCTTCCTCAGCCGATGATGGATGGCGATCTCATGCACGGCCTCGGAGGCGTATCGACGGCGCTGGATCTTGAGCGCGATGCGATCGCTCACGTCGGCGTATTATTCACAAAAGCGCGGCGAATCTCATACAGCACGCGGCCGATGAACCGGATGTCCTCGGTCACCACGCTCGCCTCGCCCGCCATCTCCTGCCGAAACTCGATCTTCCGGTGAAAGCTCGTCACCAGCGGATGCGGCAGATCGACGAGCACCAGATGCGCCCCATCGCGCGCGACCAGGGAGACACTTTGCACCCGGCCCGTCACGACGCCGAATTCCTTGTAAGGAAAATCATCCAGCCGCACGCGCACGGTCTGGCCGGGACGGATCTTGCCCGAGCCACCCTGCCGCACGGGCAGACGCCCCACGAGTTGCGTCGTCACCGGCACGACCAGGAAGACCTGCTTGCCAGTCGCGACGAATTGTTGATCGCTCCAGAAGTCATAAAACGCCACGACGCCATCGGCGGGCGAACGCAGCACGTAGTCTGTCTCCCACACGTCGATCTCTCCGCGCAGGCGGTTGAAGTCCGCGCGCAACTGCTGCCTCGCCAGCCGCAACGCCTCCGTGTGCTCGTGTTCCAGATCGCGGATTTCCTTCTCGACCCGCGCCGCGTCGATCTCCGCATCGGTGAGCGCCCGTTGCGCCGCGGAATCCGCCCGCTGTTGCGCGAGGAAAACGGCCTCATCCTCCTGGAGCTGCGCCGCGCTCGTGAGCTGTCGCTCATACAACGCCTGACTTCGCGCATATTTGTCGCGCCCGATCGCGATCTCTTTCTTGCTGATCTCCGCCTGGCCGCGCTGCGAGATGATCTGCTCGCGTTTCCGGTCGAGTTCCCTGCCGAGTAGCGCCCCCGCCTTCTCGGCGTAGTCGTCCACGATCAGGCTTCGGAGTTGGTTGTACGAGTTCAGGAAAGCCGCATACGGCGGCTGCAATTTGCCCAGCCCATCCTCCGGCTTGAAGGCCGTGTCCGGCATCGCTCCACCCGTCAGCGACGCTTGATCGAGCTGCCCTAGCTTCCCCGCCAGCCGGAAGATCAGATCACTCTGCGTCGAGCTGTCGATGATCGCCAGGATGTCCCCCTTCGCCACCGGCTGCCCCTCCTTCACCCGCAATTCCGCCAGCCGCCCGCTCTGCCGCGCCACTACTTCTCCCACCGGTTGCATCCCGGTGATCACGATCCGGCCGCCGATCGTATCGGGATATTTGATCACCGATGCGAGCACCAGCAGCAGCGCCAGCAAACCCGCAAACAGCGTCGCCCCCGAGCGCACCATCCAGTGCGGCGCACGTCCCAGGAATTCATGTGCCCCCGCGCTCAACGCCGTTGGTTGCGCCAACGCCACTGCGCGCGACTCCCGCGTGGCAAGCGTGTCGCAAGGTGCAGCTTCGTCGGGCATCGGTTTCAGCGGTATCGCAATGGCGCCATTCCCGCAAGGTTCCGCCTACTTCCCCCCCAGCCGACCCATGACCACCTTCGCCGCCGTCCGCACTTCCTCCGCCGAATTGCCCGAAAGCTCACCGAGTAACGCCAGCGTCTGCTCGTCGGAAAAGTTCACCAGCGCATGGATCGCGGCCACCTGCCCGCGGATCGACGGCGCATCCTTGTTCCCTCGCGCCGCATCCTGCAACGCCGGCAGCGCCTCTGGCCGATTGATCCTCCCGATCGTCGTCTCGAGTCGCGGGCTTTCCTCCGCCGGCTCCGTCGTCAGCTTTTGCAAAAGCACGCTCACCGCCGGTCCCGTCCCCACCGTCGCCAGCCCATCCGCCGCCGCGACCGCCAGTTGCACCGGCACATCGTCCGCATTCGCCAGCGCGATCAACGCCGGCACCGCCTCCGGATTAGTAAATCCCGCGATGATCTTCGCCAGCCGGTAACGATCGTCATACGACCGCGCCTCCCGATACCGCCGTTCGATCTCCCCGATCATCTCCCCATCCCCGAAGCGCCCGAGCGCCGTCGTCGTCGCGCGCAGGATCATGCGATCCGGAGTCGTCGTCGCCCAGTTCAGCAGCACCGGCACCACCGCCCGGTCATTCAAACGCGCCACCTCCTGCACCAGCAGCGTCTTCTCGCTCCCCTCCGGCAGCGCAGCGATCTGCCGCAGCATCCGGTCCACCCGTTCCAGTTCCGGCTCCGTCTGCGCCGGCACGTAACCGGTGCCGAACGTGAGCCGATCCGCCGTTTTTTGAAAAGCAGGATTCACTTCCACCGGCGGCTCCACTTCCTTCGGCTCCTCGACCGACGCCACCGGCACCACCGCCGGTTCGGGCCGCATCATCCGGAAGCCGAGCCAGCCCAGCCCCACCGCGACCAGGATCACCATCGTCGCCGTCGTCGCCGACCGTTTCATTTACGGCAGGGGCGTCGAGGTCACCCGGCCATCCTTCGCCCTGATCACCACCTGCACCTTCGTCTGATTATTCGCCTCGTTCGATTCCGCGATCTGGTTCGCCGTATCCATCGTGATCTCCAGCACATAAGTCCCCGCCGCCAGACCCGTGATATCGATCCATTGTCCGGGAAGATTCCCCCCATAGATGTCCGACCATCCCACCTGGATCCCCTGATAGTCGCAGTTATACTGCGGCCGCGAATTCGCCGCCGGATTCCACCGCGTCACATCCTCCAGGCAGAACCCCACCTTCTGCCCCACCGCCACCGATTGTCCCGCCGCATTCAGCAGGCGGTAAAGCGCGAAGTTATTAAAGTGATAATGCCCGTGGCACGGCGCATAGGTGAACAGCGGATTGTTCACCGGACTCCGCAAGACCAAGTCCGCCTGCCCGATGTTCCGCGTCTCCGTCGTGAAACGCAGAAGGCGCCTCCGCCCCGTCGCCACCAGCCCCTCCACCGCATCGCACGCACCCGCCGTGAAACTCTCCGTCGACGTGTAAGCATTCAGCCCCGTCGTCACCGGCACCAGATCCGGCAGCAGATTCGCCGACCCGCTATACGTCGCGCTCAGCGTCACCCCATCGAAGGCCACATATCCCTGCAACATCACATACCAGTCGCCCGCCGCCGGATTCGTCACCGTCACCGTCTCATTCGAGCCATCCAGGTACGGGCGGTAATCGAACGACCCCAGCGTCGGCTGCGCCCCCTGCTTCACATACAGATCGCAATCCCCCGCCCCATTCGTCGTCGAGATCCGGATCACCAGGCTCGTCTGCCCCGCCGGCACAAAGATCTTGTAAAAAGCCTCGCTGTTCAGCGCCCCCGACAGGTTCGTCTTCTCCACCCCATTCACCAGATCCCCCGCATTCCCCGGCGTCACCGTATACATCCCCGTCGCCACCCCACTCGGCGTCAGCCCGCTCTTATACCCGCGCGCCTTCACCGTCGTCGTCGCCGACAACATCAGCGGCGCGCTATACACCGTCGAAAGCTCCGTCGGATCACTCCCATCCGTCGTAAACCGGATCATCGCCCCCGTCGTCCCCGTCGCCATGCTCACCAGCACCTCTGCCGCATACGTCCCGCTCCCCGGGCTCAGCGTCGGCACCGCCACCGTTCCACCCGATCCCGTCACCGTCGCCACCAGCGTCAGCCCCGAATACGCCGTATATCCATTGAGAAGGATGAACCAATCCCCCGCCACCGGATTCGTCACCGTCACCGTCTCATTGCTATCCGGCCGGTACGGCCGGTACGTCCACGAAGTCAGCGTCGGCTGCGTCCCCTGCTTCACATACAGATCGCAATCCCCCGTCCCACCCGCCGCCGAAAGCTGGATATCCAGCCGCGTCTGCCCCGCCGGCACGCTGATCATAAAATACGTCTTGCTCCCCTTGATCCCCGAAAGCCCCGTCACCGGCACCGCGCTCTGCAGCGCCGTCTGCGCCTGAAGCGGCACCGCGAGGAGCCCTAAAAACCCAAGCACCACCGCAAAAAAGGAGTGCCGAACAAAACCTGCAAAGATGTCTTGGTTCATATTTTTGAGAATTTCCATCATCTCATCCCTCTCCCCCACCCGCGTCAACGAAAAATCTTTCCGCCCGGCAAAGGCGCCAAGTTCTGACTTCATTTCACGGCGGAGTCCTTTAGAACAACTTCGGCTAGGGTGTAGCCTTGGTCGGTGCGGCTTCACGCGGATCAGCGAGAGTGCCGCATCCGCCCGCACCATCCTCTGTGCGAACGCCAACGGCGTTCCATCATCCAGCCCAGGGTTACGCCCCGCGCGTTACCCTGGGTCCCGCACCATCCTCTGCGCGAACGCCAACGGCGTTCCATCATCCAGCCCAGGGTTACGCCCCGCGCGTTACCCTGGGTCCCGCACCATCCTCTGTGCGAACGCCAACGGCGTTCCATCATCCAGCCCAGGGTTACGCGCCGCGCGGTACCCTGGGTTCTGACAAAAAACGGGAACAACCCTGAAGGGGTTCGACCCTCCAAGGCCGCGCGCACGACGGGTTCAACCCTTTCAGGGTTGTTCCATTCTTGATTCTGGTCCCCAGGGTAGCTCGTTCCTCGCAACCCTGGGCTGACTGATGGAACGCCGTTGGCGTTCGCAGAGCATTGCTGCCATCCGACCGCGTCAATCGGACGGAGACAAAGATGTCCGGCTCATGCGGGATGTCCTTCTCCCGGCGGTCATTCTTCACGTCGAAGACCTCGCTGCCGTCACCTTTGCGGGTCCGCAGGTAGGAAACGAAGTAAGCCGCTCAATTTCTGCGCTGAACAAAAAGCGGCAAACGAAGTAAGCCGCTCACTTTTTCCAATCAACAATTAGCGGCAATCTTGCGGGCGACGGGATCGCTCTTCAGCCGCTGCTCGATGAAGTCGATGAGCGGCACCTTCTCGTCGCACTCTTGGCAGGTGATGAAGTCCTTCTTCGCTTCGAGCCGCCGGCGCACCGCGTCGAGATCCTTCGCCGGCGTCCCGCACTCCGGGCACACGTAGCGCCGGTCGCGCGTCACGTCGCATGCATCGCGAATCGAATGCCCAATGGCCCGTAATAACGGACGCCGTCTTTCACTTTCAGGAACAACGCAGCAACTTCACGCCTTTCTTTGACGCTCTTGTATTCCCTGACGTAAGCGACGGCATTCTTGGTGACCCAGAGCCGAAGATAATCAATAGCCTCATCCAAGCTCGCTCGCCCTGTGAGGAAGCGCTCCAAGGCCGCGGTGACGGCCGGAGCAATCAGTTTCTCCTGGCAGTGCTTTACCAAGACGTGGCTACCAATTGGTTCTCCGGCGTCGTTGAAACGGTTAAACGGAATCTCGTCGAATCCCACAAAAGCAATCGCGCAAGCATCGATGCTGGATTGCGCCAGTTCGTTTGAGTCGCAGCTCATGCAGAACACAACCTTGCCGCAGAATGCGTTCAGGTCATCGCGGGTGAGGAATTTCTCGATTTCAATATTCTCTCCTGATGCCCTGCTGCGATTCTCACCACCCCGGAGGTAATCGCCGCTGCCGTGAGCGAAAATCACAACAAAACCTTCCACGGCTTGTCTCAGTGTGAGCACGGCATCGGCATGTGAGGCGCGGTCGGCCAACTCAAAGACCTTCAACTGAGAACCGAGGAGCTCCTTTTTCCGAGCCTAGACCAGAGCTTCCAACGACAAGAGGTTGTCCAAGTGCTTGCGGACATTTTTCCGTATCGCGACACACTCATCTGGAGTGATGACGATTTCCTTGGCCTCCTTAGTCTTGGTTTTGATCTTCTTGTGGCCTGTCTCGTCAATCTCGGCCATCTGATGGGCGAGCGCATTCCTGACCTCGATGATTTCCTTGGGGAAGGCGTCGAGAATCTTCTTGCAGGCTTGAAGCTTCGGTAGCGCCTGACTCTTCGGCTGGTTGTTCAGAATCGCAATTTGATCCTTCAGAATCCCGTTCAGGACCTTGTGCTTTTTTCCGAAGTCAAACATACCCTCTTCCACGAGCACGCGGTCTCTGAACAAGACCTCCATGTCCTTGAAGCACTTGGCCAGCACGCGGCCCATGATTGATTCAAGTTCGATTGCATCCGCCACAATCCACCCACGAAGGGTCGCGAGATCAGACGCGCGCCGGATCTTCACTCCGATCAAATCTTTAATGAGGTCCTTCGCGTCACCTCGATCTGCAAAAAACACCCCGCTCGGCGACAGGTCAAAGATGTCATTCGGAATCGCATCCGTTGTATAAAACACGATATCCTCCAAAAAACCTTTACCCCGAATTTCCGAAATAATTGCATCGCCTTTTTTCCCGCCCTTCAGCTTGTAATCGAGAACGATCAATTCGACCTCATGTTTGGTGAGGTCGGCGTAAACGCCTGCTTCACCGGGGTGCCAATGAATCGTCAAACCCAGCCCGTGATCGTCCATCCACTTGTTTAATTGTGGCCGGAGGGATTCGACGAAGTCCTTATTGTCGTCGACCCAAAGAATGGAGAAATCAATTTTCATCGCTTTCGGAATGTTAGTAAAAACTCTGCGCCTTGTTTTCGCCCTGTCACCGCTTTGATCTCACCGCCCATCTCAGTCATTATTTCCTTAATGTGGTGCAACCCAAGCCCCGAACCGTCAGTCGTGGAAAATCCAACTTCAAATAGTTGCGGCATGTTCCGTTTAGGAATGCCCACCCCATCGTCACTGAAGCTGACCACCAAATGTTCATCGGTGGATTCAACGACCGTCACTTCGATTCCAGACACTTTGTGCTGTGTCTTCCGGGCATTGCTGATCAGGTTGTCGAAGATGATACTGACGCTGATAGGTGCGAACGTGGTGGGAAACGTGGCCTTGGCGGCTTGATGGAATCGGATCGGGATGGTTCTCTTTTGCGGCCCAAGAACGAATCCGTGGTAAATGTTCAAGAGGTATTCACGGATGAACTCTACCAGATCGCCTGGAGTCTCTTCCTGTGCGGCAACATGATTTGATTGGGTTGCAAATCGCGTTATCGCGGCGATCCTTTTCGCGAGATAACTGATTCGTTCCAGAGACACTTTCATCTGCTCTGGCCGAGGCGTTGAGTTTTCTTTGAGAAGATCCAGCAAGTTGAAGACGTATTGCTCAATCGTCAGCGCATCCTGTCCGATGCTGTGGTGAAGCGAAACGACGTGGTCGAAGTCCTTGGAAAGCACCGACTTCAGAAAGACGTTTTGGGTGTCGAGTTGCGCTTCTCTGTATTTTGCCTCCTGCGCATCCAATGCGGCTCGCCGTGCTTTTTCCTCTGCTTCGAGTGCTTTTGCCTGTGATTCTCTCGCCTCGGCTTCCGCCTTCTTCGCGCGCTCTCGTTCACGCGCCTCGCCGACTTCAGCCTCATCCTTGGCCTTTGAAAGTCTCTTCAGTTGCCTCTCGGCTCTGGACACCTCCGTCGCGAGAGTTGGGGAATTCTGCTGTGCAGCGATTCGCTTCAGGTTGCCAAGAAGCGCAGAAACGCTTTCCGCCGACCTGTTCTCTAGGATGTTCAGGAAGTCGGCGTCATAGTCGACCCTGAGCACGTCTTTGGAGCGCGTAAGCTTCGTGATTATTTCAAAAATTGCCTGCTTTACGGCACCTTTCGTCATCGTCTCAGGGTCAGGCAACTCGCCGCGTTCTGTGCCAAACTTGGCAAGATCGATGACAAACGCCTCAAGTCGCTCCAGCGCAAATTCAATCATCAAGTCCTTGAGATCACCAAACGCTTTGTTTTGGATCAATCCACCATCCCGGCTCGAGGTTTCTTGAAATGCCGGACTTCGGCCATTTATTTCAATTCTTCCGGAAAGGTCGCGGGTTCCGAGCGTTCTCATGAATCCTTGTTGATGCCTATGGTCGATTCCGAGATGGTCGTCTCCTGGGTCACCAAAGGGATGGATTCTGAAACCGTTCTTGTAGAGGAAGACGGAGCCGTAGTTGAAAACGCGCATTCCCATTCGCCGGGTGAAGGCGTTCTTCGCCCCCATATTTAGTGCGAACAGCGTGATCCTGACTCCATTTAGTTCTCTTGAGAATGGGCTGGTTTCGACCAGTTCATACACCCGCCGTCCCCTATCAGTAAGGCACGTTCGGATCTCCGCTCCGCCCGCGATTACTTCTACGAGGATTTGCGCTGTTCGCAATTCGAGGGCTTCGAACACGAAGTTTTTGACCGATCCATTTACGAGCTGCCACGCATGGACTTCTTCATTTCGTGCCTCTGTCTCTTCCCGGATCCGTGCATCCTCGTCTTGTTCGTCAGGGCAATGGAGCTGAATCTGAAAGTTATCGGCGTCGTTTTCTTGATTCGGATTGACCAGCCGCTCCAGCGAGCGGCGAAGCCGAAGCAGTTTCTCGCGCCCCCAATCGTGGCTCCGCAACATTGTTATCTCCAAGACCGTGCCGTGCCGGATGTCGTAAGGGATAACGTCCTCAGTTGTGTATTGAGCGGAGATGTTCTGAAACTCTTTTTCCGCATCTACTTCAAACTTGCTCCAGTCAACATTCAGGACGTGCCACGAGCCTTTCTGCCCCTTCTTCTTGGAATACATTTTCAGGCCCTCGCCCAGGCGGTCACAAGAAAAACGCCCAATTCCCTTGGCTCCGGCGAAGATCCGTCCTCCTGCAATTTTGTCTCGATAGTCCTGCTGCTTCTTCTTTGCTGAGTACGCGACAAACAACCATTTCCCCACAATGTCGTCTTTGTCCATTCCGTCACCGTTGTCTTGAATAACAATTTTCGCCCCCGTCGTGCCGAGAGATTCAAGGGTAATGTCGACTCGCTTGGCGTTTGCATCGAAGGAGTTTTTGACGAGCTCAAACATCGCGATGAAATCATCCGTGATGAGTTCTTTGCCGATGATGGTTTTCAGCGCGGAGCTGATTTTGAATTGGACGTTAGACATCGCTCAAAACCTCCTTGAGAGCCAGTCCAGCCATCTCTGCGAAGAGCGGGGGAACAGCATTTCCGACCTGCGTGTAGCGGGGCGTCTGCAATACGCGCTGTTTGCCGCCTGTGGTATATGGCCCCTTGAATTCGAACCAGTCGGGAAATGTCTGGAGCCGGGCGCATTCGCGCACAGTCATTACGCGGGGCTCGGAGTAGTGAACAAAATCGTCGGGGATGGTCGTGACCGTTGGCGCAGCCTCGCCGCCATCGAGCACGGTGACACTGCGCTTCTTGAGTCCGAACGGTTCGCGCTCCGCACCTAAAATGCAACGGTTGCGGGGCGCGTCGGCGAGGAGTCGCGAAAAGACTGCTTCGACATCGTCGGTGTGATTAACGAATCGGTGACTGTCGGGCGTGTGCGCTGTGAAATCGGTCCGGAGATGTCTCTGAAGGCCCGTGTTGGGACGTGACGTGATGCCCGATTGAAATCCGTTCGAGTCTGGGCAGGGCGTGGTGCCGTGGCACCGTTGCAAGTCGGACAAGGCGGACTTCACGCCGTTCTTTCGGGGGATTCCCCGGTCGGACAAATGGACGGCGCAACGGCTTTCCAGCGCATCGAAGGCGGCATCGGCCAAGCCTTCACGAGTGGCGATGACGATGAATCTCTGCCGACGCTGCGGAACTCCGTAGTCGGACATGTCGATGAGTTCGCCACGGGCATCCTCATAGCCAAGCTCGCCGAGTTGTTGAATCACCAGTTGCGAGTAGGCGACGCCCGCTTGTGCGTTCGCTTTGAACTTCATGGTGAAGCCCCGGACGTTTTCAAAAAGAATAGCGCGTGGCTGCACAAGTTCGACCAAGCTCAGGTAGGAGTGGACGAGATTGTTTCTTTCATCGCCCTCTCGGCGTCTGCCTGCTGTGGAAAATCCCTGGCATGGGGGACCGCCAACGACCAAATCAACGGTTCCTTTCAGCTTGGCGAGCGCGGTGCCCTTTTGCGCGAGCAGTTCCTTGATGTCCCAATTCGTGGTGGCGAGCCACGCGGGCCAGTCGAAGTGCTTTCGCTTCTCAACCAAGTTGGCCTTGAGTGTGGAGAAGGCTGACGCGTTCTTTTCAACGGCAAACAGACCCTTCCAGCCAGCCAGATGCAGCCCGGTGCTGAGGCCGCCGCAGCCGGCGAACAAGTCGATGTATTTGAGAGGAGGCGTCATTGTCGCGGACTAATTTGCACTGAAAGGGGACGTTCGTCCAGGACAGAGTTTGCGGTAGGCCCGCTGCGCGGTGGCGTTGCTGTATCTCGCGCGCCTCCCCATGCTCGCGCTTCGCGCTCCGTGTGGGAGAGCAAAACAGCGCTTCATTGCCCCTGCCTCAGCCTTTCCGATGACGGCGCCTGTGCCCGGGCACGCGGCAACGCAGCTCGGGATCGTGGTCTCAGGATAAACGCGCGGCTTCACGGGAGCGGAGCATCGTCGAAGGCGGCGGCGGCGTGAAGCGGATTTCGCGCGGTGGGCGCGAGCGGCGGGATCGCAGATTGAGAACAAGCGAAAAAAGCGGCTTATAGACCGTCCCATTGGCAAAGGCGGTGCGGCATTCTGTGACGCGTGAGCCCCGACATCAGCACCCTCTTCGGCAGGAATGTTCAGCGACTGCGGATGCTGCGCGGATTGACGCAGGATAAGGTGATCGAGCGCACGGGGATGGACCGGCGGTATTATCAGCGGATCGAAAAGGGGGAGGGGAACCCCACGCTCAAGATGATCGAGAAGCTGGGCACGGTGCTGGAGGTTTCCGCGGATGAATTGCTGCGCGGGCTGTGGGGGCCGTGCGCGGCATTGGCTTCAAATGGAGACACCGCGCTGCTGGCGGGCGTGCCGGAGGGTATCGCGTGAAAACGGACGCGCTCCCGCCAGCACTCGCGGCCCCCGGTTCACTCCCAAGGCCCATCGACACAGAGAAAAATCTCTCTCGGCTCAGGGAAAAGACCTCTCGGCTCGGAGACAAGACCTCTCAGCTCGGGGAAAAGACCTCTCGGCTCAGAGACAAGACCTCTCGGCTAAGAGACAAGACCTCTCGGCTCAGGGAAAAGACCTCTCCGCTCAGGGAAAAGACCTCTCGGCTCAGG
>JAYTDO010000354.1:0-15553 GCA_043735935.1 Chthoniobacteraceae bacterium
CCGCAAATGCGGTCAGACGCGTGCCGGAGTCGGGATCGCGGCCGATGGCATTAACCGTGATCGTTGCGTCGGCAGTCAGGCCGCTAAAAAGCGACAACGGGATCTGTCCGCTGCTCCACAACGCCTGCGCCAACTGAGGCGTCACGTTGTTCAAGCCAGCCGGAGCCCCTGCGTTGGCCACCCACTTGAAGGGCACCACGCCGACCACTGTGTCACGCAGCACCGGAGTGATGAAGTCCGTCGACGATTGAAACGTGTCCGACATCGCGACGTCTGGAATGCCAGCCTCGGTGCCGGCCGTGGCGCCACTGGTGCCGCCCGTGCTCTGCGTCGTGGAGTTCGGAAGGAAATTCACGTTCAGATTCTTCGACACTGTCTGGACCCCTCCGACCGAGCCGCTCCAGCCCGTCTTAATGATGACGGCCGGGTTGCCGGCGACATTCGCCGTGCCGGTGAAGATAGCCTGGCTCGCGCCGCTGAGCGTCCCGCCGGTGTAGCCGTACGTAAATCCGGCATTTAGGATTTTAGTGATGGCCGTATGCGTCGCCCCGCGATAAGCGGTGGAGCCGGTGATGCGGATGACGGTTTGTGCGGACGCCGTGGCGGCGAACGCGCAGGCGATAAAGCCCGCGAATATAACTTTGTGGAGTTTCATAGCGTGTTTTGTGATCTGTCGGTTGGTTTTGGTTTTGTGGGGTTGCTGTATCGCCAGTTCGTGTAACGAACCGGCAAAGTGTTTCAGGCGATGACTTGGCGGCGTTGGCGGCGGCTGAGGAGCGCGGCGGCCCCAAATGCAACGAGGCCAAAGCTGGCGGGCTCCGGGACGGCGGCGCCCGTGAAGGCGACGTTGCCGCCGTCGTTGATCGAGAAGCGCCCCTGGATGTCGCCGGCGCCGGAACCCACGGTGAGCCGGATCAGGTCGAGCGCGGTTCCCGCGCTGCCATTGGTGAAGTCGCCCTCGATGGTGGGGTTCCAAACCGCGAAGCTGATCCCGGGCGCAGGCCCCGAATTCGCGATGGTGCCGCCTTTCTGATAAGACGCATAGCTGTTGGTAGCGCTCGTGCTTTGGATGAATCCGACAGGACTATTCGTCGTGGAAAAATTTTGATTCCCAGCCGTGAGCACGTAGGCGCCGGACAAGCCGGTCATCTTGTTGCCGGTCCCGTTTTGAGACGAACTGCTGCCCCGATTCCACGGCGTGTCCGTGTAGGTGCCGGGCGTCAATTCGGCGATGGAGGCGTACAGGGTCTTGGCTGGATCGGCGCCGACCGCGGCGAAGTTTCCAACTCCTCCCGAGACGCTCCAGAACAGATCGGAGCGGCTGTACCATGTGGGGCCGAACAGCGAGACGAGGTCGGCGCCGATATTGCCGATGCTCAGCGTGAAAGGTCCCGCAGTGGTCAGGAATTGCGATGCCTGGCCGATATTGACCAAATAATCGCTCCCCGCTGGAGTGCTCGATCCCGTCGTGCGAAACGCGAGGAACAAGTCCGCGTTGGTGTAAGTGAGAGCCGTTTGCGCCAGGGCGGATTGCTGGGTAAACAGCGCGCCCGCCAGAGCTAGCAGCACAACCGATCCCGTTTTCTTGAATGTCATCATGTAGTGTTTTGTTTGGGTTTGTTTTTGTTGAAGATGAACGGGGTTGAACCAAACGGGGGATGCGTCCAAATCCGTTCATCTGCGTGGAGAGTTAGAGGAGCCGCGTGGCGGTCACGCGGCACCGCAGTTACATTTTCGTGACCTTTTTCTCGGCGGATGAATGCGTCGATCCGGAAGCGCAAGGCCCGCGAAGCCGCATGGACACAAGCATCGCAAGTCTCTCACTCCACGATCCGATACCCGAAGCCACGCACCGTGCGGATTTGATCCGCTGCGTGACCTAGCTTTTCCCGAAGGCGCCGGACGTGCGTATCCACCGTGCGCGTTTCGACTTCGCTGGTCTCACCCCACAGAAGAGCAAGCAGTTCATCGCGCGAATAGACATGCCCGCGTTTATCGAAAAGCAGCGCGAGCAGCTTAAACTCAGTGACCGTCAGATCGACGCTCCGGTCTCTTACCGAGACCATGTGTTGATCTCGATCGAGGGTGATTTCGCCGACTTTGCGGACACCTCCTGACGCAGCCGCAGCCTTGCGTCGGAGAATCGATTGGATGCGAAGCACCAGTTCGCGCGGACTGAACGGCTTGGTGACATAATCATCCGCCCCGAGTTCCAGTCCGAGAATCCGATCCACCTCCTCCGCCTTCGCAGTCAGCAGCACGATGGCGATATTCGCGGTCGCCGGGTCCCCTTTGAGCACTCTACATACATCCATCCCGGACATGCCGGGCATCATCACGTCCAGGACTATCACCGATGGCGCATGGAGTCGGACCTGCTTGAGGGTGCTTGCGCCGTCTTCCGCTTTGATGACGGAAAATCCGGCGTTTTTTAAATTCACTCCGATGAGATCCCGGACATCGGGTTCATCATCGGCGACGAGAATACTGAGATTGGACATACGTATGGCGTGCCCCCGGGGTCAACGCCCAGCGGGCAACACGACCCCCGAAATCCATCACCCGGATGTGGCGGTTCCGCGGCGTCCGCGTGACAAAGAGGTGATCTTTGGATTCAACCGGGCTCGTCCCTGGGCGGATGGCGGACGCCACTTCGAGCGCCGCCCCTTCGCGCCGGAAGCCGGCTCACGCCGCTATTCCGAATAAAATCTCCGCTCACAGAGAGCGGGTCGCTGCCTAGTTTTCGTCGCGTCGCCGGAGATTCCCAATTTCCTCATTGGCTGCGTCGAGCTTCAGCAGGCGATCGGCGAGCGTCTCCTGGAGAGCGATCACTCGCTGTCCGACCAAAACGCGCATGCGAAGGTCGTCTTTGTCGAAGGGCTTCACCAGGTAGTCGTCCGCACCGGCGGCGAGCCCCTCCACGATGTTCTCTTTGGTGCCACGCGCCGTGACCATGATCACGTATTGATTGCTCCCCGCCTGGCGGATGCGGCGGCAAATCGAGAGGCCGTCCATCCCGGGCATCATCCAGTCGAGGATGACCAACGTCGGCGCATCGCGCCCCTCCAGCGTTTCCATCGCCTCGTTGCCGTTATGAGCGGTGATGACGTCGTATCCCCATTTCGTCAATCGCGTGGAGAGAAGCTCACGCGAAATGATGTCGTCGTCGGCGACGAGCACCCGTGTTTTCGTTCCCGCGTCGAAGTTCAAAAGGGGATTAGGATCGAGAGGGGCTGAGAGCATCGAGGGTGTTATTGATCTTTAGGGTTTCGCGCTCGAGAGCGCAAAAGGTCCGGGTTGCACTTTCGTAGTCCGCATAGTGAACCTGCAACTCCAATTGCTCCGCGAAACGGCGAGCATGCTCCGCGCCGAACGCTCCGAGCGAACTGATCAGCGAATGGACCAGTTCGGAAAGTTCGGAGGAATTCCGAGACGCCATCGCATTCCTCATCCGATGCATGAGACGGGCGGTGTTTTCCAGAAAGAGTGCGATCATTCGATGCATGAGCGATTCATCATCGTCGAATTGATCCATGAGTTGTTCGCGGCTGAATATCCTCGTGTCCTCGGCGATCGCGATTTTGGACGATTCGGAGTTCCGAGCCACCTCGTCGCTTCCCTGTGCCGGCGCCCCAGCGCCATGCAGGGATCGCGATGTGCGTTGTTCCGCGATGCGAGCGAGCACGGCGAGGATCACGGATTTTTGCAGCGGCTTCGAGATGTAATCGTCCATTCCGGCGGCGAGGCAGCGTTCCCGATCGCCCACCATCGTATGCGCGGTCATTGCCACGATGGGGGTGCGGGAGTCCTTGGTTTGCTCCCTCTCCCGAATGCGTTGAGTGGCTTCGATGCCGTCGATCTCCGGCATTTGCACATCCATGAAAATCACGTCGAACGTGCTCGCGGCCGCAGCCTCCACGGCCTCCCGCCCGTTCGCGGCGTGGATGACTTCATGGCCGCCTTTTTCGAGAATGCTCGTTGCCAGAGCGCGGTTGACCACATTGTCCTCGGCCAGCAAAGCGCGCAGGCCGTTCGTTCTGTGCGGAATGTCGGTAACGGCCGCCTCCGCCTCGGTTGGGGCGACTTCGCCGATGGCGACAAAGATGGCCCGAAAAAGTTCGGACTGGCTCAACGGCTTGGTGATGTGGGCGCTGATGTTTAGCTTCTCAAAACGCTCGCTCAAACCTTTAGGCATCGCGGCGGGCAGCATCATGACGAGGGGAACATCAAGCTCCGGGTGTTCACGGATTTTCTCGGCTGCGAGAAAGCCGTCCATGCCCGGCATGACGGCGTCGAGGAGAACGAGAGAAAATGGATTGCCAGCGCGTGCAGCGCGGAGCGTTTCGGCAATCGCCGCGGCGCCCGATTCAACCACCGTCGGGAACATGCGCCAGGTCGTCAGGCGTTCATGGAGGAATCGGCGGTGATTCGCGTTATCATCCACCACGAGCACGGTGAAACCTTCCACCTGCTGCACCTCCGCAAGGGATGGGTGATCGTGAAGCGCCGTGCGCACAGTGAGCCGAGCGGTAAAGTGGAATGTCGTTCCGGCTCCCACGAAACTCTCGACCCAAATCCTTCCGCTCATTCGCCGGACTAATTGCGAGGCGATAGCGAGCCCCAGGCCCGTTCCGCCGTAATTGCGTGTCGTCGATCCGTCCGCCTGGTCGAACGCTCCGAAAATCATCGCCTGTTTTTCCGACGGGATTCCGATCCCGGTGTCGATCACCGAAAACCGCAACGCTTGTTCGCCCTCTGTCACGGACTCGACCGCCACCCGCAAGACGATGTCGCCGCGTTTTGTAAACTTGATGGCATTGTCGATGAGATTGACGATGATCTGCCGAAGCCGTAACGGATCTCCGACGAGCGCGTCCGGCACGCTTGCCGGGATGTCCGCGCAAATCTCGAGCCCCTTTTGATCCGCACGCATTCCGAGCGGCTTGAGCATCGTGGCGATGCAATCCCGAAGGCTGAAGTTCACACATTCGAGTTCCAGCTTTCCGGCTTCGAATTTGGAGAAATCCAGGATGTCGTTGACCAGCACGAGCAGCGCGTCCGCCGAGCTTTTGACCATCCCGAGGTATCCCCGTTGCTCGGAATTGAGCGGCGTTTCCAGGGCCAGTTCCGTCATGCCGATGATCCCGTTCATCGGAGTCCGGATCTCGTGGCTCATATTCGCCACGAATTGGCTCTTCGCCAGGCTCGCCGACTCCGCGGCTACTTTGGCTTCGTGCAGCTCCGCGTTCGTTGCCGTGAGCTCACGACGGGCCGTCGAAAGACCGATGCGCGCCCCTTCCAGCCCGGTCGCAGCGCGGCCGATCTCCTCCTGGAGTCGATTGAAGCTCATCGCCATGTCTCCCACCTCGTCCCGGGAATGCACCACAATGGGCTCCAAATCGAAATGGGCCGTCGCGGCCGCCAGGTCGCCGGCGGCGAGTGCCCTCATGGCGTCGGTGAAGTCGGCGAGGGTCCCTTTGACGAGCTTCTCTGCGGCCTTGGATACCTCGACCGCGGAATGCGCGATCATCCCCGGAAGGATCAGCCCCACGCTGATCGTCAGCAGGGCGACGACGACAAAAGTGTCTTCAAGAACGGCGATCAGCGCTGTGTCTTGCGTCGGTACGTGGCTCACCGCGATGCGGTATCCGATGCCGTCCAGCACTAGCACGAGGAGCATCGCACCGGTCAGCTTCAGGTGAAGCGTGCGCGCAACACCGGGCAGGCCGGCCTTCCGGCGATCCGAGTATTTCCGCCACGCAAAAAGCACGGAGCCCGAATACGCGAAGGCGATGCCGATCAGCACCGTCGGTAGCCCGAACTGCTGAAATCCGAGGATCGCTGTCAGTGCCCAAGCTCCGGCTGCGCAGAGGCCGAGGACGATCGTGCCACGCGGTGCGCGATAGGGGCGGTGCATGTTGGGCTCGTTCTTTCGAAGGAGCCACACGGCTACATTCGGCATCGCGATTCCGATGAGGTAGGTCAGGTTCGCCGCGGCGATCAGCCACACAGGATCGCCGATGAATAGAAATGCGATGGCCATGATGGCGGTCAGGATGGTCGCGGTCCACGGCGCGTCGGTCCGCGAGCGTTTTGCGAGGAACTCCGGCAGCAGGCCGTCTTCGGACAATTGCGCCAGCGTCCGCGATGCTCCCGCAAGCGCCGCGATGGTGCCGTGGAGCATGTTGAAAACCATGAACCAGATCGCCGTCGCCTTCGCCGCTCCGCCCAGCAGCGGAGCGAAAGTCGGTCCCAGCACCACGGCAAGTTCCTGCCCCAGTGCCTCCGGTCCCAATGCTCCCAGCCACACGATCGGAAGGATGATAAAATACAGCGAAGCGAGCGCGGCGCTGACGAACATCGCCCGCGGCACATTTTTCTCCGGGTTGATCGTTTCGCCGACGTGGCAACTCGCCTGTTCAAACGCCGGCGCCGCAAAACCGATGAGATAGAGCCCCGCCATGACGCTCGTCACCTCCCCGAACCAACCCGGAAACGGGACGGTGAGATGGAAGGTGAACGCGCGCTCCCAGTCGACTTCTCCACTCCAGATCGGCACGACTGCGGAGGTGAACGCGAGCGCCGCAGACGCCGTCGCGATCGGCATCGCCGCGCGCATCACCCATTTGACGCCGCAAAGATTAATGATCGTAAAAATGATCACGATGCATGCGGCCATCAGCGGCACGGGGAACCACGGAAGATACCATTGATGAATGGCCGACGACGCCAGGAGCGCCGTGAGTCCGCACGTGGGCACCCAACCCCACCAGTAACAGACCCCGGTCAGATTCGCGAGGATCGGGCTGTAGGGTCGGAACGCCTCCGCGCACGTCCCCGCGATTCCTCCCACCCGGTTCGGATACATGAGGATCAATTCCGTCCAACCGGGCGTCGCTGCCCAACTCAGCAGCAGCCCGACTCCGAGCAGCACGACCGCCGCACTGCCCTGTCCCGGGATCGCTCCTTGCCCGATGAAAAGCGCACTCAGCAGGAACAGGCTTTGATTGATGCCGCCCATCGCGACGGCTGTCGTCCCAAACCAACCAATGGTTCGGGGATGTTCGAGGGAGCGGTGATTCATTTTGAAGAGAGAAGATCGCCTCCTGCCGGCGGTAAATGCAGTTCGCGTATCGTGATTTAGGAGCTCCGATAATAGCGCAGCCGGTGCCCGCCAAGGCAGGAAGACTGTGGATTTAAAATGGGGAACAACCCTTACCTCCGCGGGAGATCACCTCTTTTCAAAGCCTCCGCTGACGCCCCACGGCGATTAACGGCTCAGGGCCGCAGCGGGGTCGTCGGGCATCAGGCTCACGCCGCCGCGCCCGATGACGAGCAGGCTGCTGGCGTCGATTCCGAGCCGCATAACGCAGCGTTCCTGAAGGCGGTTCGAAGCGTCCACAAGCCCGGTGGTGAGCGTCGTAAGGGCGGCACTGATGTCCAGCTCCGGCGACGCGATCTCGACCGTGCCGGCCGTGGTGCCAGTCGCCGTCAGGCGGCTCGTGTTTGAAAAGAAATTGTCCGCGATGAGAAGGATGTTCCCTCCCCGGCCGATGGCGGCGTTCGCACTAATGAGCCCATGGTCGAGAATGACGAAGGTCGGATCGACGGTGATATTTCCTCCACTGCCCGCACCGGCGAGGCTCAATACCGACCCCGCGGTGGCGACGACCGCACTGTGGTCGAGGTAGAAAAGATCGCGCGCCGAGAGAAAGATGCTGCCGCCATCGCTCGCGGCGGAGGCGGTGATGCTGGAGCCGCCGTGCAGTTCGATCCGCTCGCGAGCAGCGATGTCGATCGAACCTGCGGCGGAACGCACCGAGAGCACCGAGACGCTTGCGCCGGCATTGAGTAAAACACTTCCGCTTTCGATTTGCGCCGAACCACTCTTTCCAAGATCAAACGCGCCCGCCTGGACGATTGCCCCCGGACCAAGCAGCGTGAGATCGTCGCTGCGAATCCGGATGGAGCCGCCATTTCCGGAAGGCGAGCGAGAACTCGCCAACACGCCGGACGGGTGCGAAGAATCCATCCCCGTGATGCTGAAGTTCGGTGCATCGACGATGATCGCGCCGCCATCGCCACTCCCAAACGTGGCCGCCGAAATCGTGGCGTCGGCACCCGAAATCGCGACTTCTTCGCCTCGCACGAGGATGTTTCCCCCGACACCCACTCCGCCGGATTCGAGAGTCGCAAAGATGCCGGTCCCGCGCCCGGCAGAGAGATCGGCGGAAAGGTTCAGCCGGCGAGCCAGGAGGCGGATGCCGCCCCCATCGCCGAGCCCAAAACTGCTCGCCGAGATTTGCCCGCCCATCGACAACTCGACGTCGTCGGCCTGGACAAAAATGTCGCCGCCCCGCCCCATCCCCTTCGCACCCAGGCGCGCCGAGATGCCCGTGAAGTCCGCGCTGTCCCGTGCGTCGATGGACACCCGATCTGCATCGACATGAATGCTGCCACCGTCACCACGCCCGGACGAGGTCGCGGACACAAAGCCCCCAGCGGCGAGGATGACTTCGCCGCTATTCAAAAAAATATCGCCACCGCTCCCTATGGCGCCAGGTCGGACCTGCGCCGAAATGCCGGTGAACCCTGTGCCGAGGGCGCCATCGATGTGGAGTTGTGCTGCCGAGACCCGGATGTTGCCGCCGTCGCCGCGCCCGAACGTGCTCGCCGAAATCATCGCGTCGCCTGCGATGGAAAGATCGTCACTCTCGATCAGCACCGCGCCGCCATTTCCCCGGGCGGTCGAGGAGACCTGCGCGGAAATCCCCGTGAAGCCCCGGCTGCCCTGACCATCCAGACGAAGCCGCTGGGCGGCGATCCGCACACTGCCTGCGTCACCGGTTCCCGCCGTGCCGACCGAAATCTCGCTGCCGCCGAGGATCGCGAGGCGGCGGCTTTCGATGGAAATATCACCGCCACGCCCGACGCCGCCGGCGAACACGTTCGCGGAGATGCCGATGAAGCCGGCGCCATTTTTCCCGTCGATGATGAAGCGGTCGGCGGTGACGCGAATGTCGCCGCCATTTCCGAGGCCGAACGTCGCCGCAGCAATCCCGCTGATGCCGGTGAAGCCGCTCGCGGGAATGCGATCCGCGCCATCGATATGAAAACGAGACGCTGAAACGGTGATGTTTCCACCGTCGCCGATCCCAGACGTAGTCGCGTCGATGGTCGCGCCGTGGAAAAGATCGAGCTTCTCGCTTTGCACCACGATGTCCCCTCCGTCACCTCGCGCGAGGTAGGCGACCCCGGCTGAGATTCCGGTAAACGCGATGCTGTTTCCACCGTCGATCCTCAGGCGCGGCGCCATCACGAGGATATTCCCTCCGCGACCAACACCGCGCGAGCCCACGCCCGCCGAGATGCCCGTGAAGTCTTTGGCGTCCGTTCCGTCGATGAGGAGACGCGAAGCCGAGAGCGAAATATTTCCGCCGTCGCCGATGCCGAAACTATTCGCGGCAATCTCTCCGCCGCTGGAGAGCGCAAGATTCGTGGTGTCGATGTGCATGTCACCGCCGTTCCCCGTCCCGTCGCCCGAGGTGGTGGTGGAAATCATGCCGCCGCCGGAAACCGAGAGGTCGCGACTCTGGATGAAAATATCGCCGCTATTGCCGACCTGAGTCGAGTCGCCCCCAGCGGAAATGCCGGTGAAATCGCCGTTACTCGATCCGTCGATGCTGAGCCTGGCGGCCGCAATGCGCACGCTGCCGCCGTTGCGAAAGCCAAAAGTGGTCGTCGCGACGGAACTTCCGCCGGAGATCGCAAGCCGATTGCTTTCGAGGACAATGTTTCCGCCGTCGCCGCGGCCCGGGGTCGTGCCCTCCACGTCAAAGCCGATGTAGAATGTCCGAGCGAAGATGGAACCGCCGGAAATCGCGACATCGTCCGCATTCACGCGAATGTTTCCACCCGCACCGGAGCGGTTCATGATCGAGCTGATCTGGCCGCCGTCGTCGAGGGTGAGTTTACTCGCGAGACGGACGTGAATGTTCCCTCCGTGGATGGTCCCGTTATTGGTGCTGGTGAGCGCCGATCCGCCCGTGACGTGAAGCTTTCCGCCGCGAATGACGATGCTGCCACCAGTGGTGCCATCGATTTTCGCGACCGAGTGGTTCTTTAACGTGATCGCTCCGCGCGCGTCAGGCAGCCGTCCGGGTTCGATCGGGACGATCCCCGGCGCCGCCGTGCTGATCAGGTGGAGATGGCCCGAGGGCGCCGCGAGCGTGGCGGCGTCGAGCGTGATTTTGCCAGCGACCACTGCGAAGTCCTGTCGCGGCAGAGTCGCGAGACGGCTTCCATCGAAGCGAACCAGCGAGGGCGCGGCGGTCAGGAATCCAAACGCGCTGACCGGAGCGCGAGTGAGGCTGTCGTCGGCGGGCGAGGGGAGCGCGGTGAATCGCTCGCCATCGGCAAGATCGAGATAGTCGGCTGTGGTGACGGCGAATGCGCCGGACAAGTCGAGCGCCGCGTGCGGGCCGAAGAGAAAGCCCGCCGGATTCATCAGGAAAAGATTCGCGCCGGAGATCGCGCTGCGCACGGTGCCGTCGATGCTGGATCGGGAGCCGCCCGAGATGCGCGCGACTATGTTTGCGACGTCCACGGGGCCGGTGAACGTCGCGGATTCTCCGGCGGAAAGATCGAAGTTGGAGAAGCTGTGGAAAAGGTTGCCGCCCACTTGTTTTCCATCGCTGGCCAGGATGAGAAAGTTCGGGCCGGCCAAAGCCGATCCGGGGCCGAGAGTGCCGTCGAATTTTACCGCGCCTCCGCGTGCATCCGGAGCGAGCAGGATGGCGGCGGCGAGGGCCGGGATGGAACGGAGAAGGCGCTGCGGCACGAAGCCGATCTATCGGGATGGCAGGGGCGTGGCAATCGGGATGTCCCCGCAGTCCTACGGGAAATGAAAAAGGCGCGCAGACCGTGACGGCCTGCGCGCCCTTTCGAGTTACCGGGGGGGAGAATTATTTGACCTTGAAGAACTTTTTCAGGTTCGCAAGTCCTTTCACGGCAATATCATCGCGTTTCGGCTCCATTTTCCGCCAGATGGCGGCAGCGCGGGCGATGACTTTGACGTCGGTGGTGAAACTTTCGATGACGACGTCTCCGGTGTAGCCGATCTGTTTGAGCGCGGCCACGATCGGCTTCCAGTCGATCGAGTCGCCGCCCGGCGTGCCGCGGTCGCTGCCGCAAGCGTGGAAGTGCGCGAGGTGTTTACCGGCCTTGATGATCGACGCAGCCTGGTTTTTTTCCTCGATGTTCATGTGGAACGTGTCGAGGTGGAGCTTCACCGCCGGGCTGCCGACGGCTTTGACGAGCTTCAGGCCCTGATCGCAGGTGTTGCAGAAATCCGTTTCGAAACGGTTGAGCGGCTCGATGCAAAGCTGGACGCCCTTTTGTTCCGCGTACTTCGCGAGCGGCTTGAGGTTTTTGACCACCAGATCGAACTGTTGCTTTTTCTCCGCGTCATCGTGCGGCCCGATGAGACCGACGACCGAATAAATCGGCCCGATGATGGAGGGGCAGCCCAGGATGACGGCCTGATCGATGAGGGCGCGAACATAGTCGCTCGCAGTCTTCTGGTCTTTGGTGCTCCCGCGGAGGTCGCGTCCCGGGCCCATGCACGCGCAGACGCTGCCGATCTTGAGACCGTTCTTGTCCGCCGCGGCTTTGACTTTCGCTGGGTCGATATGGCTTGGATCTTCTACCGGGATCTCGATGGTCTCGAAGCCCCATTTCTTGAATTTCGGAAACAGTTTGATGCTGTCCGTGGTGAAGGGGGAGGTGTAGAGGAATGTATTAAGGCCGAAGCGCATGGTGATGATGTTTGAGGGTTGCGAATTGGGAGCGGATGTTTTGCTCGCGGGCCGTGGCGCCGTCAAGCGTCGGCGCTTTCGTCGCGCACGAACTGGGTGGCGATGGCGGCGAGGATGAGCGACCCACCGCCGAGCATGACGACCTTCACGGGATCGTTGTTGAAGATCTGTTTGACGATGGGCTGCAGAGCCAGGGACGCGAGGATTTCGGGGATGACGATGAAGAAATTGAAAATCCCCATGTAAACTCCCATGCGGGCAACGGGAAGCGCGCCGCAGAGGATGGCGTAGGGCATCGAGAGGATGGATGTCCACGCGATGCCGACGCCGATCATGGTGCACTGCCACAGCGTTTGATCGTGGATAAAGCCGGTCGCGAGTAGAGAGACTCCGCCTGCGATGAGGGCGAGGGAATGGACGGTCTTGCGGCTGGTGATCCGGACGGCGATGGGCAGGGTGAAGGCCGCCAGAAAGCAGACGATCGAATACCACGCGAAGGTCTGGCCACCGAAGGCGGTGCCCTTGTCAAAGTCCGCGGACAGAGGGTCGGTCGTGTGGAAGATCTGCTGCGCCGTGGCGAGACTGAAGAACATCCACATGCAAAAGAGGCCGAGCCAGGTGAAGAACTGAACCACGGCGAGCTGGCGCATGGTTCGTGGCATTTCCCGTAGCGCGGTGGAGACCTCGGGGCCGCTGAGCACCGCGCCGATGGCTGCGCCGATACCGGCGCCGGCGATGACGGCGATGAGGGAAAAGTGCTGTTCCACGAGGGCGCTTCGCGATGCCCCAAGCAGGGCGCCGGCGAGCGCGCCGAGCGCGAGAAACACGGGCTGGATTTTAAATCCGCGGTGCTCACGTTTGCGGCGTTCAAAGTCGGCGAGGTCGTCGGGCGGATATTCTTTGGATGTGAATACGGTCCATAAGACGGCGAGCAGGAAGGCGCCGGCGCCAAGCTTGAAGGCATATTGCACGGCGAGGGGAACGCCATTCGTGGCATTCCCGGCGACGCCCATTTTTCCAAGGATGGTGGGAAGCGCATTGGCGACCGCGGCACCGATGCCGATGAAAAAACTCTGCATGACGAAGCCGGTGGTGCGTTGCTCCGCCGGGAGCTTGTCAGCGACGAAGGCGCGGAACGGCTCCATGGAAATATTGATGGAGGCGTCGAGCACCCAAAGCATGGTGGCGGCGACCCAAAGTGCCGGTGCATCCGGCATGAAAAAGAGGGCGATGCTGGAGAGGATGGCTCCGACGAGAAAATACGGGCGGCGGCGACCGAGGCGGTTCCAGGTGCGGTCGCTCATGGAGCCGATGATGGGCTGGATGAGCAGGCCGGTCATTGGGCCGGCCAGCCAGAGGATGGGGATCTTGTCGGGTTCGGCGCCGAGCTTGGCGTAAATCGCGGACATGTTCGCGAGTTGGAGCCCGAAACCGAACTGGATGCCGAGGAAGCCGAAGGACATGTTCCAGATTTGCAGGAACGAAAGGCGGGGACGGATGGGGGATGTATTCATGCGGGTAAAGCGTTCGATGGACTGGTGGCGAAGGCGCGGTCAAGACATCCCAGGATCTGGGAAGCTGGTGCGCCGTGCTCGCGATGGTATGCGGCGTTGGCGGCGCGCATCGCGGCGGCGAGCGCCGGGTCCGTGAGCAGTCGCTCACATTGGGCGATGCAACGGTCCGGCGTGTCGAAGGCGACGTAGTGCCGACCTTCGATGAACGGCTCAGCGAACGTGTTGCGAAATGGCGGGGCGACGACGCATAGCGCGGAGGCGAGATATTCGCCGAGCTTCCACGCGATGGAATGGTGGAGGCCAGGCGTGTAGACGCCGATGAGGCAGCGGTGCATGGCGGCGAGGTAGGCGCGGCGATGAGTCGGGCCCGCGCAGAGGAGCGACGGCTGCGTAGCGCAGGCGAGGGGAGTGGGAACGAGACCGCCGATGAAACGCGGCCCGAAGTGATCGCGCAGGGCGCGAACGATCTCGATGCGTCCGGCGTTGATTTCCTCGGCGCTGGGTTTGCCTGTCACTTCGGCGTCGGTCCAAAGTCGGGTCTGGAGGAGGATGTGCGGCGAGGGAGTAAAGTTCGCTTCGCGATGAAAGTTCGTGGGCGGTGGGAGCCGAAAATAATCCAGGAGCCCGCGCCAGCTTCCTCTTTCCCCCCGGCGAATCCAGCCGGCGATGAGTCCCATCCGGTGATGAGGCACGGACGTGACGAAGATCGGGCCGAAAGGGAGGATGCGACTGCGCCTGGCTGTATCGAGGTGTGCGAGATCCGGAGCAAAAAGGCTGCGCTTGAAGTAGACGTCCGATTCCGCGAGCGCCGCTTCGCAGAGGAAATAGCTGCGATCATGGATATCAAAGCAGACGCGCCGGCGGGCACCGTCCGATTCGCGTTCGATCTCGGAGGGGATGGCGAACGGCGCGTCGAAGCGCTGCCACTTGAATTCGAGCGCGATCTTTCCCCGCGCCGCCAGCTCGAAAAGCCCTGCGAAGACGAAGGAGCCGTGCATCAGCCGCAGCCGGGGATCGATGCCGATCCGGACACGATAAGGCGGCGCGGCTTCGCGCATTTACCAGCCCGCGCCTTTGGTGGCGGTCTTCACGCGGCAGAGAAACATGTCGGCACAAATGTAAAGAGAAGCGCCGTCGTCGCCCCATGCACAGTTGCCGGTTTGTTGCCCGGTGAGCAAGGTGCCGAGATGTTTTCCTGCCGGGGAAATGATGAGGACGCCGCCTGGCCCAGTGGTGAAGAGATTGCCCGTTGCATCCACTTTCATCCCGTCGCAACCGCCTTTCAGGCCGGACTTCTTCGCGGCCTCGGCGTCGAAAAATTCGCGTCCGTTGGCGACGCTGCCGTCGGGCTGGACGTCGTAGGCCATGATGTTCGTGTGTTTTTGATCGCTCACCGCGACGTAGAGGATTTTTTCGTCGGGCGAAAAGGCGATGCCGTTCGGGAACGTGAGGTCTTTGATGACGGCGGTGACGGTGCCGTCTTTGGCGATTCGGAATACGCCGTTGAACGAAAGTTCCTTGAGCGGGGACTCGTTGAGTTTGTCGAGACCGTACGGTGGGTCGGTGAAATAAAGGTCGCCGTTTTTGCGGTAGGCGAGGTCGTTCGGCGAGTTGAAGCGCTTGCCCTCAAACTTGTCTGCGAGCACGGTTTGTTTGCCATCCTTCTCGACGCGCGCGATGCGCCGTTCACCGTGCTGGCAAATGACGAGCCGCCCCTCCGCGTCGACGGTGAGTCCGTTTGACCCCTGCTCGCGAAAGCCCTCGCGGGGCGTCATCATGCCGCTGGGTTTCATGAGGATGGTCGCGGCGGTGTCACCGGGCGCCCATTTGTAGATGATGTTTTCGGGGACATCGGAGAAGACGATCGCTTTTCCAAACCAGGTGGGTCCTTCAGACCAGTTAAAGCCCGACGCGCATTTCTCGATGACGGCACCGGGAGGGATGATCCTATCAAGCGCAGGGTCGAGGCGTTCGATGGATACTTTGAACTCAGGAAGCGGCTCGGCGTCCGCGGCGATGAGGGACACGAGGGGAGCAAAGAGGAAGGGGAGAATGCGTTTCATCCGCGCGGTTGTAGCGAGCTCCCCGTGTGCTGCCAACCGGGAATGCGCGCGGGCTCCTTAGACTTCGAAGCTGGCAAGAAGCTCGGCGGGGGTGACGGTGGCGGTGCCGAGTTTGCCCACGACGACGCCGCTGGCGTGGTTGGCGATCTCGGCGGCTTCC
>JAYTDO010000355.1:0-1619 GCA_043735935.1 Chthoniobacteraceae bacterium
TCGAACTCAAGGAAGACCTGCTGAAGCGCGCCGTGAACGTCGGCTTCTCCGGCGGCGAAAAGAAGCGCAACGAAATCTTCCAGATGGCCGTGCTCGAGCCGCGGCTCGCCATCCTCGAGGAGACCGACTCTGGTCTCGACATCGACGCGCTCAAGATTGTCTCGCACGGTGTGAACACGCTCAAGAGCGCGAGCAACGCCACGCTCGTCATCACGCATTACCAGCGTCTGCTCGACCACATCGTGCCCGATTTCGTGCATGTGCTCTGGGACGGACGCATCGTCAAGACGGGCGGCAAGGAGCTCGCGCTGGAGCTTGAGGAAAAGGGCTACGACTGGCTCATCAAGCCCGACGCGGCGAAGGCGTGACGCGACAGCAAACAAACCAACGATAAAGCTCTCTCGTGACCAAGACGACTTGCCAATCAGCAGCCCTGAAGGGGCGCAATATGACAGACACCCAGGGCAACGCCCTGGGTGTCGGACGTGTTGTTGGTCTCAAGCCCTGTAAGGGCGAAACAAACTACAGGGCGTCGCGCCAAACAAGACACGTTGTTGCGCCCTTTCAGGGCTTATCCCTTTTTCCTGGCCTTAACCCAGGGCGTTGCCCTGGGCTGTCATATTACGCCCCGTTGGGGCTGAGAACCTGCGGCTCTCGCCGCGTTCGCGCCGACCTCCAATACTCTCGAACAAGAATTTCCCCATGACCGCAACCCAACCAACTCCCGTGGCGAAACAAAGCGACGCGCCTCTGAAAGCCTTCGAGCGCTTTGAGCAGGCTGCCGCGACCGCGCAGCCCTCGTGGCTCTTCCCGCTGCGCAAGGCCGGCATCGCGCGCTTCGCCGAACTCGGCTTCCCCACGCTCAAGCACGAAGACTGGCGCTTCACCAACGTCGCGCCCATCGCGAAGCTCCCGTTCAAGCCGGTGCTCGACGCCGCACGCGATGGACTCACGAAAGATTCGCTGGCCCAGTTCTCCTTCGCGAAACTTCCCGGCACGCGCCTCGTCTTCGTGAACGGCCATTTCGCCGCCGACCTTTCCAACGCGCCGGCGCAGCCGCATGGCATCAAGGTCAGCAGCCTCGCCGCCGCGCTCGCGAATGATTCCGCGCTCGTCGAGAAGCATCTCGGCCGCTACGTCCGCACCGAGGACAACGCCTTCGCCGCGCTGAACAACGCCTTCTTTCAGGACGGCGGATTCGTCCATGTTCCCGCCGGCCAGTCCGTGGAGGAACCGGTGCAGTTCCTCTTCATCAACACCAGCAAGGACGCCGGAGCCACGACGCATCCGCGCAACCTCATCATTGCCGAACGCGGCGCGAAGCTCACCGTCATCGAGAGCTACGTCAGCCTTGCCAGCGCGCCGACCTTCACGAACGCGGTCACCGAGTTCGCGCTCGGCGACAACGCCATTGTCGAGCACTGCAAGTTCCAGGATGAAAGCCCTGAGGCATTTCACATCGCCGCGCTGCATTCGCACTTGGGACGCGCGGTGAGCTTCTCGTCCCATTCCATCGCGACCGGGGCGAAGCTCGCGCGGAACAACCTCCGCACCACGCTCGACGGCGAAGGCATCGAATGCGTCTTGAACGGCGTTTACATCACGAACAACGACCAGAT
>JAYTDO010000356.1:0-4370 GCA_043735935.1 Chthoniobacteraceae bacterium
GCCGGGTAGCGCCGGACAGGAACATCGGGTACATCCATTACGCATTCTGCCTGCACGAACTCGGCAAGACCAACGAGGCGCGTGATGTCCTTTTGGCGGGCCCGCAGTCGCTGCACTCCGAACCGACATTTCACTACAACCTCGCCTGCTATGAATGCCGGCTCGGGAACCTCAACGAAGCAAGGGCGCATTTGGACCGGAGCTTCCAACTGGACAAAAAATTCCGCGAATTCGCCAAGACCGATACCGATCTGGATGCCTTGCGCGCGAAGGGTTGACGGGGACGCGCGACTGCGGCTGACGGTGTGGTTTCATGATGAATCTGAATCGCCTCCGCGACCTCTTTGAGGAGAATTTCAGTACCCTCGGCGAGTTAGGCGCGAGCGTTTCCATCTGGCATGAGGGACGCGAAATCCTGTCCCTCGCAAGGGGTTGGAAGGATCGGGATAAGACGGATGGGTGGACGCAGGAGACGACCGTCCTTTTTTGGTCGGCGACGAAAGGTTTGGCATCGGCTTGCCTGCTGCACGCGCTCACCGAGCACGGTCTTGATCCGCTCACGAAAGTCGGCTGCGTGTGGCCGGAATTCGGGCATGCGGGAAAGGGAAGCGTGACGATCGCGGACGTGATGTCACACCAGGCGGGGCTTCCGGCGCTCTCCTCCCCGGTTTCGGTGATGGATTACGATGCGGTCGTTCGGGCGCTCGAATCGGAGCCCGCCCATTGGGCACTGGGGCAAGGTCACGGCTATCATCCGCGGACGTTCGGATTCTTGATGGACGAGATTTTGCGCAGGGTGACGGGTGGAACGACCGTGCGCGATTACTGGCGTTCGCATTTCGCCGAACCGCTGGAGATCGACGTGTGGATCGGCGTGCCGCCTGAGATTGCATCGCGCGTCGCGCCCGTGTTTCCGGCGCGAACGGCGCCGCCGAAAGGTGACCTTTTTTACACCGCATTTTTGACGGCGGGCTCGTTCACGGCGCAGGCCTTCACTTCGCCGCGCGGTTTGCACAGCGCTGCCGCGCTGAACAAACCGGAGGCGCTCACCGCGTCTTTTCCGGGCTTTGGAGGAGTCGGCACGGCGTGGGGCTTGGCGAAGTTTTACGCGATGCTGGCGAACGGTGGGGAACTCGGAGGTCACCGTTTTTTCGAACGGCCGACGCTCGATTGGATGACGACGACGCTGGCGCAGGGGCCTGACCGGGTGTTGCTGATGGACACGGCATTTTCCGCGGGCTTCATGCGCGATCCGGTCGACTCGGCGGGTCGCAAGACACGCACCATCTTTGGCCCGTCGCTGACGGCGTTTGGCCATCCCGGTGCGGGTGGCAGCCACGCGTTCGCGGACCCCGAGCGTGGCGTCTCGTTCGCCTACGTCATGAACCAAATGGAGCCGGGCGTGTTGCCGGGTCCGAAATCGCTCCGCCTGATCGAAGCCGTTTACGATTCACTTTGCTAGCGGCGCTGCGCTTTTGAACCAGCCCAAAGGTGCGGGCGCGAGGTTGATGTTGATCTGTTTGGTTTCGAGATACGCATCGAGTCCGAACGTTCCTAATTCACGGCCGATGCCGCTCTGTTTGTAGCCGCCCCACGGCGCCTCGTTGAACGTGGGATGGTAGGTGTTCAGCCAGGTGATGCCCGCGCGCAGTTTGTGCAGGACGCGCAATCCCTTTGCGTAGTCCGAGGTGAAGACGCCGCCGGCGAGTCCGTAAACAGTGTCATTCGCCAGATGCGCGGCCTCCGCCTCGGTGTCGAATAGTTGCACCGCGAGGACGGGGCCGAAGATTTCTTCGCGCACGATCCGCATTTCCGGGCGCGTGTTTGCGAAGATCGTCGGGGCGATGAAGTTTCCGCGAGCGAGCGCCCCGTCGGTGAGTCGCTTGCCGCCGCAAAGGATTTCCGCCCCCTCACTCTGGCCTGCTTCGATGTAATCGAGCACGCGCTGCGTGTGCGCTGGCGTGATCAGCGGCCCCATTTCCGTCGTTTCGTCCATCCCGTTGCCGACGACGATCTTCGCCGATGCATCGGCGAGTCGCGCGAGAAACCGGGCCGAGATCTTTCGGTCTAGAATCAGCCTCGAGCCAGCGCTGCAAACTTCGCCCTGGCCGGCAAAGATCGCGAACATCGCGAATTCGATCGCGAGATCGAAATCGGCGTCCGCGAACACGATGCAGGGGGATTTTCCACCGAGTTCGAGTGTGACTTTTTTGAGATTCCCGGTGGCCGCGGCCATGATTTTTCGGCCAGTGGCCGTGCCCCCGGTAAATGCAATTTTGTCGACGAGCAGACTGGCCGCGAGTGAGTGGCCGGCCGTCGGCCCCGGACCGAGAAGGAGCTGCGCCGCGCCTTTGGGGAAGCCCGCTTCGGCGATGAGTTCAAAGAGACGGATCGCCGTGAGCGGGGTCGCTTCGGCGGCCTTGAGGATGCAGCAATTTCCCGCAGCCAGACCTGGCGCAAGTTTCCACGCGGCCATGAGCAGCGGGTAATTCCACGGGATGATCTGCCCGCAGACGCCGACCGGTTCGCGCACGACCATAGCTTGGATCGCCGGATCTCCGACCTCGTAGGTTTGTCCGAGCGGTTTCGTGATCAGTCCGGCGTAGTAACGAAAGCAGGCCGCCGCGTCTGCAACGTCGAACTTGGCTTCCCGCAGCGGCTTGCCCTGATTGCGCGTTTCCAGTTCCGCGAGCGCGGCGGCGTCGCGGTCGATCAGGTCGGCGAGTTTGAACAAGAACGAGGCGCGTTCGGGAGCACGCATTCGCGGCCAGGGACCTTCGTCGAATGCGGCGCGCGCAGAGGCGATCGCCCGCCCGGCATCGTGCTCGCCGCCGTCGGCGACCGTCGCGATGACTTCGTTGGTCGCGGGATTGAGGAGATCGCGCGCGTGTCCCTCAGTCGCCTGCACCCACGCGCCGTCGAGAAACATCGGGAGTGTTTTCATGGCGCAAATTACGCCTGCTGGTTTCCTCGCGCCAGCGCTGAAGCGGCCGGCTCGCTAGTCTTTGAAGTCAGTGTCCGGCGCTGCGATGTCGAGTTCCTTGATCCATGCGTTGCGGTAACGAACGTCGTGGCCTTCGCATTGCAATTTGAGCCCGCCGGGAGTGTCGGTGATCCCCTTTCCGCCGTCGTTGCCGCCGTCCATCCCGGAGTTCGGCCCTCCGTGGACCTGGTTGATGGAGACGTTCGTGTGGACCTTGACGCCGTTGAAGAACATCGAGACAAGCGCCTTCTCGACCATCTTGCCATCCTTGAACCGAGCCGCGCGGAAGTTGATGTCGTAAGAATTCCATTGTCCGATGCCTTTGTAGACTTGGTAGGGCGATTCGGTTTCGTTGATGACGGCTCCCATGCCGTGTTTGGTTTTGTCGCCGTCGAACACTTGGATCTCGTAACGGTTCTGGAGGTAAACCCCGCTGTTGCCGCCCGGCTTTGAAATGAGGAATTCGATGTGGAGGCGGAAGTCGCGGTAAGCCTTTTTCGTCACGATATCAGCAGTGCCATACTTCCCGCCGTCGGCGACGCGATCGTCGGTCATGACCGTGGTGCCTTTGTCGACCGGATCGTCCACGACCTTCCATTTGATGGGCATCGCCGATTTGAAGCCGGGCCCTTCCCAATAGATCCATTTCTCGTCGAGCGTCGTGCGCGAGCCGTCGATGATCACTTCGGCGCCGGGGAGGGGTTTGGAGCCGACGCCGACGTCGGCGAAAACGGTGGAGGAGAGTGCGGCGGCGAAAAGCAGGCTCGTGAAGGAGTGGGACTTTGGGTTCATAGGGAAGCGTGGGTGGATGGCGCCGCGAAGGTGCCTATATGGCGGCACTACGACAAGCTTCGGGCGGGGGAAATCTTTGCCGCTTTAGCGGGAGGGACCGATCCGGAGCGCCTCGCAGAGTTCCTCCAGGCTCCGCGCCGCGCGCATCGCGGCATTCTGTGCCTCGATCGCTGGTCCATGTGCGGGCTCCGGGAGCGCGACGCTTGCGAGCGATCCATTTCTGCGAAAGGCGATCTCGTCCCATTGGATGGAAGCGATCTCGGTGTTGAAGCGGGCGACGGCGCGACCGCGGAAGAAGGCGCGGGTGGTGCCGGGCGGTTGAAAGATGGCTTCGCGGATCGTATCCTCCTCGACGATCCGCCGCATCTGGCGAGTGCGGACGAGTTCGTAATACAGCCCGTGCTCCAGCGAGACGTTGTGGTATTCGAGGTCGATGGATTGCAGCCACGGATCGCTCCAGTCGAGATTCTCGGCTTCCTGGAAAGTGGTGAGCAGGAGTTTTTTCGCCACCCAGTCGAGCCGGTCGCGACAGAGCCAATAATCTGTTTCGAGGTCATTGAGCACGGCTTCCCATTCCTGGAGAATCCACGCGGAG
>JAYTDO010000357.1:0-15386 GCA_043735935.1 Chthoniobacteraceae bacterium
AAGCCGATCCCGATCGAGCTTTACCAGGCCGTCGCTGACATCCTCGCGTTCGTTTACAAGACGCACCGCTACTACTTCCACCGCCTGAAGGAGAGGAGATCCGCGGAATGAACGGCTTCCCCTCGATCCAGCAGATCGTGACGGCCCTCAAGAAGGGCGACCTGTTTTTCGTCCTCGCGCTCTTCGGAACAATCGTCCTGCTCGTGCTTCCGATCCCGGCGCTGCTGCTCGACCTCTTCCTCGCGGCGAGCATCGGCATCTCCCTGTTGATGCTGCTGATCATCATCTACGTGAAGGATCCGTCGGAATTTTCCGGTTTCCCCACCCTGCTGCTCGCGATCACTCTCTATCGGCTCGCGCTCAACGTCGCCTCAACACGGCTCATCCTCGTGGACGGAAATGCCGGGGCGGTCATCGACGCCTTCGGCCACATCGTCATCCGCGGGAACTACGTCGTCGGCGCGGTAGTCTTCCTCATCCTCGTGGTCATCAATTTTATGGTCATCACGAAGGGCGCAGGCCGCATCGCGGAAGTCGCGGCGCGCTTCACCCTCGACGCCATGCCCGGCAAGCAGATGGGCATCGACGCGGAGATGAACGCGGGCCTCATCGACGAGGCGACTGCGACCAAGCGCCGGGCCAAGGTGCAGAAGGAGGCCGACTTCTACGGTGCGATGGACGGCGCGAGCAAATTCGTCCGCGGCGACGCCATCGCGGGCATCCTCATCACGCTCATCAACGTGCTCGGCGGCTTCGTGATCGGCATCGTGCAGAAAGGGATGCCGATGGTGGAGGCGCTGCAAAAATACACTGTGTTGTCGATCGGCGACGGTCTCGTCGCGCAGATTCCCGCGCTCGTCGTCAGCGTCGCGGCGGGCATCCTGGTGACCCGCGCGAGCGAGGACGCGAATCTGGGTGCGCACATCAGCAAGCAGCTCACGCTCTACCCCCGCGCGCTCGCCATCGCAGGAGTGATGCTGGCGCTCTTCGGCATCGCGCCGGGCCTGCCGTTCCTACCGTTCACGATTCTCGCTGCTATCGCCGGTTTCACCGCGTGGACGATCGGGAAGTCGCGCAAAGCGGTGGCAGCGCTGGCCGCCGAGGCCACGCCGTCGAAACCCGGCGGGAAGGCCGAGGCCGACGCGAAACCTGCGGACGAGTTCAAGAAGCTCATCGAGGTGGACACCTTCTCCATCGAGCTCGGCAGCGGGCTGCTGCACCTCGCGGAGAAAAAGAACGGCGGCGACCTGCTCGACCGCGTGACCGGCGTGAGGAAAAGCTTTGCCCGGGAAATGGGTGTCATTGTCCCGCCCATCGCGATCCGCGACAATCTGGAGCTGGAGTCGAACGAATACCGCTTCCTCCTGCGCGGAAAGGAACTCACGCGCGGCCGCATCCTGCCCGGGCGCTGGCTCGCGATGAACGTGACCAACAGCCCCGTGCCGCTGAAAGGTGTGGCGACCGTCGAGCCGGTCTTCGGCCTCAATGCGACGTGGATCGCCGAAGACGAGAGGCGCTCGGCGGAGATCAACGGCTACACCGTCGTCGATCCTGGCTCCGTGCTGATCACACACCTCTCCGAGGCGATCAAACGCTCCTCCCACCTTATCCTGGGCCGGCAGGACGTGCAGACGCTCGTGGATCATCTCAAGGAGCAGAACCCGACACTCGTCAGCGAACTGATCCCGGACATGGTCAACATCGGCATCATCCAGCGCGTGCTTCAAAACCTCCTGCGCGAGGGACTCTCGATCAAAAACCTCGCCGTCATCATGGAGTGCATCGCCGATTTCGCAGCCATCTCGAAAAACCCAGACGACATGTCCGAGCAAGTGCGCAAGAGGCTCGGCGTCTATTTCATCGCGGAGTTCGAAAGCGAGCCTGGCCTGCTGAAAGCGCTGACTCTCGACCCACGCTTCGAGCAGCATCTGATGAGCAAGGTGCAGCGGACGCAGTTCGAGGTCGGCCTGGTGATCGACCCTCAGACCGCGCAGCACCTCCTCAACGAACTCACGCGCCGAATGAGCGAGATGGCCGAGCAGGGCCTCACGCCGGTCATCCTCACCACCGCCGAGTTGAGGCTCGCCTTCCGGCGCTTTTTCGAGCCCTCGCTCACGAAGCTCGCGGTTCTTTCGTATCAGGAATTGCCGACGCAGACGGAGATTCAGAACCTCGGAATTATCACGATGCCGGTGCATTTGCAGCGGCCCGTTGAGAAAGTAGCCTAACTATGGATCAAAAGCGTTTTCGTTTCGTCGTCAGCTCGGCCGAGGAGGCCGTTACGATCCTGCGGGATCGGATTGGCGGTCACGCGCGTGTCGTTTCTGTGCGTCAGGTCGAGGGGACCGGGCTCGCGAGATTCCTCCAGGCTCCCAAACTGGAGGTGATCGCCGAGCTTGTGGAGCCGGAGGCCGCGGAGCCTGTCGTCGAAAAAGTGGCGCCAATGCCCGAGCCCACATTGGAGCCCACTCTACAGGCCTCGGAGCCGACACCGGAGAACAGCGTAGCGAGCCCCGAGGCTGCAGCTCCGGTCCACCATTCCGGTCTCGCACGGCTGCTTCGGGCGGGCGGTCTTTCCGCGCAAATGGTCGCGCGACTGCAGAGTCAGCGCGGTTGGGCGACGATCGAGAAGATGTCGCCGGCGCGCGCGCTCACGAGCGTCGGCATGCTTCTTCGCGAGGAGTTTCATGCGATACCGCGGCGGCCATTAGGGGATCGTGTCGCTTTCATCGGCAGCCCCGGCGCGGGTAAAACGACCGCGCTTTGCAAATGGCTCGCCAGCGATGTTTTCGTGCGCCAGCGGCGCGGTGTGGTGCTCAAGCTCGATCTCGAACGTGCCAATCCGGGCGATGCGCTCGCGGTGTTTTGCGAGGCGCTCGGCGTCCCGTGCGCACGATCGATCCCCGACGTGCCGATGCTCGCGCCCGGGGAATCGCTTTACATCGACGTGCCGGGAATCGTGCCTGGTCAGGGCGACGACATTGCGCCGCTCAATCAGGCGCTCGGGCCGCTATTTGTCACCAGTCGAGTCATTGTCATCAATGCCGCTTATGATCCCGAGTTGATCAAGCGCGCCTTCGAATTCGCCGAGCGCGCCGGCTGCAAGCACGTCGTCTTTACGCATCTCGATGAACTTACCCACTGCGGTAAGCTCTGGGAGTTTCTGCTCGACCGGAAACTGACACCGCTCTTCCTCGGCACTGGGCCGAATATCGCGGGCGATCTTGAGGAAAATGTCTTCGATGCCGTACTCGCGAGGACCTTTCCCGAGATTGGTCCGCAAGCTGCTAAACCTCCGGAGGCTCAATGAAATTTTTCCTGTTGATCGGCGGTTTGTCGGGATTCGTGCTCACCTTCGTGGCCGGCCTGCATGCGGGCAACGCACCCGCGTTTGCGCTCCGCGACGCGGCCATGGGCTGCTTCGGTGGTGCGCTGATTTTTCGCGGACTGCATTTCGTCGTGATGGCCACGATCCGCAGCCATATCGCCGAGGTCGCAGCGACCGCCGTAGTACAGGGCGAAGATACCTCCAACCAGACTCCCTAAGCATGTCCGCCACCGCCCATCCAGCGCAGGCTGCCAAAGCACTGCGTGCCTACCATTCCGACATTAACGAGGACGCGTTCATCGAGCGCCATTTGCCGCTCGTCAGGACCACGGTGGACCGCATGCGCGTGTATCTGCCCGCGGTGCTCGATATGGACGATCTTTACAGCGTCGGATTTACCGGGCTGTTGTCTGCGGCGCGCAAATTCGATCCAGGCCACGGAACCGCGTTTCCTTCGTTCGCGACGTTGCACATTCGCGGCGCGGTGCATGATGAGCTACGGCGGATGGACTGGACGCCGCGCACGATTCGCGACAAGGCGAAGAAATTCAATGCGAGTCTCAGCGGAATCGAACAGCGCCTGGGTCGTCCAGCGACGCAGGCCGAGGTTTGCGCAGAACTGGCGATTTCTCCGGACGACTACGACACTCTGCTTGATGAGATAAAGCCGGCCAGCTTCGTGCCGCTCGATGGCGAGGCATTTTCGGAGGACTCCGACGACATTTCCTTGCACGACATCATCGCCGATGACACCCAGAAATCCGGGCGCGACGAGTTGGAGAAAAAGGAACTTATGGGGCTGGTGGTCGCGCAACTTCAAAAGCTGCCCGATGTGCCGAAGAAGGTGCTGGCGATGTATTATTTTGAAGGGATGCGACTAGCGGAGATCGCGGCGGTTTTCGGCGTGACCGAAGGGCGCATTTCGCAGATTCACACCCAGGCAGTCCTGGGGCTCCGGGCGTTCATTCGCCGGCAGGAGAGCGCGTCCGAGCGAAAGTAAGGGCGAATTTTGTAAGACGCAGCGACGCGGAGGAAGCCGGCCGGGAAATCTGCGCGGACGATTCGATTCACCTTTCCGAGCCGACAATGGCACCCGAAGCGTCTCGGAGTTCCGGGCCTTTTTTTTTGGAGACGAGCTGCGGGCGCGGAATTGTTTGAGCCGAGTTAAAAGTTTTCCTGAGATTCCGCTAAAGCCGCGCGGTGAATCGCCGAATGGAAGGACAGCCCCACACCCTATTTCTCATGCTTTTAATCATTGGTTTTCTTGTAGTTATCGGTGCAACGCTCGGCGGTTTTATGATCGCGGGTGGACACCCCATGGTGCTGATGCACGTATCAGAATTCGTGACGATCGGGGGTGTGGCGCTCGGCATCCTTTTGGTTTGCAGCCCGGCCAAAACACTAAAGTCCGTGTTCGCAAAAATCCTCGCTGCATTCAAGGGCTCCGCGACGCGCAAGGAAGACTACACCGACCTGCTCAAGCTGCTCTACGAGATGTTTGCCCTCGCGCGGCGCAGCGGGCTCATCGCGCTCGAGGATCACGTGCTGGAGCCGACAAAGAGCGCGATCTTCCAAAAGTACCCCTCGTTTCTCAAGGATCACGAACGTTCGGAATTCCTCTGCGGAGGCTTGAAACCGCTCATCGACGGTCGCATCAAGCCGGAGCAAATCGGCGGGATGCTCGAGCAGGAAGTCTCCGCGAAAGAAGAGGAGGCCGACGCGCCGATCCACGTGCTCCAACTCATCGGCGATTCGCTGCCGGGCGTCGGCATCATCGCTGCCGTGCTCGGCATCATCAATACGATGGCGGCGATCGCGGAAGGGCCGGAGGCCGTCGGCGAGAAAGTCGCAGCGGCGCTCACCGGGACGTTCCTCGGCATTCTCGGCGCCTACGGGTTCATCAATCCGCTGACCAGTCGCATCAAGCACAACAACACGGTGGAGCTTCAATATTACGTCGGCATTTTGAAAGGCGTCGCGGGATTTGCCAACGGAATGGCTCCGATCATGGCCGTGGAAATGGCGCGGCGCAGCCTGGATCCTTGCGTGCAACCTGGTGGTGACGAGATGGAGCAGATGGTGAAGGCTCTCAACCAAGCGAAGGAGAAATAGAGATGGCCAAGAAAAAAGAGGCTCATCACGGCGGTGCATGGAAGGTGGCTTACGCGGATTTTGTGACGGCCATGATGGCGCTTTTCATGGTGCTGTGGATCTGCGCGCAGGATAAAAAAATCCTCCTCGCGACCTCGAGGTATTTCAAACAGCCATTCAATGCCATGACGGATCATTCCATCGGCGTGATGCAGGGAAAGGATGGCGGATCGAAAGGGAACGACCAAACGCGCGACACTGCGACGGCCGCCAACTTGGCATTTCTCAACGCTTTGGCCAGCCAGTTGAGCCGGATGATCAGCGTGCATGACGCGATGGAGGAAGAATCTGCCGAGATGCTGGTCACGTCCGACGGTTTAAAAATCACGCTCTACGACCGAGCCAAGCATGCGATTTTCAAAAAAGGCACGGCGGAGATCACCGAATGGGGACAGTTCACGTTGCAGAACCTGGCATGGCTCATCGATCACAATGATCTGAACGTTTACATCGACGGCCACACGTCCGCCGGCGGTGCGCAGATCGACCCAGACTACGGCCCGTGGGAACTGACGGTGGATCGTTCGAATGCGGCGCGGCGTATGCTAGTGAAGTATGCCGTGAACCCGCAAAAGATCGAACGTGTGACCGGTTATGCCGCGACCAAACCGCTGCCAGGCATGCCAGCCGACGCCGACGCCAATGAGCGGATCACGATCAGCCTTTCAGCAAACCGTTAACCGCTCTCCATCATGCTCCAGGATTTTCTCGCCGACCGCCCCTCCGTGACTTCCGGCTCCACGCCCCCCCCTATTCCCGCCGCGCGGGAAGACGCTTTTCAGCCGCTCTTCGCCACGCGCGCCTCGGAGTTGCCTTCCACCGCCGGTGCACGCCGGATCGAGGCTATACCCGAGCAGGAACTCCTCGACGCCCCGCAGATCGAACTGGTGGAGGAGAATGGCGTGGTCCAGCGGATCATCGTGACGTGCACCTGCTGCAAGCAAATCGAGCTGGAGTGCGAGTATTGAGCGGTAGCGAGCCGCGCATGCTTTCCTGTTTGGCGAGCAAAATGGAATAGAAGGAGGCGGTGGGGTAGACGGTGATCATCCGCGCCTCTGGCGCAGAGCCACGGCGAATTGCATGTTTTCGATCACAGCGTCGCCAAAACGCGAAACGACCTTTATTCCCACGCTGAGGTCGCGGTGAGGAGCCACTGTCGGCGCAAATCGATCCCTGTCATTTGTGCTGCTTTGAAGGCTGGGTGGCCGCTGGCCGTGGCGACGATGCAATCGACATTTGAATACCGAGCCGCTTGACGACCTCGACGACATGATCGCCCGGCCGCGCAGCGCCGAAGTATGCGCGGTTTGAGGCCGCCGCGGGAGACCCACTCTTACCGAGACGTATTGTTGTAGCTCCGTCGAATGGGCAAAATGAAACCGCTCTCCTTCGACATTCCGCGGTTGCGAAGGGTCTGCGTATCCGGCAGGTTTTGCCTCGAAGAACTGCGGATTCACTGAACGGCGCCTCTTACGATATCCGAAAAGAAACCCTGTTTCGCACAGTGGCACATCGCCTGCTATGCAGTCCCACTATGAACGTCGGAGTTTATCAAGGTGCCGCATCCCTTCAAGCGCTCGAGCGCTGGCAGGAGATCATTTCGCAAAACATCGCGGCCGCATCGGTGCCCGGTTTTAAGAAGACCGAGGCGACGTTTGCGAGCGTATTGGGCGAGACGGAGCGCGTCGGCGGTGACGGGCGATCCGCGAAGGAAGTCCGCGGTGTGATGCCGAGCACGGTCTCGGAAATCAGCATGCAGCAGGGCGCGTTGCGGTCGACGGGGAGCGAGGTCGATTTTGCAATTCAGGGCAGTGGCTTTTTCCAAGTGCAGCGGCCAAACGGGGATCTCGGCTACACCCGCAACGGCGAGTTTCAGCTCAGCCCCGAGCGCACGCTGGTGACAAAGGAAGGATATCCAGTGATGGGCGATAGTGGCCCGCTCACCCTCAAGCCCGGCGGCGGTCGCATCTCGGTCAACGCGGAAGGAATGCTGCTGCAAGGCGACACGCCGGTTGCGAAGATCGGCGTTTACGACTTCCGGGAGCCGCAATCCCTGAGGCGAGTCGGCGACGGTCTGCTTGCGCCGGCCGATGCAAATGCGCGACCGCAAGCCATCGAGAGACCCTCGGTGCTTTCCGGAAATCTCGAAAGCAGCAATGTCTCGCCGATCGAGGAAATGGTGAATCTCGTGACCGTCTCTCGCGCTTACGAAGCGAGCCAGAAAGTCATTTTCACCCACGATGAAAACACCGGCAAAGCAATCGAAACTCTCGGCAACCCGAACTCGTAACCACCTATGATCCAGTCCCTCTACTCCGGCGCGACCGGCATGGAAGCGCAGCAGCTCAACCTCAATACGATCGCTAACAACCTCGCGAACGCGAACACAACGGGCTTCAAGCGGAGCAAGATTGAGTTCCAGGATTTGCTTTATCAAAAGCCGCGCGCCGTCGGCGCGGAGACGGGCGGCGGCAATGTCGTGCCGACAGGCGTGGAGATGGGCAATGGCAGCCGCGTCGTCTCGACGGCAAAAGTTTTCACGCAAGGATCGCTCAAGCAGACCGGCGAAAAATACGATCTCGCAATCGAGGGCGACGGATTTTTGCAGGTGCAGAAGCCTGACGGCGCGTTTGCATATACTCGCGACGGCGCACTGAAGGTGAACGGGCAGGGGAAGGTGACGACCAGCGATGGCTTGCCGGTCCTGAGCGGTTTTCAGCCGATCCCGGCGGGCGCGACGGACATCGCGGTGTCGGGCAACGGAGAGGTGACCGTTCAAAGTCCGTCCGGGTCACAGACCTTTCGCGTGCAGCTCTCTCGCTTTGCCAATCCGAGCGGTTTGCGAAGCCTCGGAGGCAATCTTTACGAGGAGACGCCCGGCAGCGGTACTGTCGAGCAAGGCAATCCTGGCGAGGACGGATACGGAACGCTGACACAAGGATTTCTGGAAAGCTCGAACGTCAACATCGTCGAAGAAATGGTGAATATGATCCAGGCGCAGCGGGCGTATGAGATCAACTCGAAGGCGATCCAGACCTCTGACGAAATGCTCCAGAAAATTGCGGAGCTGAAGAGATGAGAACGCTCGTGGCCATCATGAATATCGCCATGCTCAGCGTGTCGGCGTTTGCACAGCTCGACAAGCTGCTCACTCCTGTCACTCAGCCTGCGGCCTTGCGTGCGAGCGATGGGCGCACTGCCGCCGGCTACGGATCCGTTGGTGTCGCGGAAGTCCGCAGCGCTCTCGGCGGCGACGCCTTCCTCGCAGAGCTGGAGAAGGAACTCACGGCGCGGATGTCCCTGACCGGAGAGCTGAAACTCTCGCTCACGCGCCCGTGGCAACCGGTGAAATTGCCCGCGTCGGATTTCGCCATTGCGATCACTGAACTTCCCGCCGGCGGTCTCAGCGGCACGTTCGTACTCCGTGTGAACGTCAGCTCCAGCGGCGTGCTGGTCGGCGACTGGCATGTGCCGGTTGCGGCGCAGCTTTTGCAGGAAGTGTGGGTCGCCTCCAGCCGGCTGGATCGCGGTCAGGAGCTCGGTCGCACGCTGGTCGTGGCGCAAAAAGTCGATGTTCTTCGCGAGAAACAGCCGCTCATTTCCGTCGACACCGATCCCAGCACGCTCGATCTCACGATGAGCGTGGCCGCCGGGCGTCCGCTCACGCGCCGCGACGTGGTTGTTCGTCCGGTCGTTCGCAAAGGGCAGGTCATCGAGGTCGTCGCGGAGCAGGGTCTACTTGCGATCTCGATGAAGGCGCTCGCGCTCGAAAGCGGCGCGGCTGGCGACCTCATCAAACTCCGAAATATAGAAAGCCGCCGGGAAATCAACGGCCAGATCATCAATGAAATCAAAGTCCAGATTCACTTTTAAAACGGCCGTCGCCCTTGTGTGCGTAGGCTTTGCCGGGTCTCTGCACGCCGGTTCGTTGTGGAAGGACGGCATCACCGACGAGCGCGGGATGTTTGCCGACAAACGCGCGAAACGCGTCGGCGACATCGTCACGATCATCGTCCAGGAAAGTGCGTCGGTTTCAAACACGCTGCGGCTAAAAACCGACAAGGCTGCCAAGTCCGGCGTCGCGGGCGTAGCGAGCGAAGTGCTCAATCAGTTCGTCGGAATTCTACCCAGTAAACTATTTGGCAAAGAGATTCGCAAGGCGTTGCCCGCGAATGTCCCCGTTCCGAGCGTGCCAGGGCTGGCCACCGCCGGCGCCAACGACTACACGGGCGGCGGCGAAATCAAGAACAGCCAGACCATCGCCACCCGCTGTGCGGTGCAGATCATCGACACGTTGCCCAATGGCAACCTTGTGTTCGAGGGCATCCGCGAAGTCTCGTTTTCCAAGGAGCGCCAGTTCGCGTCGCTGCGCGGCATCATTCGCCAATATGACATCCAGCCGGACAACACGGTGCTCTCCAGCAACGTGGCCGACGCGCGGATCGAAATCGTCTCCGATGGCACGCTGACCGAGGCTCAGAAAAAAGGCTGGCTGCTCAAACTTAACGATAAGCTGAACCCTTTTTGACCATGGGCCTTGCACGTATTCCCGGTCTATTTTGCGCCTTTGCGCTGTTCTCGAGCCCGCTGATTGCCTCGGCTTCGCGAATCAAAGATCTCACCGTTGTCGAAGGAGGGCGCGACAACCAGCTCGTCGGCTATGGCTTGGTCGTCGGCCTCGCGAGCAAGGGCGACAGCAAGCTTTCCTACACCGTCCAAAGCATCGCGAATGCGCTCCAGCGTTTCGGTGTGAATGTGCCGCCGAATACGATCAAGTCCGACAATGTCGCCGCGGTGATGATCACTGCCGACATTCCGGCGTTTGCGAAGCCGGGGAGTCGCATCGACGTGACGGTCTCGTCCATCGGCGACGCGAAGACGATTCAAGGCGGCATCCTTTTGCAGACGCCCCTCCTCGGGGCTGATGAAAGCGTTTACGCCGTGGCGCAAGGTGCCATCGCCGTCGGCGGCTTTCTGGGCGGGGAAGGCGGGCCGGGCGGAGCGACGGTGCAGAAGAACCATCCGACGGTCGGCGCGATCAGCGGCGGTGCGCTGGTCGAGCGGGAGATCGCGGCGCAGCTCGTGCGCGACAAGACGATCGAGCTGCTGCTTCTCAATCCCGACTTCGCGTCGGCGGCGCGCATGGCGGAGGCGATCAACAACGTCTTCGCAGGAACGGCACTTGCTAAGAATTCATCCTCCGTGAACGTCTGCGTGCCTACTGAATACCAGGGATACGAGGTGAATTACATCGCCTCGCTTGGCGCCATCGAAGTGGTGCCAGACAACGTCGCGCGCGTGGTGATCAATGAGCGCACCGGCACGATTATCGCGACTTCCAACGTCCGCATTTCCACCGTCGCTGTAAGCCACGGCTCGCTCACGATCAACATCGCCTCCACTCAGGGCGTGAGCCAGCCCGCGCCGTTCAGCCCGCGTGGCGAAACCGTGGTGACGCAGGGTACGGAGACGAACGTCACTGAGCAAAAGGGACGTTTCAAAGTCGTGGACGAGCTTCCGACGATCCAGCAGGTCGCCTCGGCGCTCAACGCGCTGGGCCTTTCCACGCGCGAAATGATGGCGATTTTCCAGAGCATGAAAAAAGCTGGTGCTCTCCAAGCTGACCTGATTCTCAATTAGCCATGCACATTCCCTCCATAGCTCGGGCTGGCCAGGACGTGCCAGCGGATCCGCATTCAGGTAAGGTCGCCAAGCCGGCGGCTGATGATGTCGCAAAAGTCTCGAGCCAGTTCGAGAGTATCATGATCCGGCAATTTCTCGGCGAGTCGATGAAACCACTGCTCAACGGCTCGCAAGGTGGCCAGTTTTACGGATACCTCCTCAATGACGCACTTTCGCAATCGCTTGCAGACGCGGGCGGCCTTGGCCTTTCGTCGGTCTTGCAAACGCAGCTCGGGAAGGAGTCTCAATGATCGCGGAGATACAACCTTCGCTCCACGGGAACGACCTGCACGAACCGCTCGTCGAGGCGATGCGCGCGGAGGCTCAGGAATACGGCGAGCTACTCGCACTCTTCGATGAACAGCAGACGGCGGTGATCAACCGTCTGCCGGACGAGGTGCTCGAAATCGACGGGCGAATCACCCCGCAACTCGCGATGCTGCGCGACTGTCGTAAGAGGCGCGAGGCGCTTGTCGGGAATCTGGCGAAACGCGTCGAGCCGCCGCTGCCGGAGACGGTGACAGATGTGATGACGCTCTTTCGCGAACCGGTGCGCCCGCTCGTGCAGGCGCTTATGTCCGAGATCAATGCGCTGATCGGTAAGGCGCGCCGTCGGGCACAGCAGAATCGCATGCTCTTGGCGCGCAGTGTGGAGGTGTCTCAGGAGCTGTTGGAAAGGCTCAATCCAGCGGTGGTGTCGCGCACTTATTCGCCGCAAGGGAAAATGAGAATTAAAGCGGCGGGCGGTCCGAGCCGACTACTCGATCACAGCTAAATTTATGTCTGGATTGATCGGCGGACTCATCAGCGGCGCAAAGGCGCTCATGGCGCACCAAACGGGTGTGGAGGTCGCCGGTCGGAATCTTGCCAATGTCAATACGCCGGGTTACGCGCGGCAGCGCGTGATCCTCGGTGACCGCGTGCAGATTCAATCGTCGTTCGGGTCCATCGGCACTGGCGTAGAGGCGCTCGGGATTAAACAAATCCGAGATCAATTTCTCGACATCGCCGTGATCCGCGAGACCTCGCAAAGCGCGCGGTTGCAGGCGGAGCAAAGCGCCCTGCGACGCGCCGAGTCGAATCTCGGCGAGCAGGTGGATCGTTCGGCGGACTCGGCAGCGGTTGGCGATGCGATGCATTCAACGAACGGAATCAGCGCCGGGTTGAACGATTTTTTCAACGCCTTCGACAACCTCGCCGCGAACCCAACGGATGCCGGGGCGCGCCAGTCACTGCTGCAAAAGGCCGATCTTCTCGCGAACAAATTCAACGTCACCGATCAGCGGCTGAGCGGACTGCAAGGCGATCTGACCGCCGAGATCGACACTGGAGTCGGCAGGGTGAACTCGCTCCTCGAGCAGATCGCGAATTTAAACAGCACGATCGCGCAATCCGAACTCGGCGCACCCGGAGGAGCAGTCGGCCTGCGCGATGAGCGGCAGGCGCGGCTGGAGGAGCTTGCGACCTTTATGGATTTCACGACGCGCGCGATTCCTGGGAGCAACGGGCAAATCCAGATCGTCGCGCACGACGCCGGGGGCGCGGATGTGCTGCTCGTAGACAGGACGTCCGTGCTGGGTGGCGTGACGTTCAACGGAACGCAATTTTCCGGCGGTGTACCGGCCGCGCCGCTCGCGGTGAGTGGCGGCGCGCTGGCCGGCCTGCTGGGTGCGCGCGACGGCACCGTGCAGCAACTCCGTGACGACTTGAAGCGGACGGCCGATCAACTCACGACTGCGGTGAATGCGGCATACGGAGTCACCGGCGCGAACTTCTTTGAAACGCCGCCGACGAGAGGTCTGCTTGCGCTCGACCCAGCGCTGAATTTCAACACGCTGAAAGCAACCGCTACCGGGGATGCCGGTGCCAATGAAGTGGCGCTCGCCGTGTCCGATGTCGCGCGCCGCTCCTTCTCCACAGCCGGTGGCGATGCGATCAACGGGACGATTGGTGGTTTTTTCAACCAGACGGTGAGCGGCCTCGGAGGGAACCTTTCGAATGTGAACGCGAAGCTTTCGGACCAGGATATCGTCGCGAAAATGCTGACCGCGCAGCGCGACTCGGTGAGCGGCGTATCGCTCGACGAAGAAATGGCGGACTTGATGAAATTCCAGCGTGCCTACCAGGCGTCGGCGCGGGTGGTGCGGGTAATGGACGAGATGCTCGACGGGCTGATCAACAACATGCTGCGCTGATCGCGCTTAGGACATTCCCCGCCGGATCGGTAAAACTGCCGGGACCGAATACATAGTCTCTCCGGTAGCCGGCGCGTGAAAGTAGCTCTCTCATGAGGAATATGAGAGTCCCCAACGGCACATCTTCTGATTCACTCATCTCGCAGCTCCAGCGGCTCACTGTCCGCCAGTCGCAGTTGCAAAATCAGGCCGCGACCGGGCAGCGTTTTACGAACCCGAGCGACGACCCCGCGGCCATGGCCCGCGTGCTGAAGCTCCAGTCGGAAAAGCAGCAGATCCAGCAGTTCGCCAGTAACAATGGTCGAGCGCACGACATCAGCCAATCGAGCTTTTCCGCGGTTCGGGCGCTCAAGGGGATTTCTGATCGCGCGGGCGAGTTGAGCGTGCTCGGCACTGGCGTGACGAGCCCCGATGCGTTTACCGCCTACGCGGCGGAGACCGATCAGGCTCTCGAACAGGCGCTTCAGGTCGCAAATACGCGCTATGCCGGCGAGCATCTGTTTGGCGGCACCAAGAGCGACGTGGCGCCATTCATTGCGACGCGCGATGCCGCGGGAAAAATCACGGCTGTCGCTTACAGCGGTGCGGCGCGGGGCGCCGAATTTCGGATTTCCGAAGGGGCGAAACTCTCACCCTTCACGAGCGGCGCGGAGAATCAGAACTTCGCCGATTTCATGAACCGCATGGTGTCTCTGCGCGATGCCCTCCAAAGTGGGAACAGCAACTCGGTGCAGGGGGTGCGACCGGGTCTCGATACGAGCGAAAACAATTTTCTCGTCACGCTCAGCGACATCGGAGCGAAGCAGTCGCGACTCGAGGCCGATAGCAGCCAGAATGAGGCAAGATTTACCGAGCTGGAAAATTTAACCGCTTCGGAGACCGACGCGGATTTGTCGCAGGTCGTGGTGAAACTCACCCAAGCGCAGACCTCGTATCAGGCTGCGCTTCAGACCGGAGCGAAGCTGATGGGTATGTCGCTGTTGGATTACGTGAGGTAGTGCGGTGCGGCGCACTTTCGTGCGCGGTTTTTCGTAATGCCGCGTAGTGGCACGCCGCTAGCTACGTATTTTGGAATCATGAAACTCGCCACCGTTGCTCCCTTCACCCGATCCTCCACTGAGACGACGCAGATCGAAGTTCCGTTCGGTCTCATCGGCCTCGCGCACCTGCGCCGCTTCGAACTGACCGCCATCGAAGGCGGCGTTCCTTTCGTGAATATGAAGTCGCTCGGCGACGACGAGTTGCACTTTCTCGCCATCGATCCGCGTGGCGTGATCGCCAGCTACGAGATCGAGATCGCGGATGAGGACGCCGAGGCGCTCGGGATCGAGGACGCGGACGATGCGCTCGTTTTTAACATCGCGACGCTTCACTCCGACCAGCCGCAATACGTCACGGTGAATCTCATCGGACCGCTCGTGGTCAATCGGCGCACGCTGATCGGCAAGCAGGTGATCATCGCCAACAGCGACCAATTTTCGACCATGCACGCGCTCGTCGACGAGCGGCAAGTGGCCAGCGCCGCGTAACGAACGCGCCATGCTGGTCCTTAGCCGCAAGCTCAACGAGAGCATCATGATCGGTGACGAGATTGAGATTCGCATAGCGCGGATCGACCACGATCTCGTCAAGATCGGCATCCAGGCGCCACGCCACCTCACGATCTATCGCGACGAAATCTACCGCGAGATCAAGGAGAGCAACCTTGCCGCCGCACGTCCGGTCGGAGCGCTGCTCCCACCGCTGAAATATCTCACGCCCCAAAACTAAACCAAACCGCATATGACCATCAATACGAACCCCAGCGCCAGCGCTGCCGCCCGCAACTTGAACCACAGCCAAGAGATGCTCAGCAAATCGCTGAGCCGTCTCAGTTCCGGCTCGAAAATCGTCAATCCCTCCGATGATGCGGCGGGCCTCGCCGTGTCCGAAAAGCTGCAGGCGCAGAATCGACGACTCGGCGCGGCCTCGACCAATGTGCAGAATGCCATTTCATATATCCAGACCGCCGATGGCTTCATGAGCAGCAT
>JAYTDO010000358.1:0-15709 GCA_043735935.1 Chthoniobacteraceae bacterium
TCCCGCCCATCGGGGCTGAAAAGGTGGAAGTAGGTTTTCTGGCCGAGGAGGCGGGCGAGACAGAGCCCGGTGCGGGCGTCCCAAAGGCTCGGTGGGTCATCGAAGCTGGTGACGAGGACGCGCAGCCCGTCCGGGCTCCAGAGGAAATTGCGCGCGCCGCCGCGGAAGCCGACGAGAGTGGAGATGAGGGTGCCTTTCGCGGCATCGCGAATCTCCGGCGCGGAAGTGACTGGATTGATGAGGATGCGCTGACCGTCCGGACTGAAGGCGACGAGATCGCTGCGGCGCGCCATGGCTTCCCACTGGCGGACGAGGGCGCCGGTAGCGAGGTCCCAAATGCAGAGACGGTTCTGCTGGTCGAAGCCGGCGATGGTGCGGCTGTCGGGGCTGAAGCTGGAATAGTAGGAGGTGTGTTCGGATGGGACAGAAGTGCCGGTGGACGTGGCGAAGAACGTGGCGGGAGCGCCGATGCGGGTCAGGACGACGTAGGCGCCGTCCGGCGAGATCAGAGTCTGGAAGATTTTACCGTCAGCGGGATCAAAGGTGTGAAGGATGGCGCCGGTCCACGGGTCGAGCAGGTAGGCACCACCGAATGCCGTAATGGTGGTGACGAATCGGGAGTCCTCGCTGAACTGGTAGATGCTGCGAGCGACGCCGGGCCAGTCGTAGGCTGGAAGCCGGACGCCGGCGCGAACATCGTAACCTGCGGGGATACCCTCTTCGGTGACGGTGAGCAGGATGCGGCCATCGGGGCTGAAACTGGCGGTGCAGCGGGGAACGCCCGGTCCCGGGACGGATGAGATGAGCGCGCCGGTGCGCGGGTTCCAGGTCTGGAGCTGCTGAGCACTGGAGAACGCGAGGATGGCGGAGCCATCGGGAGTGTAGATTGCGGCTTTCGTGAACTCGGAGGGAAGACCGATGGTCAGGCGCGGGTATTGGTTGCGGGCGGCGAGGATGGCGGGCATCGCCATCTCGGCTGCGAGCGAGGAGGCAGGTGCGTAGCGCGAGGCGCGCTGGAGGTGGGCGAAGGCGCGGCTTTCGTCCGACTCCGCGAGGAGCTTCTGCGCGGTGAGGCGATCGGACCGCGCGGCTTCATCGAGGAGTTTTGCGCGCTCGGCGCTTTCCTTTTCGGCGAGACGCTGCTGCGTGTTGGCGATGCCGGTCTGCTCTTCGGCGCGAGCGCGCTGTTCCTTTGCCACGGTGCTTTCGCGTTCGGCAAAGCGGGTCTGAGTTTCGGCGAAGCCGCGAGCCTGCTCCGCGATGCGACTCTGGCGAATGGCGACGAGACCGGCGGCGACGGCGAGCAGCGTGATGAGCCCGAAGACGGTCGCGAGCCGGCGGAACTTCTGCGCGCGGTAGGCGGCGTCGCGCTTGGTGAGCGTGCCGAGCGGGACGGCCAGCAGACCGGAGATGATCTTCAGCCGCGCGAGGTCGAGACGTTCGGCGTATTGCTTTTCGAGTCGGCGCAACTCCGTGCCCGAATGGTTCGCGGTTTTTTCGAGCGCGGCGCGCCACGCGGCGGCGCTGGTGTAGCCCTGGCCGGGCAGGCCACCGGGGCGGACATCCGCGGCGATGGGCTCCGCAGGGATGGACCAGTCGATGGAAACGACCGCGACTTCGTCTGCGGGCGCGGCGCGCTGGACGCCGAAGCGGATGGGCCGCGGGAAACATTCGAGGGCGGGATCGAGACCGGCTGCCGTCTTGCCGGGATCGTCCGCATTCGGCTCGCCATCGAGGATGAGCGCGAGGATGCGATCGGATTTTCCGAGTTCCTTGAAGATCGTGATCTCGTCGGAGACGAAGCGGCTCTCGACGGCGCGCGGGCTGCAAAGAACGACGAGGGCGGCAGAGTTTGCGAGCGCGGCGCGGATGGGGACGGATAGCTCGGCGTTGGCGGGCAGTTCCGCTTCATCGCGGAAGACGGGGTAGAGCGAAGCCGGGATGGGTTCGCCGCGGAGGTTCGGCGTGCCGACGATGTCGCGCGGGACCTCATAGGTTTCGAGAATCTGGTGCAGCCATTCCGCCCACCGGCGCCCCTCGTCACGATTGTCCGCATGACGGTAGCTAAGGAAGGCGGTGTAGCGACGCGCGGCGCCGCTGGAGTTCGGGTCAACCATGGACGAGCGCTCATTTGCCAGCACGCCGGCGCGCGGACAAGCAAATGCGACCAAGCGAAAGCCGATCGCGCGGGACGTCTCCCGAATGATGGCGGGCCTTGCACGCTGCCGCTCGCGCGCATAAAGACTTGGCCTTTTCAATGCCAGACACCACCGCGACCCCTCTCGAGCCGATCCGCATCCGGGCGAAGTTTTTTTACGAGGGCGATCGTAAGTTCTTCCTCAAAGGCGCGACCTACGGACCGTTTGCGCCGGATGCGGAGGGACACTTTGTCGGGAATCCCGAGAAGGCGCGCGCGGACTTTGCGCTGATGCTGGAGCTCGGGATCAACGTGATCCGCATTTACCATGTGCCGCCGAGGTGGCTGCTCGACGAAGCGGCAGCCGCGGGGCTGCGGGTGATCATTTCGATCCCGTGGACGCAGCACGTAGAGTTTCTCAACGCGGGGAAACTTAAGCAGCAGATCATCGAGACGATCCGCAAGGGCGTGGCCACCCACGCGGGACACCCGGCGATCTTTGCGTATTTCGTCGGGAACGAAGTGCCGACGACGATGGTACGCTGGCTCGGGGCCCGGCGGGTGACGGCGTTCATCGAGAAGCTGATCGACGTGGCGCGGAAGACCGATCCGCGGCCGCTCTACAGCTACGCGTCGTATCCGCCGACGGAATATCTGCTTCCGACGAACGTCGATTTTTACAGCTTCAACGTCTATCTGGAGCGGCAGGCGGACTTCGAGCGTTACCTCGCGCGCCTTCAAAACCTCGCGGAGGACAAGCCGTTGATCATGGGGGAATTCGGGCTCGATACGCTGCGCAAGGGACAGGAGATGCAGGCGTCGGTGCTCGACTGGCACCTCGATGTGGTGGTGAAAGGCGGCGCGGCGGGAACGATCTTTTTCTCGTGGACGGATGAGTGGTTCACGGGCGGAAGCGAGATCACGGATTGGGAATTCGGACTGGTGACGCGGGATCGGCAGAAGAAGCTGGCCTTCGAGACGCTGCGCAAAAAGCTGAACGGCGAGGGCGGGCTGACGAATCGCGTGCAACTGCGGGCGTATCCGATGGTGAGTGTGATCGTTTGCAGCTACAACGGCGGGCCGACGCTGGCGGACTGCCTGCGCGCGCTGGACGCGGTGAATTATCCCAACTTCGAGATCGTGCTGGTGGATGACGGTTCGACCGACCGCACGCAGGAGATCATCGCGGATTGGGAGAAGACGCGGAAGGCGGGCGGGCCGGGGTTTCAAAACATCCGGCAGGTCAACATGGGGCTGAGCTACGCGCGAAACGTGGGCGCGCAGCACGCGCGCGGCGAGGTATTCGCGTACACGGACAGCGACTGCATGCCCGATGCAGACTGGCTTTATTACATGATCGGCACGCTGTTGAGCGGAGATTACGCGGGCGTGGGCGGGCCGAATATTTCGCCGCCCGCGGTGAGTTGGGTGCAGGCCGCCGTCGCCGCCGCGCCGGGCGGCCCGAGCCATGTGCTGCTCACGGATGTCGTGGCCGAGCATGTGCCGGGTTGCAACATGGCGTTCCATCGCTGGGCGTTTGAAAGCGTCGGCGGTTTTGATCCCGAATATCGCAAGGCAGGCGACGACGTGGATTTCTGCTGGCGCTTGCAGAGCAAGGGCGGCGTCGTGGCCTTCAGCCCAAGCGCGATCGTGTGGCATTACCGGCGCTTCACTTTGAAGGCGTTCCGAAAACAGCAGGAGGGTTACGGCGAGGCGGAGGCGATGTTGCGATTCCAGCACCTCATCTTTTTCGGGCCGACGGGACAGGCGAAATGGAAGGGGCAAATCTACGGCGTGCCGCGTTTCGCGTGGCTGCTGAACAAGCCGGTGATCTACCACGGCGTGTTCGGTCAGGGCCTTTTCCAATCGATGTACGCCGCGCCGCCGAGCGCGATCGCGGGTTACCTCGGGTCGGTGGAATGGGTGGCCCTCACGGGTTTCATGGCGCTGGTGAGCGTGCCCTTCATCTGGCTGCGCATCGTGCCCTACCTGATGATGCTCGGCACGGTGACGGTCGCGCTTTCCTACATGGCGCATGTGCGGATCGAGCCGAAGTTCGACACGTTTCCCGCGCGCCTGCTCGTGGGTTTTCTCGCATTCATGCAGCCGCTCGGACGCGGCTGGGCGCGGTATTTCACGTGGCTGAAGTTCAAGCGCACACCGGCATCCGTCATCGCGTCGGAAGAGGCCGGCCTCGCACCAAGCGCGCACCCGGGGAGTGTCGCGCGGCTGGATTTTTGGAACGAGACGGGCGTCGGGCGCGAGAAGCTGCTCGAGGAAATCTTCGCGCTGCTGGAAACCGAAGGCTGGCGTTATTCGACCGACACCGGTTGGGGCGATTGGGACGTCCAGGTGTACGGAAACTTCTGGTGGAATGTGCGCCTGCAAACCGTCACGGAGTATCACGGTGGGCCGAAGTGCCTCACGCGAGTGCGCCTCACCTACAGCCCGGTCGTCACCACCTTCCTCGCGAATTTCATCGCGCTCAGCGCGGTCTTTTATCGCGGTGTGCTCGCCGATCATCGCGACTGGTGGCTGCTCCTGCCTTACGCGCTTTTCCTCCTCGTCCTCACCCGCCGCGCTCGCCGGGTGAAGCGCCGCGTCGCTGATTTGGTGATGGTCGCCACAGGCCGCTGCGACCTCACCCGCGTCGAAGGCGAGAAGGCGCGACCGCGTCCCGCGGCGTGAAAGCCTTCCTCATCGCGGAGTTGATCCTGCTCGCCCTAGCCGGGCGCCATGGGGAATTCAGCCGCGACGGCGAGGCGCTAATCTTCGTCCCGCTCCTGCTGATGGCGGGCGCATGTTTCCTCGGCGCCGTCCGCCGATCCACATCCGCGCTTGATCGCCGGGTAATGTGGGGCGCCGCGATCGCGTTTCGACTCGCGATGCTCGCCTGCGCGCCCTGCGATGATTTCCCGCGCTACGCATGGGAGGGGCGCGTGCAAAACGCCGGCTTCAATCCCTACGTCCTGCGCCCCGCCTCGCCCGAACTTGCGCGCCTGCGCGACGACACCTGGTGGCACATCAATCACACCGACACCGCGGCCATCTACCCGCCGCTCGCCGAAGCGACCTTCAGCGCGATCACGCTCGTCTCCACCTCGCCGCTCGCCTTCAAGCTCGTCTTCGTCGCCGCCGATCTGCTGACGCTCGCCCTCCTGCTGAAGCTTGTCTCGACGCGCGACGCGGCCTGGTACGCGTGGAATCCCGCGGTCATCTACGCCTTCGCCGGCGCCGCGCATTTCGACAGTCTCCTGCTCCTCGCGCTGACGGCCGCGATCGTGGCGCTAGAAAACCGCCGGTTCGCCCTCAGCGCCACCGCGCTCGGTCTCGCCATCGCGGTGAAGATCGTGCCCATCTTCCTCTTCCCGGTGTGGGCGTTTGCCTTTGGAAAACGCGCATGGCTGCTCGTCATCGCGGCGCTCATCCCCGCCGCGCTCACGCTCCCGTATGGCGGGCCCGACATCGTCCTCGATTCCCTCCGCAGCTTCGCCGACGTCTCGCGCTTCAACGAACTCTTCGTCTGGATTTTTCCAAATCCTTGGCAACGCAACTGGCCTGTCACGACGCTGCTTTGCCTTGTCGCCGCGGGCCTCACTTGGCATTTCCGGCGCGACTGGTCGCGCGGCGCACTCTGGGTATTCGGCTCGACGCTCATCCTCAGCCCCGTGCTGCATCCGTGGTATGCGACGTGGATTCTCCCGCTCGCTGTCTGGCGTCGCCAGCCCGCCTGGACGGTCCTCTCCATCAGCGCCATATCGGCCTTGTTGTTGTGGGAAACAACCCCGCTCTGGGCCGCATGGCATCCGAATGCCGTCACGCGCGCCCTCGTCATTCTCCCGCCGCTCGCAGTGTGGCGTTTCCGATCCACTTTCCATGAGCCTGCTCACGTCTGACTACGATTACACCCTGCCCGAGGGCCTCATCGCACGGCATCCCCTGCCCCAGCGCGATGGCGCCCGCATGATGGTGCTGCACCGCGATGGCCAGCGCATCGAACATCGCGCCTTTCGAGACTTCCCCGGCTACACGCGACCCGGCGACCTCGTCGTTTTGAATGATACCCGCGTCATTCCCGCCCGCGTTTATTCCGACGACGGCCGCATCGAGTTGCTCTTCCTCGAAAACCTGCGCGAGCACGTCTGGCAATGCCTGGTGAAGCCCGGGAAAAAGATGCGCCTCGGCGCGCTCGTCCACGTGCGCGACGTGCCCGGCGTCGTCATCGACATCCTGCCCGAGGGCGAGCGCATCATTGAATTCAAAGGCCCCGTCGATCTCGACGCCGCGGGTGAACTCCCGCTGCCGCCTTACTTCGAGCGCGAAGTCGAAGCTGCCGACAGCGAACGTTACCAGACGGTCTTCGCGACCGAGCGCGGCGCCGTCGCCGCACCGACCGCCGGCCTGCACTTCACACCCGACATCCTCGCCGGGCTGCACCATACCTTTGTCACGTTGCACGTCGGCGTCGGCACCTTTCGCGGCGTCCACGCCGACGACCTCACCGCCCACCGGATGCACAGCGAACGCTACCGCATCGGCCCCGCTGCCGCCGACGCGATCAACTCCGCCACGCGCCGCATCGCCATCGGCACCACCACGACACGCGTCCTCGAATCCCGCGGCCTGCCCATCGCGCCCTGCGAAGGCACGACCGACATCTTCATCCACCCGCCCTATACCTTCCGCGCCGTCGACGCGTTGCTGACGAACTTTCACCTGCCCAAATCGACGCTGCTAATGCTCATCGCCGCCTTCGCCGGGCGCGAATTCATCCTGCGCGCGTACGAGGAAGCCATCCGCGAACGCTACCGTTTTTACAGCTACGGCGACTGCATGCTCATCCTGTGAGCGCGTCGTCAGTCGCGCACGTTTGAGACATCCACAGCGATCGTCGCGTCCGGTTGAAATGTCACCGTCGCACGGCCGCCCATCCCGTCGGTGACATAGTCGCTGATCGTCTGCGTGTGCACCTGCACACCACTCATCGCGCGGAACTCCAGCACGCCATTCTGTTTGATCCAAAGCGAACGCCGCACGACGGCACCGGGCGGAATCTCGCCAAGGTCGACATCACATCCACCGCCCGAGACACGCACGCCGGTCAGCGGTTGCGCCGCGCTGTTCCGCACGGTGAGCGTGTAACGCGTCTCAACGGCGACGACCGCCGCGATGACGCCGCCGGCCGCGGCGAAGTTTGAGAGCAGCAACGCCGCACCTCCCAGCGTCGCCAGCCAGAGCCGCCTCCGCGGCCACTCCGTCCCCCGGAAGCCGAGCCAGCAGAAACGCCCAAGCGCACCGGCACCGACGACAAACACAACGACTCCAGCATAGAGCGTAATAAAGCCCGCCATCACCAACCCATCCCATCGGGTGAGGAGCCAGAGGACGAAAATGGACACGCCGACGAGCAAGGGGAGAGCCCCGCAAAGCAGCGCGACACGTAAGGCCCGGATCATCTCACAGGCATGCGCTCCGGGGATATCACGGCAGGACCTTGCGGTGAATCCAGACGCTGTTTACGAGACCGAGGCCGAACATGACCATGACGATGAAGGTGCCGCCATAGCTGATGAGCGGGAGCGGCAGGCCGGTGATGGGCATGAGCGCGATGGTCATGCCGATGTTCTGATAGATGTGGAAAAAGATTTGTCCGCAGAATCCGGCTGTGATGAGCAGGCCGAGTTCGTCCGACGACTGGTACGCGGTGAAAAGCATGCTGAGCAAGAGCACGGAGAAGGTGCCGAGCAGAGCCACGCCGCCGAGGAATCCCCATTGTTCGCCGATGGCGGAAAAAATGTAGTCCGTGTGGACGGTGGTGCTGGGAAGGAACCCCTGCTCGACCTGCGTGTTTTGGGCCTTGAATCCTTTGCCTGCAAAGCCGCCGGAACCGATGGCGATGAGCGATTGATTGATGGCCCATCCGGCGCCGCGAGGATCGATCTCAGGATCGCGGAAGGTGACGATGCGGGTGCGCTGGTAGGGCTTGAGGGCGAAATTGATGGCGAGCGGGAGCAGGATGCCGGCTCCGATGATGACCATGGCGATGAGGTAACGCTTTGGGATGCCGCCGAGGAAAAGCATGGCGACGATGGTCGGCACCCAGACCATGGTCATGCCGAAGTCGGGTTGTTTGAGGATCAGGACCATGGGGCCGCCGACGATGGCGCCGACGATGCACAGCTTAAAAAAAGGATGCAGCCGCCGGAACTGGCTGAGGAAAAGGCCGACGACGAGCACGCCGGCGATGACGCACATCTGCGATGGTTGAAACGTGCCGATGCCCTTGAGTTCGAGCCAGCATTTGGCTCCGCCATGCTCGCGACCGAGGCTGGTGTAGGTGAGGATGGTAAGGCCGATGCTGACGAGGTAGAGCGGGAAAGCGGCCCACCGGATCCATCGGTAATCGAGCACGCTGGTGACGATGAACACGCCGAAGCCGATGCCGACCCAGACGGTCTGTTTGTGCCAGTAATCGTTCGGGCCGAAAAACGTGGCGCTGTAGACGGCGAAGACGCCGAAGATGGAAAGGGCAAGCGTGGTGACGACGAGCACCCAATTCATGCCCAGAAGTTTTCGGATGAGCGGTGTCATGGAACCAAGGCGCGCTCAGGCGAACTTCGGGACGGCGGCGAGCAGCTTCTTCGTATACTCGTGCTGTGGAGCCTCGTAGATGGCGGTGGCGCTGGCGTTTTCGACGATCTTTCCGCGATACATGACGAGGACCTGATCGCTGATGTGTTCGACGACGGCAAGGTCGTGCGCGATGAAGAGGTAGGTGAGGCCGAGCTCGGCCTGGAGGTCCTGGAGGAGATTGACGATCTGCGCCTGCACGCTGACGTCGAGCGCACTGACCGGTTCGTCGCACACGATGAACTTCGGTTTGACAGCGAGCGCGCGGGCGATGCCGATGCGCTGGCGCTGGCCGCCGCTGAATTCGTGCGGGTAACGGTGCCGCATCTCGGGCTTGAGACCTACCTGCGTGAGGAGTTCGGCGACGCGGGCTTCGCGGTCGGCGCGGCTCATTTCGGGAAAGTGAATCTCAAGCGCTTCACCGACGATATGGAAGATCGTGTGGCGCGGGTTGAGCGAGCCGAAGGGGTCCTGGAAGATCATCTGCATCTCGCGGCGCAGCGGGCGAAATTCCGATTCGTCGAGGCCGAGGATGCTGCGGCCGTTAAAGAGGACTTCGCCGCTGGTGGCTGGCGAGAGCTTGAGCAGGGTGCGCCCGATGGTGGTTTTGCCGCTGCCACTTTCACCGACTAGGCCGACGGTGGTACCTTCCTCGACAACGAAGCTGACATCATCGACGGCCTTCACATCGGAGGTGTGCCGGCGGAGGATGCCCGTGCGGACGGGGAACCATGTGCGGAGGTTGCGGACTTCGAGGAGAGGCATGGCTTAGCGATTGTTCAGGCGGGCGGAAATGGCGCGGGCGGCGGTTTCGAGATCGGAGTTGAGCAGGGCCTTCCACGTATTGCCTTCACGTTCGACGGTCGTCACGGCGATTTTGACGCTGCTCCCCTCGCCCGTCGTGCGCGTGAGCCGGTAAACCACATGCGCGAGGTCCGCGCCTTCATCGATATGACCGAGGATTTCCGCGCTCATGCCGTTCATCGAGGTCTTGAAGTCCGGGACGATGTTCGAGATGCCGGTCATGATGGTCTGGAAGAAGATCGCCGAAGGTTCGCCCGCGAGATCGGGCGCAGATTTGCCGCCAAAGAGCGTCTTCATCATCTGCGCCGCGGCGGGATTGTCGGGCGCCGCGGCGGCAGCGTTGGCGATGGGAAGAAAAAGCGACTTCACCTGCGCGAGCGCCTTCGGGTGCGTGTAGCTCGCAAGCTGTGCCCAATCGAGCGCCCGCATCGCTTCGATCTGCCGTTTGGCGATGATCTCGGGCGTGAGTTCCTCCGCGGCATGGACGGAGGCGAAAGTCAGCAGGAGAAGGGCGAGGAACGGTTTCACGCGGCGGAAGAGTCGGTGCGCAGGAAGGAGGTGAGCGGGCTGGTCGGCACCGCCTTGCTGCCCGGCGTGGCCAGGCCGATGACGTGCGCGTCGCGGCCCGCTTCGACGGCCATCTTAAAGGCTCGCGCCATGCGGGAGGGATCAGCGGCGATGGCGATGGCGGTGTTGACGAGCACGGCGGCCGCGCCCATTTCAAGCGCCTCGGCGGCCTGGCTCGGCGCGCCGAGTCCGGCGTCGACGATGACCGGGATGGTGCATTGCTCGATGATGATCTCGATCTGCGCGCGCGTCTGGATGCCGCGGTTGCTGCCGATGGGAGAACCGAGCGGCATGACGGTCGCGGCGCCGACATCCTCGAGCCGCCGCGCGAGGACGGGATCGGCATTAATGTACGGCAGCACGATGAAGCCTTCGCGGACGAGGATCTCCGTGGCTTTGAGCGTCTCGATCGGATCGGGGAGCAGGTAACGAGGATCGGGATGAATCTCGAGTTTGATCCAATCCGAAACTCCCGCGGCGCGTGCGAGCCGCGCCAGCCGGACGGCTTCCTCCGCATTCATCGCGCCGCTCGTGTTCGGCAGGAGTAGATATTTTTTCGGATCGACGAATTCGAGGATGTTCGCGAATTGATCGCCCTTCCCCGAAAGATCCGCACGCCGCAAGGCGACGGTGACGATCTGCGTGCCGCTGGCGTCCAGTGCCGCAGCCATCTCCGCATTTGAAGAAAACTTGCCGGTGCCGAGCAGCAGACGGGAGCGGAATTCGCGGCCCGCGATGATGAGCGGATCGGCGGAGTGAGGGTGAGGCGTGGAAAGGTGATCGGCGGACACAGAGACGCGGAGCTTTCGCGCATTCCGGCGCATCGGCAAGCAGAGAACGCGCGCCCAATTCGCTCCGCACCCATTCAAGCCTCTTGCGAATTCCGCGCCCCTTCATAGCCTTTACTCGTGCCCGATCCCGAGTCTTCCTCGCTCAGCCTTGCCGGTTCGCTCCTCAGCGCACACCCGAATCTGCTCGATCCGACTTTCAAAAAGACGGTGCTCTTCCTCTCCGATCACGACGCGATGGAAGGCTCGTTCGGCTTCGTGCTGAATCGCCCCTCGGGCCGGTCCGTCGGCGATCTCCTGCCCGACCAGACCCTCGGACGCCTCGCCGACGTGCCGGTACTCGTCGGCGGCCCGGTGGCGATGGATCAGCTCATCTTTGCGTCGTTTCAGTGGGATGGAAAAGCGCGACGCGTGCAGTGCCGGCACCATCTCCTACTCGACGCCGCCCAAGCGGCGATGGACACCGAGCACACGCTCATCCGGGCGTTCATCGGCTATGCCGGCTGGACGAAAGGGCAACTCGACGCGGAACTCGCGCAAAAGGCGTGGCTGGTGGGCAAGCCAACGCGCGAAGTGCTCCGCCTGAGCCGCTGCATGACGCTCTGGCGCGAGACGGTGAGCGCGTTCGGCCCGTGGTTCCAGTTGGTCGCCGAAGCGCCGGAGAAACCTTCGTTGAACTAAATCCGAGCGCCGAGACTTGACGCGCTTCGCGGGACGGCTTTAAGTGCGCGCCTCGCACGAGATGGGGGTATAGCTCAGTTGGTAGAGCGCTTCGTTCGCAATGAAGAGGCCAGGGGTTAGAATCCCCTTACCTCCACCATCTCGCCGGATCAGATGACCGGCGCCACCCTGCGCTCTTTCGCCGCGTCCCCGGGCCGGATGGGCGCGACTTTCACCACGTTCTCCGCGTCATAGTCGATGAGGTGCAGCCAGTCCTCGGTGATATCGCTCGGCGGGAAGATGTCGTTGTTGGCGTATTCCGCCTCAAAGGCGAGCAGAAGGTCGCCCTCGCCGATCCCCTCCTCCTCCCCGGTGCTGATCGCGCGTTTGATCGCAGTTCCCTTCGCGCGCTCGACGATGCTCGCGATAATCGCGCCGCTGAGAAGATCGCCGCGATACAGCGTATCCTTCTTTCCGCTGCGCAGCAGGATGCTCAGGAATTTGTTCTCGTCCCGCTTTGCGAAAAGGAGGTCCGTCATGCGCTCCACGAGCGCATCGATCGCGGCCTCGACGCTTCCCCGTTCCCGCACCAGCGCGGGATCGTATGGCAACGTCTTCGACAGGTAGATGCGGAAGATGTCACGCGCGCCCTCCCGCGTCGGGCGGTTCACCTTGATCTTCCGGTCGATCCGCCCAGGGCGCAGGATCGCCGGATCAATGAGGTCCGCGCGGTTGCTGGCGAGGATGATCACCACTTCGCTCAACGACTCGATCCCGTCCATCTCCGTGCAGAACATCGGCACGAGCGTGCTCAGGATCGACGACCAGCGGCCCGCCCGCCGTGTGCCGAGGATGCTTTCCGCTTCGTCGATGAAAAGGAATGGCAGGAATCCCTCGCGCCGCTTTTCACGCGCGGTGGCGAAGATCTCGCGCACCATGCGTTCGCTCTCGCCGACCCACATGTTGAGAATCTCCGGCCCCTTGATGTGCATGAAATACTCGCGCATCTCCTCGCCCGTCTGCGCCTTGAGTTGGTGCGTCAGGTTGTACGCCGTTGCCTTCCCGATGAGCGTCTTTCCACAGCCGGGCGGGCCGTACAGCAGGAAGCCCTTCGGCGTCTGGTGCTCGAAACGGGCGAAAAGCTCCGCATGCAGCAGCGGGAGTTCGATCGCGTCGCGGATGGCCGCCAGCGCCTCCTGCTGGCCGCCGACTTTTTCCCACGGCAACTCCGGCACCGTATCGAGAAAATATTCGTCGCTGTGCGGACGAGCGAGCGCCTCGATCGCCACCTTGTAGTTCGCGTCCACACGCACCTCGTCGCCGACCTTGAGCTTTTCCTTCGCAATGGAATCTCCGCGCTGGATCACCACGCTTTGCTGCCCGTGCTCCGAACCGACGCGCAGCCGATCCGGGCCGATGATCTCCGCGACCTTCACCACGGGTCCCGTCTTGTCGTAACCAAGATCGCCGACGATCACATAGGCCTCGTTCACCAGCACGCGCGTGCCGCGGCGCAGCAGGTGGAGTTCGACGCGCGGGTCCAGGTTGCAGAAGTAGTCCGCCCCGCCTACGACGATCTGCGCGCAGTCGCGGTTGTGCGCGCCGAGGAACGTCCCGATGCGGTTCGCCGGCGAACTGAGTTTCTTCACGATCGCCTCGTATTTCTCCAGCGCCTCGCGAGCTTCGGTCACCATGTCCTGCTGGTCGTTCAACTCGATCCGCAGTTCGAGCAATTCTCCGCGCACCACGTCGCCGGGCGGCAGCGAGGCGATCACGCGATCCAGTCTGTCCACGAGACTGAGCGGCGGTTCGTCAGGACTGATGTCGAATGAGTCGTCCATCGTGCTGCGTCAGACCTTACCTCGCACGGCGCGCGTGGCAAATGCCGGCAAAAGAAAATGGGCGCGAATCGAATCGCGCCCATTTCCAAAATTGACTGTGAAGCCGCTTGTTTACTTGGCTTTCGCCGCTTCCTTCTCCGCCGCGTCCGCCTTGACGGCGTCATCCTTGAGCGTCGCCGTCCACTTCGTGGAAAACTCCTTCAACGCCAGGTCCTGCACGCCTTTCGCGGCGCCCTCGAAAATCTTCGCCAGCTTGTCGATCTCCTTGCTCACGATCTTCGTGAACTCCTTGTCAAACTTGTCGCCCACTTTGCCGAGCCGCTCGGCCTTGGATTTGTCGCCGCCGGTCAGTTCACTCGGCACCTTTTCGCCCTTCTCGCTCGCGAAGCCCGCCACGTCCGTATAGATCTTATTCAGGTCACCGTTGAGCGTGCCGCCCAGCGTTTTCACCACTTCGGTTTTCGCATTTGCCTTCACCTTCCCGTTCAGGTCCAGGATGTAGAAAATCCCGTCGAGTGAATCCTTGACGAACTTCTTGTCGGCGGCGCTCAACGGCTTCGCCTTTTCCCCGGTCGTCACCGTCGCGGTGCCGCCAGCGATGGCGCCTTCCGCCTTGGTCGCGAAGCCCGAGGGCGTGGCGGGAGTGACTTGAGCGAATGCGGGAGTGGCCAAGGCGAGGAGGAGGAGGAGTTTTTTCATATGGAAGGAATGTGCTCCTTCAAACCACAGCGTCCGTGCGGCGGCAAGCCGCGTTTATTTCGGCCGAATCACCACCGCGCCACTCTGCTGCGTCGGTGGCGGATCGGCGAGAGTGGCGAAGGTCAGCCTTTCATTCGTCCCCAGGCTCGCGATCGCCGCCTGCAAGTCGCCCGCATTTGCCGAATAATCCGGACCGTCGAACGCGCCGAACGCCGCGATCAGCAGCACCGGTTGTCCCCTCACGAAGAGCAGCCCTGCGCTGCCCGAGTCGCCCGTGATCCATTGCTCGTAAAAGTTCGCGCGTGTCGCATCCGGCGGCGCCTTGAAGGAAATAAGCCCGTTCGCCGCGCCGACCGCATCCCCGACGAGCGCCTTCTTTTCCTGATCCGTCCGCACCAGCGGCAATCCGGCCAGCGGCAGTTTCGCCTCGTATCCAGCGGGCAGGATGCGCGCGAAAGAAATCTCCGCCGGGACCGCGGCGTTCAGCAGCGACACATGGATGTCCGTCTGTCCCACCCGCGCCGACGCGATCACCTTTCGCTCGACCACCACATTGCCACGCGTCACCCACCGCAGCCGCGAATCGTCCGCCACCTGGAAATGCTGCGCGCTCACCACCACGCGCGGCGCCACAAGCGTGCCCGCGAGCGTCGGGCCGCCGTAATCATTCCACACGCTCAGCGGCGTCAGATCGAGCGTCGCCGCCCAGCATTGCGGATTGCGGACATAGGTCGCCGTCGCATCATCACGGGTGGTGAAAATCGGCATGCTCGACGCCGGGGTCGCGGCGCCCGCGAGCCGGGCGTCCACGGCGCGCGCGACTTCATCCGAGAGCGGCGTCGCGAGTACGGGCAGGCTCATCGCAGCGAGCGCGGCCAGGGTCATTGGGAAAATGGCGCCCCGGAGCGTTCGTCGCCGTTTTTTCGACAGCCGTTCGCATTTCGTCATTCGACATTTGAGCATTCATTCGGCATCTCTCAAATCACATCGTCATGCGCCCCCTCCTTCTCCTCCTCGCCCTCACGCTCACCCTTCGCGCCGCCGAGCCATTCCAGATCATGGAAGGCGACCGTGTCCTCCTTCTCGGAGACACGCTACTCGAGCGCGAGAACACCTACGGTTATCTCGAAACGCGGATGCACGAGCAGTTCCCGGATCGGCACTTCACCGTGCGGAATCTGTCGTGGGCCGGCGACACGCCGCACGGCGTTTCGCGCGCGAGTTTCGACGGCCCGGAGAAGGGCTGGGAGCGCCTGAAGGAGAGCATCGCGATGGTGAAGCCGACCGTCGTCTTCCTCGGCTACGGCATGGCCGCGAGCTTGCAGGAAATGACCGACCGCGCCCAGGACCCGACGCTCAACCGCGACGAGACGCGCTACGGCACCGAGCCGCATTCCGTCGTCCGGTTTAAGAAGGAACTCGGCGAGCTCATGGATGCGATCTCGGGTAGGGTGGGCGTCCCGCCCGCCGAACCGGGCGTCCCGCCTGGTTCTCCGAATGCCGAGCAGGGGCGCGAGCTTCACGAGGAAGCTATGGCGGGGCCCGTCGAGTTCGCTCGCGGCCTGCTGAAGGGGTTAAACGCC
>JAYTDO010000359.1:0-22475 GCA_043735935.1 Chthoniobacteraceae bacterium
CGCGTCGGCCATAGGCGTCACTGCGTGATGTTCAACCCGAACGGCGCGAATCGCGAGATGCCACCGACCTGGATCTGCGAGTAAAGCCGGAGGTAACCCGGACGCGGTGCGTGAAAGCGGAAGATGAAGCTCGGCCCGCCGCGGTCGGTCGGGCGCTGCGGCTCCGCGTCCATCGGGTGAATGTGGATGACGGTCCTGCGATCTTCATAGAAGCCGACGATGTGCGCGTAGGTGCCCATGATCGGTTCGAGTTGTTTGAAGGGTTTTCCGTCGGCGTCGGCGATGGCGACGATCCCCGAGACCGGTCGTTGCACTTTCACGGGCCCGCCGCCCGTGAGCCATTTCAGGTCGTAGCGAAGGCCGTCGCCGCTGCTCGAAAGCGTGTCCGCGCGATTGGCGACTGGGCGGCCGGGCGCGCTGCCGGGGAGGTCGCACACCGGGTATTCCTGGGCCTGCGAAAGGCGCGGGACGACATCCGCGAAGACGCGATAGGAGCCCGGCTGGCGCGGGGTGAAGGCGAATGCGAATTCGCCTGGAACCTCGGTCGGACGGGGATGTTCGTGGTGATAGTCGTCGAGGCTTTCGTCGATGATGAGCAGATGAATGGGCTCGGTGTGGACGACGAGGAGATCGTCGAGCGAGACGGGTTTTCCATCGCGTTTCCATGCGAAACGAATGCGGACCTCGGCGCGCTCGCCGACTTTCAGCGGAGCCGTGGTGACTGGCGTGAGCGTGATGGAGGGTTCGCCCGGCGTGCCTGTGGCGGGGATGATCCGCGGCTCGAGCCGCATGTTGCATTTGAAACACTTCGCTGCCGGATCGAGCTCGCGGATGCCCTTGCACATGGGGCAACTGTAGACCTTGGCGTTGACGATCTTGGGATCGTAAGCGCCCGCGGTATCGCGGAGCGCCGCATCGTAGGCCGCCGCTCGCGCGGGCGTGGCGAGCGCGTCACTTCCGTTGCTGGCGTCGAGGAGCGAGTCGGCTGCGGCTCTGAGGGATTTGAGTTTTCCGCGGAGATCCTCGGCGTTGGGGCCGGGTGGGATGTTTTGCTGGAGAAACTGGATCGCGCCCGCCGAGAGGAACATCTGGATCGGGATTTCGTTCCATTGTTTTTCCGCCACGAGCTTGTCCACATTGGCCTGGCAAAGGGTGAGGACGTTCCACGCTTCCGGAACGGCGATCGGCGGAGCGAGGTCGAGCCCGTCGTGCGCGAGGACGGCGCTTTTGAAAAAGCAGAGCGCGGCGAGCAATGGGAGGATGCGCGGGAGCAGGTTCATCGCGGTGAGGACTTGCGCGCAGGTCGGCGGAAAAAGCAAGCGGGTGGCGAGAGGACTTGCAGACCGGCGGCACTTCCACCAAGTCTCCGCCATGTCCATCGCTACCAAGACCGGGGATACCGGCGCGACCGCCTTGATGTATGGCCGGCGCGTCTCGAAGACCGACGCCAGGATCGCCGCGAACGGCGCGGTGGATGAGTTGAATGCGGCGCTCGGGATGGTCCGGGCGACGATTTCCGGCCCATTGATCTCGGAGAAGATTTTCACCATCCAAAAGGAGCTGGTGACGCTCATGGGAGAGCTCGCCGTGGCGGAGGAAGATCGCGCGCGGTATTCGGAGAGCGGTTACCGATTTGTCGACTCGTCGATGGTCGACCGACTCACGGCGGCGATCGACGATTTGGAAAAGAACCACCACATCACCTACGAGGGATGGGCAACGCCCGGCGGGACTGCGGGGTCGGCGGTGCTGGACGTGGCGAGGACGGTGTGCCGGCGCGCGGAACGGCAAGTCGTGGCGCTCGCGGAGGCCGGGCTCCCGGTCAATGGCGAGATCGTCCGTTACCTAAATCGGCTCTCCGATCTGTGCTGGCTCTGGGCGCGGTGGGTGGAAACCGACGCCCAATCTCCGGGCGCCGTGATCGCGTGAGTTCGGCCTTCGGTCGCGATTTCGAGCGGGAAATCGTATTTGACATGGAGGGCATCGGGCTGGAGAAGGTATCATTGTCTGTGCATTCGATTCGCTTTGTCGGAAGATGAAGCGCCGACCCATTGTGGGTTCCGGATTCGATCCAGCCGACACAACTCCCGAGTTCATATGAAAAGCCCAAAATTCCCCCAGCCGCTCAAGATCGCCACGTTCGCAGCGATTCTCGCAGCCGGCGCTTGGTATGTCCTTGATCGTCCGATTTCCGCGCCCTCGCTGACTTTCACCTCTTCTTCAGAGGCTCCGGAGGTCGCTCAAGTGGCGTCCGCCGTTCCGCAGGGACCCGAGGCACAGCCCTCCGTGGAGGTGCCGGTCGTCGGCGATACGTTATTTGCCGCCCCGAGCCGTGTGACCGGGCAGCGCCTCGATGTGAAGAGCGCCGCTTACATGCAGTCGTTCCTCAGTGAAACGAAGCCTCCCGGACGCACGGGTGACGTGGACCCGACTTCGATTGAAAAGATCGGCTCTGTGGACAAGGGCGAGACCGTCCATATCCCCTTGTTTGCAGGTGAAACCGTCGAGGGCGTCGTGGGCGTGGTCGATACGGAAGACGAAGGCGTGCGGCGCATTGGCGGACGCTTGGCCGGAGAGCGGCCCGGGACTTTCTACTTTAGCACCGATGGGAAAGACGCGAGCGGCTTCATCCGGCTCACAGAGGAGAAGGTCACCTACGAACTCGTGCGCGCTACCAACGGACGCCTCCAACTCGCCGAGCGGCCGATGGTCAATACGGAATGTCTCGGAATGCCGAGGGTGGCGGCCAATAAGGCGAAGCCGCCGCGGGCGCAACGCGGCACTCCCCAGCCGATTTTTAACAGCCGTCCCGATGCTCCCGCGTGTTTCTTTTTGGATTACGATGGCGTCATCGTGAACGATCCGGCCTGGGCGCCCGTGACGCTTGATTGCGCACCGACCGGGTTCACCGACGCGCAGATCAAGGATAGCTGGATGCGGGTGGCGGAAGATTACCTCCAGTTCAACATCAACGTGACGACGGACCCTGCCGTCTACAAATCGACCCCGGTGGGCTCGCGGATGCGTTGTGTCATCACGGGCTCCATCAACGGCCAGCCAGCGTCGAGCTACATCACCGGAGTCGCCGTCGGCGGAGTCGCTTATCTCAACAGTTTTGCGCGGGCTGGCAAAGTGCTCGGCACCCCGCCGAATACGGTCGGACTGAAGAAAAACGTGCCGTGTTGGGTATTCGAAGACGGCACCGGCAATGATCCAAAGTACGCTGCGGACGCCATCGCTCACGAAGGCGGCCACACCTTCGGCCTGTTGCACGACGGAACGGTCGCTCTGGGGCCGGGATCCTATTATGACGGGCAGGGAACCGGACCGACATCATGGGGCCCGATCATGGGCGCACCTTACAACCGCGCCTTAAACCAATGGAGCATTGGCGAATATTCGAATGCGAACAATCGCGAAGATGATATCGCCATCATCTCGAACACGATCAACGGATTTGGAATCGCCCCGGACGATTTTGGTAATTCGATCGCCACTGCTGCACCGATCACCTTCATCAATGGCTACATCGAACAGCGCGGAGTGATCGGCGGTCAGAACGACGCCGACGTTTTCTCGGTGACCCTTCCTCGCGGCGGAAACTTCATTCTCAGCGTCAACGGGCTCGGTAACAGGATCGGCGACTGCGATGTGAGGATCGACCTGTTGGATTCGACCGGAGCCGTCGTCGTCAAGAGCACCTTCGATCGCACTCTCGGCGCAGCGTTTGTCGCGGCCGTCCCCGCTGGGAAGTATTTCCTCCGAGTGCGCGCATCTGGCGAGGGAGACGTGAATGCAGTCGGCTATTCCCGCTATGGCAGTGCCGGATCGTATACGATCGCAGGAAAGCTCCCGTAATTGCGCCCGTTGACGCGGCTCAATGAGTCGCCGGTGTATCTGCGGTGGATCAAGCATCCGGCGCGTTGATTAAAGCGTGAAATGGCTCGTCAAAGTTTCGCGCCCCGGCTTCTGGCTGACGTCGATTTGGTTCTATCTGTTGCCCGTTGGACGCGAAGCCGTCTGGTTGCACTGGACGTTTTGGATCGGTCTGATTTACGTCACCCTCCCACTCGGGCTATTGATTTACGGCTGGAACGACATCGTTGACGTTGAGAATGATCGGCGAAACCCGCGGAAGGACACATTCCTTTTCGGCGCGCGTCCCAGCGCGGAGGAGATCGCGATTTTACCGCGATGGATCGTCCTTTTCCAGGCGCCCTTTATCCTGCTCTTCCTGATCCTCCTCGGGCCAAAATCCCTCTGGTGGTGGATCGCCCTCACCGCATCCACCGCCATTTACAATGCGCCGCGCTTCGGATTCAAGAATTGGCCCGGCGTCGACATGCTGAATCAGGTCGCCTACGTCCTCGTCTTCGTGCTTGGGAGCTGGATAAACCATGTCCCTCAACTCCCATGGTTCACATTCGCATTTGGAACGCTCTTCGCGATGCACTCGCATCTTTTCGGCCAAATCATGGACTATGCTCCCGACCTCGCCGCGGGGCGCCGGACCACTGCGGGAACCGTCGGAGTCGTGCCCGCAAAACTCATCGTTGCTGCCCTCCTCGGCGTTGAGACTCTCATCGTCTGGGAGTGGGCCGGCGACGCATGGATGGCGAGCGTGCTATGGGCGGGCATGTGTTTCTTCCTTGCGGACGCCATATTGCTTTGGAAAGGCCGACCATACGCCGACCGGCAGATGCGCCTTTTCTTCATTGCTTGGAACGCGGCGGCACTGTTGAGCATCCCGTGGGTATGGAAAACCGCGGCATTGAGGTGCCTTCTCTGAAAATAACCGGAAGATTCCCGTTGCGCCTAGTCAACTTTCCGCTTACACCTTCCGCCCATTTTTCTACTCCCGAAAACTACGCTCCATCCCTATGTCTACTGAATTGATGACGGAACTTCTTGAGGCTGGTGTCCACTTTGGCCACCAGACCAAGCGCTGGAATCCAAAGATGAAGCCTTTCATCTTCGAAAAGCGCAACGCGATTTACATCATCAATCTTGGCGAAACCGTCAAGCAGTTGCAGGGCGCCACGCAGTTTCTCGGAGAAGTGGCTGGACGTGGCGGGAAGGTTCTGTTCGTCGGGACAAAGAAGCAGGCGCAGGAGGCCATCAAGGAAGCCGCGGCCGCATGCGGGCAGTTTTACGTGAACCAACGCTGGCTTGGAGGAACCCTCACCAACCTAGCCACCATCCGCAAGAGCATCGCTCGGATGAAATACATTGAAGACCTCGAAAAGCAGCCCGAATACTCGAAGATGGGTAAGCAGGAGATCTCCGCGGTCAAACGCGAAGGTGAAAAGCTCCGGAGGAATCTCGAAGGTATCCGCGACATGGAGAAACTGCCGGACGCGATGGTCATCATTGATACCACGCGTGAGCAGATCGCCGTCTTGGAAGGTCGTCGCCTTAATATCCCCGTCGTCGCCATCGTCGATACGAATGCCGATCCTGATGTGATTGATTATCCGATTGCCGGCAACGACGACGCCATCCGCGCGATTCGGATCATCCTCCAAAAATTGGTGGACGCGATCGTTTCCTCGACCGCCGGTCACGTCAAAAAGGAGCAGGTCGCTCTCGCAGGCGTCGCAGAATAACGCTCGGCACGTCCGCATCGGCGTGACGAAGAATGAGCATTAACCGGCGCGGCATCGACTTGTGTCTGAGTTGTCTCGATCCCGTTCCGAACAGCATTTAACCCTTTAATCCTTACCGCAAATGTCCACCGCCATCGTCATCGACGCACAACTCGTCAAAACCCTCCGTGAAAAGACCAATGCCGGCCTCATGGAGTGCAAGCGTGCGCTCGCCGAGACAAACGGGGACCTCGAAGCCGCAGTCGACGCGCTTCGCAAAAAGGGCGCGGCGAGTGCCGCCAAGAAAGCGGATCGCGAAGCCAAAGACGGGACGATCGCCCAAGCCATCCTTCCCGGCGCGAAGGTGGGAGTGCTCGTCGAAATCAATTGCGAGACAGACTTTGTCGCAAAGAACGACGCTTTTAAGGCGTTCTGCGACGAGGTGGCGAAGAAAATCGCTGCGGAACCCGGCGCCGACCTCGAAGTGGATCGTACTACTGCCGTGCAGAAAGTCGGCGAAAACATCCTCATTCGACGCAGCCAGCGCTTGGAAGTGAGCGGCAACGGACTTGTTTCGGCCTACATCCACACCGGTGGCAAGGTCGGCGTCCTCGTCGAAGTCGGCGCGCAAAACGAAGCGACGGCACAGAACGAAGAATTCAAACAAGTCGTTCGAGACCTGACGCTACAAATCGCAGCAGCCAATCCAATTTGCGTTGATCGCAGTGAAGTTCCGGCGGCACTGGCCGAGCGCGAGCGCGAGGTTTATCGAGGCCAGGTCCCTCCCGGAAAACCCGCGAATATCATTGAAAAGATCGTTGAGGGGAAGATGGACAAGTTTTTCAGTTCGTCCTGCCTGATCGACCAGGCATTCATCAAGAATCCCGACCAAACCGTCGCGCAGCTACTCGCGGAGAAGAGCAAGACGCTCGGCGACCAGATTACCATTCGTCGCTTCGTCCGCTTCATGGTCGGCGAGGAAGTCGCCGCCGTTTAGCCTCCTATTCTCAGGCGCGACGGGAAGCGCCTCCAGATTCCACCCATGCCCATGCTACGTTCCCTGTGTCGCCCGTTGCTCTTGCTGCTAGGTTTGATCGCTCAGGGGATCGCAGCAGACCCTATCGCGGACGGAGGGGATCTTGCCCCAGCCTATCGGAACCTCGTTCGCGATGCGATGCGAAGCTTCACGTCGCGAGATTTTGCCACGGCGAGCGCCCTCGTCACCAAGGCCGATCAAATGTATCCGCCGTCAGCGAACACAGTGAATATTCGGGCCGCAATCGCCATTGAGCAGGGGCACTTCGCCGAGGGGCGTGAATACTGCATGAAGGCGCTCAACCTTGATCCCTCGTTCTTTCCCGCACTGTTTAATCTGGCGGAAATTCCCTTCATGCAGGGGAAATACAGTGAAGCGCGCCTTGCGTATGAGAAACTTCTGGATCAGAAGCCAGCCGAAGATCTGATCAGATTCCGCATCTTCCTCACCTACCTTCTTGAAAAGGACGAGACCAATTCGCGAGAGGAGTTGGATCGGATGCCATTGCTCAACGACACTCCGATCTATTTTTTCGCTCATGCCGCGTGGGAATTTGCGCATTCTCGCGAAAAGGAAGCCATGTCGTTTCTCCGCTCGGCGACGGCAGTTTTTCCGCCAGGCAAGATCATGAACTTCGTCGATGTTTTTTACGACCTCGGTTGGCTCAAGCGGGACACGGCTCCGATGCCGAAGTAGCTTGGAGGGCTCGACTGCCAAACCCCACGATCTGAAGGCGCCTCACTCGGTCATTCGAGGCTCATGCATATCGTTCGTCCAGAGCACGCGTCGCGTTGGAGCAGTATACGGAGATAAATAATACGCACTCGTAGGATTGACGTTCAGAGCCCCTCGTTTCATCGTCGGTGCCATCGCCTCGTCGCCCGAAATGAAACGCCTCGAATCCGCCTTGTGTGCGGGCATATTATCTCTCCTGCTCGCTGACGCGGGCTGCGATAAGGCGGCGGCTGACAAGTCGCGCGGAAGTCGCGATGCCTCGGTCCAGGTCAGCCTAGCAGTGGTAAAAACGGTACCGTGGGAAAGGACACTGGCCCTTGTTGGGGAACTTTTTCCAAATCAGGAAGCGCGGATCTCCGCTGAGGTGGAAGGGCGCATTGAAAAGACCTTCGCTGAAGTCGGCGATCCTGTGAAGGCCGGCGGGGAACTCGCCCAGATCGATAGCGCGTCGTATCAGGGAATGGTGAATCTTGCGTCCGCGAACGTCGCCAAAGCGGAAGCCAGTGCTGAAAACCAGACCGCGAACCTTGAGCGTTTGAATCAACTCAAGAAAACAGGCTCGGTCTCGCCTACGGATTACGACCAAGCCGTCGCCGCTCAGAAGCAGGCGACTGCAGAAGTCAGTGCGGCAAAGGCGAGTCTGGGAGCGGCGAATACGTCCCTTCGCCGTTCGCTTTGCCGCGCACCTTTCGACGGCGCCGTTGTTGAGCGCCTCGTCACCTCCGGCGATTTTGTTCGCACGGGGACGGTCATATTTCAGGTGTTGGATGATTCGATTCTCAAATTTCGTGGCGAAATCCCCGAGCGCGAAGCCGCCCGGGTTAAAGTCGCCCAGGCCGCGCGGATTTTCGTTGCGGCACATGGCGAACGCGCTTTTGAAGGCGTTGTGACGTGGATCAATCCTGCGGTCAGCCCGGCCACTCGAGGCGTGGGGATCGAGGCGCGCATTGAGAACAAGGAGCACCTTCTCAAAGCGCACTATTTTGCACGTGCAGAACTCATCCTCGACTCCGCCGCACCGGTGATGGTCGTGCCGATTGACGCCGTAGTAACCTTTTCGGGCGTGAACAAGGTTTACGTCGTCGCAAAGGATATCGCCGAGGGACGCGAGGTCGTACTTGGCGGCGTGCACGGTGATGAACAGGAGATCCTAAGCGGCTTGCAGATCGGCGAATCGGTCGTCGTGGCTGGAAGGACGAAGGTTCAACCCGGAACTCGAGTGGTCGTCGCAAAGTGAAAGCGCCTGGGTCCGACTCCGAGTTTCGCGGACTCGCGCTGGCTGATCTGTGCATCCGCCGCCCGGTCTTCGCCACGATGTTGAACCTGTTCCTCGTCGTTCTCGGGGTGATTTCGTTTCGCGAGATCGGAGTCGACCAGTTTCCGAATGTCGACATCCCGCAAGTCACCGTGACCGTCACCCTTCCCGGAGCCTCGCCTGAAGAGATGGAAACGAGCGTCACGAAGCCGATTGAAGAGATCATTAACACGGTCGAAGGGATCGACGAACTATCGAGCAAGACCACCGAAGGAATCACGCGGATCAACGTGAGTTTCCTTTTCTCCCGCTCCCGCGACGCTGCGGCTCAGGATGTTCGGGACAAGGTAAACTCAGTCCTATCGCAACTCCCGCCCAACACGAACTCACCGATCATCGACAAGTTCGATACGGATGCTCAGCCGGTCATCACCGTGTGCATCAGTGCGGCACGTTCCTTGAAGGAGCTGAGCTACCTTGCTCAAAAGCAGATCAAGGAAAACCTTGAGACCGTCCAAAATGTTGGCGCGGTGAATCTCGTCGGAGCCCGGAAACGCGCCGTCCAAGTCTCCGTCGATACTGACCGACTGCGCGCCTATGGGCTTACGATCGATGAAGTCCGTGCCGCTCTTGAGAAAGAAAACGTGGAAATTCCAGGCGGTCGGATCGACCAGCAGGCTCGGGAACTGACTCTCCGAACATTGGGCCGCATCGCCAAAGTGGAGGACTTCGGCGAGCTGCATATCGGGAATCGGAATGGAGTTCCGATCCAGTTGCGCGATGTGGCCACAGTGACTGATGGCGTCGAAGAGGCGAGGTCGCTTTCACGACTGAATAGCGAGAATTCCGTTTCACTAGTGGTCCGCAAGCAGTCGGGGTCGAACACGGTCGACTTGATCAACGGCGTAAAAAATCGCCTCGCTGAACTCGAACAATCGCTCCCGCGCGACCTGAAACTTACCGTGATCCGTGACCAATCGCGTTTTATTCAGCGATCGCTCGATGAGGTCAGCTTCCATCTGCTCCTCGGCGCATGTCTCGTCGCGCTGACAGTATTTTTCTTTCTACACGACTGGCGCGGGACATTGATCGCCTCGGTCGCAATCCCGGCGTCCATCATCGCCACCTTTGCGTTGATGCGGGCGATGGATTTCACGCTAAACAACTTCACCATGCTGGGCTTGGTATTCGCCGTCGGTATCGTCGTCGACGATGCGATTGTGGTCGTGGAAAACATCCACCGAACAATTGAAGAAAAGGGAATGGATAGCTTCTCAGCCGCGCGGGTCGCCACAAAGGAAATCGCGCTCGCAGTCCTAGCCACCACTCTCTCGCTTGTCGTCATCTTTCTGCCGGTCGCATTCATGAGCGGACGTGTCGGGCGTTTCTTTTCCAGCTACGGCATCACTGTGGCATTCGCGATCATGGTGTCCTTGTTCGTCTCGTTCACGCTCACACCGATGCTCGCGTCCCGGTTCCTAAAGAGCGCGACAGACGAGCGGTCACGCAAAAAGCGCGCGCATGGCGGGCGACTCATGATCGCGGTGACGCGCTGGTACGACGTACTGCTGGCCTGGAGTTTGGGGCATCGATGGGTGGTGATGCTCGCCGCCGCCGCAACGACGGCATCTCTGTGGATCCTTCTGCCGATGACGCAGTTCAACTACCTTCCGCAGGACGACACGAGCGAGTTCGAGGTGATCCTCGGCGCGCCGGAAGGGACCAGTTTGGAGAGGACCGATCAAACATCGCGTGAAATCGAAGCAAAGTTGAAAGCCCTCGAGATCAAAGGACAGCGGGTCGTCGTCGACACCCTGGTCACGGTCGGCGAGACTTCTGGGCGTATCGGAAAGGGCGAGGGAAACGTCACGCAGGGCTCGATCTATTGCCGGCTCCCGGAATTGGGCGGACTCCTCGATACGCTTCGTGGGCAGACTCGCCGCTGGTCGCAGTTCGATGCCATGAATCAGGCGCGAACGATCCTATCTGCCTATCCCGATTATCGCGTCAGCGTGCAGCGCGTGGGTGGTATTGGGGGCTCGGGTTCGCGAAACTCGGAATTCGAATGCAGCCTAGTCGGCCCGGACATCGGAAAGCTCATTGAGTACTCCGAAAGCATGATGATTGCCCTGCGGCAATTGAAGGGCTTTGTGGATATCGACACGACGCTTTCGAACCGGAATCCCGAAATGCAGGTCCGCATCGATCGCGAAAAGGCCAACCAGTACGGCATCAGCGTACAGCAAGTCGCTCGGGCGCTCCGCACGACTGTGGGAGGGGAAATCGTTTCCAATTACAAAGAGGCGGATGATCAATTCGATGTGTGGCTTCGCGCTGACCGGCGTGACCGCAGCACCAGCGATGCGGTCGCTCAAATCGCACTGCGCGGAAAGTCTGGGGACGGCCAACCCCTGCTCCTCTCGTTGGCGAATTTTGTCACGCTCGCTGAAGCACGCGGGCCGAGCCAGATCGACCGCTACCAGCGCCAGCGAAAGGTGACTGTCGTCGCCAATCTTCAAGGAATCGCGCTTAGCGACGCCGTACGAGGTGCAAAGGAAGTCGGCGCGAAGCTCAACATGCCTGCGGAGTACCAGGTCATCTTCACCGGTCGGGCCAAAACGCTCGCTGAGACGCTCGTCAATTTCCTCAAGGCTTTCGGGCTGGCATTGATTTTCATGTACATGATTCTCGCCGCTCAGTTCGAGAATTTCATCCACCCCATCTCGATCCTGCTCGCCGTCCCGCTGTCGCTGCCGTTTGCGCTGCTGACCATGATCGTCCTCTCCGAACCGCTGAACATTTACGCCATCTTCGGTATGTTCATGCTTTTCGGAGTCGTGAAGAAAAACGGCATCCTCCAGATCGATTACACGAACACGTTGCGCGCGCGCGGCATGGAGCGCGAAGAGGCGATCCTCACCGCGAACCGAGTGCGGCTACGTCCCATCCTCATGACGACCATCCTGCTCGTCGCGTCGATGATCCCGATCGCGCTGGGGACCGGCCCTGGCAGCGCTGGGCGCGCGTCGATGGCCAAGATCATCATCGGCGGCCAGATGCTCTGTCTGCTCTTGAGTCTCCTCGTAACTCCCGTGAGTTATTCGATCTTCGACGACTGGAGCCAGGGTCGCTTTTTCAAGAAACGCTGAACCACCCGCGGGCCTGCTATCGCCACTCGTGCTTCGGATATTTCCGCTGTAATTCCTGTTTAATCTTCGGGTAGGACTCCTTCCAAAAATTCGCGAGATTCGTCGTGATCTGAATCGGGCGATGGTTCGGAGCGAGGACTTGAATCACCAGTGGCACGCGCCCGCCGGCGATTCGCAAGTCGCCATCCACTCCGTATAAATCCTGAATTCGTACGGCGATGGTCGGCGGTGCGTTCTCCGCATACGTGATCTTGAATGCGCGTCCTTTCGGGAGGCTGAGCCGCTCGGGGACGTAATCGTCGAGCAACGTCAGTTGCGCCGGTGACAGCCACGATTTCACGACCGGCCAAACCGGACGCTCCTTGATTTCACGATAACTCGTCGCTCCGTGGCAGATCTGCTCGATGAGCGTGACGCGATCTTCTTCCCCGAGATGAGGAAGCGCAAACTCCGGGTACCATCCGGTGAGTAGATTCAGGCGGAGGATCCATTGCTCGACGGCGTGGTCCCAGCATTTGAGCGGGCACGTTCCAGAAATGACTTCCTGCGCGAGTAGTGCGGCGGCTTGCTCGAACGGCACATTGTCGCTGGATTGAGAACGGAGGACCAAGTCGTGAAAGCGGGTCGTCTTTTTTGCGATCACTCGGCGCTGGGTGGAGTCGAATGCGACCACCATGTCCTCAATGAACCCGTCGGGGAATAACTCACGGAGCCAGTCTTCCTTGATCGCGGTCGCAAGGGTGAGGAGCGTCTCTACTTCGCCGCGGATCGAGATCTCGCGGACTTCGCTCGCCACGAGCAGAGGCGCGGTGACGACGCTCTCTCTCGCGAGCACGCCGCGGCGCCCATGCACCAGCGCGCAGCGGAGAGTGCCTGTATCTGCTCGCATGGCGACCATGTCGGGGAACCCCGCGAGTACGCAGCGTTGAAGCGCCTCGTTGGACGTGTCGCGCGACGTCGTATCGAGTCCTTCGGACCGCGCGATCTTCAGGAATTGTTCGGCGAGCGCGTCTGCCTCGCGGGCGGCCAGCGCGTTGATCCCGAGCGAGCGGCATCGTTGCGGATTGAAGGCGGACTCCTGAGCATAACGTTGCGCCTGCATGAGAAGGAAAAAATCCGAATCAGCCGCTTCGCCGAGCGCCTTGTCGCGGTCGTCCTGCATCTGTTTTCCTTCCGCACGCCTGATCAGGTTCCGTCCCTGGGAGAGAGCCGCGATGACCGCGGCGGCTGGCACGCATCCAGAGTCGTGGGCCGCCAGCAGCATCCGCGCGTAGCGGGGATGTGCGGGAAAGGCGAGCATCCGGCGACCGAGGGCCGTGACCGTGCCTGTCGCGTCAAGCGCGCCGAGATCTGTCAGCATGGTGAGTGCGCGATCAAGGCCCTTTGGGTCTGGCGCCTCTATCCAACGAAACTTCGCGACGTCGCCGATGCCGCTCGCTTTGAGAGTCAGCACGACTTCCGCAAGATCGAGCCGCCGGACCTCGGGCAACTCCTGCGGAGCCCGGTCGCCGTGCTCGCGATCCGTCCACAGCCGAATACAAACTCCGGGGGCTGTCCGCCCAGCGCGGCCGGTGCGCTGGTCCGCACTCGCGCGGCTGATCTTTTCGACGAGAAGCGTATTGATGCCCCGGTAAGGATCGAATCTCGCAATCTTTGCCAGGCCGCTGTCGATGACGACGCGCACGCCGTCGATCGTCAACGAAGTCTCCGCCACATTGGTCGAGACGATGACTTTCCTCCGCTCATAACGCGCGACGGCTGCATCCTGCTGATCTGCGGATAATTCGCCATGCAGCGGCAGCGCGAGGAAATCCTTCCCCGCGCGCGAATGTTTTACCGCCTCGATGGTCCGCGAGATTTCATAAACCCCGGGCATGAAGATGAGCACGTCGCCTTCGGTCGTTGCCGCCACACGATTGAGTTCTTCCGCTGCGGCGTCCCATACGGGGAAGTCGCCGAGCGGCTTGTCGAGATATTCGATCTGGACCGGATGCGTTCTGCCGCGAGAGGTGAGGAGCTCGCAGGGGGCCATGAATTTCTGTAGACCGCTGGCATCGAGTGTGGCGGACATGACTACCAGCTTGAGATCGGGCCGGTGCTGTTCCTGCAGGTCGAGCGCCCGAGCGAGGGTGATGTCGCCGTAGAGATGCCGCTCGTGGAATTCGTCGAACAAGATCGCATCGATGCCGACGAGTCGTGGGTCCGCGAGCATCTGGCGGAGCAGGATGCCTTCGGTCACAAAGCGAATCCGCGTCCGGGCCGAGCAGATCCGGTCCAGGCGGATTTGGTAGCCCACTTCATCGCCGAGTCGCACGCTGCGCTCGTGCGCTACGCGCGCCGCCAGCATCCGCGTGGCGAGTCGGCGGGGCTGGAGCACGACGATTTCGCCTTTGCCCGCCAGCCCGTGATCCAGAAGCATCTGAGGAACCTGGGTCGATTTTCCCGATCCGGTGGGAGCCTGAAGGACGACGCGGGAGCGGTCGCGGAGCGATGCGACGAGAGTCGACTCGAGTTCGTAGATGGGGAGGTCTTTGCGATTCAATTCAGAGCGTCGATAGTGTTTGTGGAATGGTGGAGTGGCGAACTGCCGCTGGCCATTCACTATTCTCCACTCATCGTCGCTCCTTGCTTCTCGCCTTCCACAAACCATTCGGCGTCGTTTCGCAATTTACGCCTGACGGCTCGCGGCATCGGACGCTTGCCGAGTTTGGATTCCCGGCGGGCGTCTATCCGATCGGGAGGCTCGATGCGGAAAGTGAGGGGCTGCTTTTGCTCAGCGACGAAGCGGATTTGAATGCACGGCTTCTGCATCCGACGCACGGGCATGTGCGGACATATTGGGCGCAAGTGGAGCGCGTGCCGACCGCCGAGTTGCTCGCCAAGATGGAGAGGGGGCTGATGATTGCCGGGAGGCTGACGTTGCCGTGCCGCGCTTGGCTGCTGGAACCGCAGCCGGAAATGCCGCCGCGCGTGCCGCCGATCCGCTTTCGCAAAAATGTGGCGGACGTTTGGATCGCGCTGGAACTGGTCGAGGGAAAGAATCACCAGGTGCGCCGGATGACGGCCGCGATCGGCCATCCGACGCTGCGCCTCGTGCGGGTGAAGATCGGCGGATTCGCGATCGGCGATGTTGCCGGGGGCTCGTTCAGGGAACTTTCGCCGGGCGAACGGACCAAAGTCTTCTCCCGCTAGACCGGAAGCCGGTTTTACTGGCGCCCGAGCAACCGGTTCTTCGCGTCTTCGGTGAGGACGTTGGTGGATTGAATCCAATTGCTCGCGGCTCCCTTGTCGCGACGTATCCAACTGCGGCTAATGCGTTCGAGTTCGGTGTTGCGGGTATTTGCGTCGGCGATGGTGCCCGCCCAAGCGGCGGCGCCAGCGGGATCGGCTTCGGTCACTTTTCGTGAGAAAGCGCTGACGGCGCTATCGCGTGAGGTGCCAGCCGGCAGACGCTCGATCCATTGCGCGGCTTTCGTTGGGTCGTTCTCGGCCCATTGGTTCGCGATATTGCGGAATGCGTTCGCGCGTCCCTCGCCTTCCGGAAGTGAAGTGGCCCATGTGGCCGCGGCGGTGGGGTCGTTCTGTGCCCATTGCTCGGCGAGATTGCCCGCGGCGTTTCCTTGAACTGCCGCGGGGATGGAGCTCACGAGCGTCGCTGCTTGCTGTGGATCGGTATTGGCGAGTGCTCCGACGATCTGGCTGAGGACGTTGTTCTTCACGGTGGTATCGGTGAGACCGCGCGCCCAGGAGAGGGCTTCCTGCGGGTCGTTCCGGGCCCACTGACCGGCGAGTTGGGCCAGTGTTCCGCCGGAGTCCTGCCCGGCACGCGTGTCGGTTTTCAACCAGTAGTCTGCCGCGGCTCGCGGGTCGCTTTGGCCCCATTGGAAAACGACGTTTCGCGATGCGTTCTTCTTTGCGTCATCATCGGGAAGGGTCCCAAGCCAGGCGAGCGCGCCGGTGACATCATTGCGGGCCCAACCGGATGCGACGCCGCTGAGCGCGTTGTTCCGCGTGTCGCCGGCCGGGAGCTTCAGCATGTATTCCGCGGCCGCCTGTGGATCAGTATTCGACCACTGGAAGGCGAGGTTCTGCAGGGCATTGTTTCGCGTCTGGCCGGAGGGAAGCTGGTCGACGAGTTGGGCCGCAGAGACGGGATCCCGATAGACGAGGGAATTGACGACGGAACCGAGCGCGCGATTGCGCTGATCGCCGGGCGGCATAGCCAGGATTTGTTGCGACGCGGCTTGCGGGTCGAAGGATGCCCAGCTTGCGAGCGCGTTGCCGGTGGCGGCATTGCGGGCGGCGGCGTCCGGCAGGGATGCAGCCCATGCGAGGGCGCCCTGTGGATCATTTTGCGCCCAGCGCGCCACGCTTGCCCGGAGAGCTTGGTCGCGGTTCTGGCCTTTCGGAAGTGCGAAGGCGGTGCTCGCGGCATTCGAGGGATTCGCAGACGCCATTTCGGTGAAGATCGTGTAATAGGCGTTGTCGGTGGTCCGGTCTTTCGGGAGCTGGTTGACGAGTTGAAGGGCCGCGGATGGATCGCGTCGGGCGAGGGCATTCACGATGCCGGAAAGAGCGGCGGAACGCTGCTGGCCGGGCGGGAGGCCTTGTGCCCAGGCGAGAGCCGCGTCGGGATTCGCGGCCGTCCATGCCGAAAGCACGGCGCGAGTGGCCGTGTAGCGGGCCTGCTGGTCGCGGACATTGAATGCGTATTGCGCGGCGGCGGCGGGATCACTTTCGGCCCAACGGCTCATCAACATCGGAACCAGCGCGTCGCGTTCGTCGCGCGGCAAGCGTTCGGCGAGGGTGAGAGCGGACGCGACTTCGCCGGCGCTCATCTTGCTGACAGCCTCGAAGAGGTCGTGCATCCGCCGCATCTCGTTCGGTTCCCGCAGCGCAGCGCTGAGCGAGACACTGGTGCTCGCTCCATCCTCAAGGGTTGAGGGAGAAAGTTCCGATGCGGCCGCGATCTTCGGCATCACGATCGGTTGCGAAGCCGTTGGCTGCGCGATGGACGGAGCGTTCGCCGGGAGGGACGATGCCGGATGGTCGCCGAGGACAAACCCGACGGCGAGACCTGTAACGAGGATCGCTAGCGGGATGAGGAGCGATTTGAATTGTTGGTTCATTACGAAGGAGGGGAGAACCCGAATGGGGTCCGCCAGCTTAACCCGTCCAGCGGGTGCGCCTTTGGCAAAACGTACATGCCGGGCGGATCACTTATTGCCCCCTCCGATCAAACGCTGGCGGCTGTCGTCGGACAAAAGATTGGTGCTCTGAATCCAATTCTTCGCGGCGCCCTTGTCCTTGTTGAGCCAATTCCGAGCAATATTTTCCACGGCGCTCCGGCGGCCCGCTTCATCGCTGATCGTGCTCGCCCATTGCGCGGCGCCCTCGGGATCGCGCGCAGTGATGCGATCGCTAAAGGTGCGCACGGCGGAATCGCGCGCCTTGCCAGCGCCCAAGGTTTCGAGCCACTTGGTGGCGGCGGGTGGGTCGAGTTCCGCCCAACGATACATGATGCTGGAGGCCGCGCTGGTGCGGCTGTCGCCTTCCGCGAGACCGGCGACCCACGCGGCGGCGCCGGCGGGATCGTTGCCCGCCCAACGACTGGCGACGCTCGAGACCGCGCCGGACTGGGCTGCACCGGTGAGTTTCAGCGCTGCGGCCGCTGCGGCTTGCGGATCGCTGTCGGCCATTTGGCCGAGCGCGCTGCTGAACGCACGGTCCTTATCCTTGCCGTCAGGGAGCTTCTGCGCCCACGCCATCACTTCCTGCGGGTCGTTGTTTGCCCACGTGTTGACGATGTTTTGGAGCGTGTTGTTGTAGTTGTCGCTGGAGGGTGGGTTCTTCAAAAAATACTCGGCGGCCGCCTTGGGATCATTCCTACCCCAGCGCCAGCCGATCTGTTGGAGGGCATTCGCGCGCTGGCTGCCTTCGGGCATGAGGTTCACGAGATCGAGCGCGGCGGCCGTGTCCTTTTCGGCGAGCTGTGTGGCGAGCGAGCTGATCGCGGACGCGCGTGCTGCGCCTTCGGGCAGGCCTTTGACGTAATCGGTCGCGCCTTTTGCATCCCGCTGCGCCCAGGAGGTGACGAGCGAACTCACCGCCCGGCTGCGAACGGAGCCTTCGGCGAGGCCGTCGATGACGCGCTGCGCTTCGATCGGATCGCGCGTCGCCAGTTCTGTGATGGCGGAACTAATCGCGTTCTCCAACATGTTGCCCGGCTGCAACGTCCGCGCGTACGTGAGGACGGCCTGCGGATCTTTGCGGGACCATTGATAGAGCGCATTGCGCGTGAGGTCGTCGCGGGATTCCCGGTCGGGGATGTCCTTGGCCCAGTTCAATAAATCCTGCGGCGATTTGCTGACGTCACTGTAGGAAAGCGACATCAGGACGTTCCGCCGTGCCTGCCGGTCCTTGATGGTGAGGGCATATTTGGCGGCGGCGTCGAAATCCTTTTGCGCCCATTGCTGAACGATCATCGCGTAATAATTGATGCCTTCGTTATCGCTGCCCGACTTGAGGTTTTCGTCGATGAATTTCAGTGCCGCGGCGGGATCCTTTTTTGCCAGCCCGGAGGCCAGTCCGCCGATCGCTGCGTCGCGCTCTTTGCCCGGGGCGAGCGCGAGGGCGTATTGCGAGGCGGCGGGAAAATCCTTCTCGGCCCAGACTGCGAGCGCTGTCGCCTTCGTCCATGTGTATTGCTGATCCTTCGGGAGGCTGTTGGCGTAGTTGACCGCCGCTTTTGGATCGAGCTCGGCCCACCGCGCGATGAGGCCGCTGATGAGCATGAAACGTTTTTGCTGGTCGAGGTGTAGGGCGGCGTTCAGCGCGCCGGGCATCTCTGCGGCGGTGAGTTGCTCGACCATTTTATAAAGGCGGGCCGACTGCCGCAGGTAGTTCGTGTCCTCCATGATCGCCGCCGCGGAGATCTCGAAGTCCTTCACCAAAGCTGCGGTCTCGGGATCCGACGCTGGAGTGGCGTCTGCGGCGGATGGCGAGGTGGTCGCGTGCGTTGTGATCGAGGATTTCGCCGTGGAGTAGGTAGCCGAGCTGTCGCCCATGAAGAAGCCGATGAGCCAGCCAATGCCGCCGAGGAGGATGGCGCAGAGCCAGGGAAGTTTCGATTGCATGTGGGAGGGTGGGTTTGGGGATCTTTTACCGCGGCGGAGGCGGGAGGAAACAGCGATTTTACGCGGCGAAAGACGGGTGCGGGTCAGTATTTCAAAACGCGGCTCAGGAAGTCGCGGCACGGTGCGGTCGTCGGCGCGGCGAAAAGCTCGGCGGCCGACGCGATCTCGAGGATGCGACCTTGGGCGAGAAAAGCAACCACATCGCCGACCTGCCGGGCGAAGCCCATTTCGTGGGTCACGAGGATGAAGTCCCGGCCCTCCTCCTTGAGTTCCTCGATGACGTCGAGCACTTCGGCAGTCATCTCCGGATCGAGGGCGCTCGTCGGTTCGTCGAAGAGCAGGACGCGCGGTTTGATGGCGATGGCACGGGCGATGGCGACGCGCTGTTTCTGGCCGCCGCTGAGTTCGGCGGGTCGTTTGTGTGCGTGGTCGGCGAGTTGGAAGCGTCCGAGGTGTTCCATGGCGATGCTCTCCGCTTCGGCGGTCGAAAAGCCGTGCACCTTCTCCAGCGGCAACGTGAGGTTGGCGAGCGCGTTGAGATGGGGGAAAAGGTTGAACGATTGGAAGACGACACCTAGCCGCCGACGGTGAACCCGGAGCGATTCCTCGCGAAAGTCGATCGTTTCACCGTCGAGCGCGACGGTGCCTGAGTCGGGTGATTCCAAGCCGGCCACGATTCGCAGAAGCGTGGATTTTCCGCCGCCGCTCGGCCCGATGAGCACGAGGCTGCGCACGTCGCCAAAGTCCGCGGTGAGTCCGTCGAGGACGACTTTGCCGCCGAATGATTTGCTGAGGCCGTGAAGCGCGAGGTGCACGCGGCGGAGCATACTGGCCGACCCCGCCGGCGCGATGCGGATTTTCCGGGGGACGCCGCGGTTAGTTGAACTTCAAGATCTTCAGCGCCTGAAGGAGATTCACGCTGATCATTTCGTAGTCCACGTTGAACTGAACGAAGAGGATGTCGTACTGCCGCAGGTCGAGGGCGCACAGGGCGAAGACGCCCGCGGCGAGAGCGAGGTGTTCGCGTTTCCCAAAATGCGCCGCGATCGCGGAGAGTTGCGTGAAGGCGAGAAGCCGCAACGGCATGTCCCACATGTTCGTGTACCGGAGATTCATTCCGTATTTCACGTTGCACATCATGGCGTAGCTGAAGCCGATGAATGCGGTGGCGTAGATGAGCGGCTTCTGGCGGCGTGTGAGCGAAAAGATCGCGCCGATGGCAAGCAGCAGGGTGAGCGGCGAGGCGCAGAGAAGATCGAGCAAGTACCGAAACCACGGGCCGTCGCCGGTCTTGATGGCGTAGGGCATTAACTGGGCCTTGGACTTGAGCAGGAGGTAAATGGCGAGGCACTCGCGGATGCCGCCGGCGAGGGCGATGAGGATGGTTCCGCCGAGAAGGGCGCCCGCGATGTGCGTGAGGACGAGGCGGCGCGTGGCGGTGCCCCATCGCGCGCGCCACGCGACGACGATGAGCAAGGTGAGCGCGACGTAAACGAACGCGGCGTTTTCCTTCGTGAGCACCATCAGTGCGAGTGCCGCCGCATAGGCGGCCTGCCAGCGGCCGTCGTCGGGACGCTGGAGATTTTCCCATAAAAGCCAGACGCAGGTGAGCGCCCAGAATGCGAAGACGCCATCGATCAGCCCATGCTGGGCCATGTGCAATTGGGTGGGCGCGCAGGCCATCAGGGCGAGCACGCCGAGCATCGCGCGATCGCCGGCGAGGCGTCGTGCGAAAGTCGCGGCGACGATGAGTGTGAGGATGGTGAAGAGGCACGAAACGCTTCGAAGCGAGATGAGGGCGGGATCTTTGCGCGGAGCATCGGGAGCGTGCAGATCCGATAAGCCGGGAGCGTCGCCGAAGAAGGCGTTCCGCCATGTCGTCGCGGCGGCGATGTAGACAAAACGCGTGGGCGGAAGGATGGCGCCGGACATTTGCGACTGCTTCTCGAGGTAGGCGGCGGAGAGCTCCGGCATGTCGCTGAATCCCTTTTCGGAAAGCGCCTCGACGTAGCCCCGGTAGAGCGCTTCGTCGAAGCCGATGCCCTTGTATCCTAGCCACGGATAGATCCTCAGAAAACAGCCGATGGCAAAGATCACGATGACGGTCAGCCAGGTGCCGACGCCGGTCTTTTTCAGAAGCGATGTTGTCGGTGCCGTTTCCGTCGCAGGTGGGAGTTCTTCGGTGAGTTTCATAGGTCGAACCATTTGTGGAACCAGCATTCGATGGAGCGAGTGAGGAAACCGGCGCTTTGATAAAAGCGGTGAGCGGCCACGTTGCGGCCTTGAGTGACGACGCTGATGTCGGTGATCCCGTGGTCTGCGAACCAGCGCAGAGCGGCTTCCATCATCGCCCGGCCGATGCCTTGGCCGTGGCAGCGCGCGTCGACTGCGGCGAGGCCGATCTCGCCGGAATGATCACCGGTGCGATGGCACGAAAGATAGCCTGCGGTCTGTTGATTCGATTCTCCGACGATGACGTGATCGTTCTCGCACGCCTTCCGAATCCAAATCTCGTAGAGCATCGCGGCGCGCGTGGGATCGAAGCGAGTGTCGAAGAAGAAACGGCTGTCGGTGTGGACGGCCCGAGCGATCTCCACAAGCCGTTCGGTGTCCGCGGCGGCCCGCGGACGCACTTTGACTTGGTCGGCGATGCGGGGGTCGAGTCCGCGGGCGCCGAGCGCGGCTTTCCACTCGTAGGTGATGCGGAGATCCTTGAAGCCAAATCCGCTGCATTCGGCGGTCGTGATGGTCTCCGGGCAGGTGCTCTCGGCGAGAAAATAGAGGCAGGCGATGCGCTCGTCGCGGCACCACGCGTCGATGCCAGCGACTTCGTCGGAGTTCAGCCGAGGGCCGTCGAGCCGTGCGATGCGGTGGCCGAAGAACTCACTGTCCCAGGGGAGGGTGCGGCAGCGCGAAGTCATGGCCGGGCCTTGGCTGCGGAGTCTTCACGCACCGCATAGGATGGTTTATCCATCATGCGGAAATGCACGCGTGCGAGGTATTCGCCGATGATTCCAAGGGCGAAAAGTTGGGCGCCGGAAAACAGCGCGATGATGGACGCGAGGAACGGGAAGCCCGGCACGCTTCCCTCAAAGAAAAAGCGCGCGATGACGAAGAGGAAGACAAGCACGCCGACGAGCGTGAAGGCGAATCCGACGAGGCTGGCGATTTGCAGGGGCATGACGCTGAATCCGGTCATCAGGTTGAGCGCGTGGACGATGAGTTTTCGCAGAGTGTAGTTGGAGGCGCCGGCGTGCCGAGGGTCGTGTTTCACGGTAACGCCAGTGAAGCGCGTGGTGGCCCAGGTGAGCAGCACGTCGATGGAAACGTAGGAGCCGCCGTAGCTCTCGAAGGCGCCGCGCAAGTCGCTGCGGAAGGCGCGAAAGGCGCTGATGTTCCGGGCGGTGTCTGCGCCCATCGCGCTTTGCAATGTCCACTTGGTGATCTGCGACGCGAGATCGCGCAGCATGCCGTGCTGTTCATGGGCCGGGACGCCGTAGACGACATCGAATCCGGAGGCGATCTCCGCGAGGAGGACGGGGATTTGCTCTGGTGGATTTTGAAGGTCGTCATCGAGCG
>JAYTDO010000360.1:0-3603 GCA_043735935.1 Chthoniobacteraceae bacterium
TTCCCAACGAAGTGGCATCTGCTTCGGTGACTCAGCTTTATGGCCAACCTGATTTTGGAACGAACTATGAGACTATGAACTTTGAAGAAGGTCAGCTCATTTTTAAAGAGAACGAAGCTCCGAAAGGACTTTACCTGTTGAAATCGGGCTGCGCCCCGGCCCACGCCGGCACCGTCGATCATTCGGCAGGACAAAGGCTAAGATAGTTTCATCAGCGGGCCTCGCGCTCTGCACAGCACTCACTCCAGCCGCTGGCCTGCCTTGTCTCGCCAGCGGCTGTTTTTTTTGGCAAAGCGAACGCTGTCCGGCGCGCGGAGTTTCCCTGATGAAAGTTTTGACATTGCTCCGTGCGTCGGAGAAAACGCGGACACATTTCACCTCAACCCCAACACACCATGCACAAACCCATCGCCTCCTCCATCGCCCTGACGCTCGGCTTTCTTGCCCTGCTCACTCCGGGCTCGAACTACGCCGGCCTGCCGCTCTACGGCCCGACCGGCAAAGAAGCCAAAGATAAAATGGTCGCGCCCGTGGATCCGGTGCCCGGCGCCATCACCATCGGCGGGGAATTTTCCCAGCACCTCCAGGGCATCTACCTCGACTCGCTCACGCCTTTCTGGCGTCCGGGCAATGCGGTCATCTTTCTCAACACTCGCAACAAGTACAACGACAGCCATCAGTACGAGTCCAGCTACGGCCTCGGCGCGCGCTATCTCGTACCTGACAAGGAAGTGATCTTTGGCGTGAACGCCTACTACGACAACATCGACAGCCAGTTCGACAACCAGTTCAACTCCTTCGGCTTCGGCGCGGAAATCCTGACCCACTGGGTCGATGCCCGCTTTAACTACTACCTCCCGGACAGTGACGACATCCTTGCCGGGTCGGATCACCGTTCGGTCAGCCGCCGCACCTTTTCCGCCGCCACGCGGACAGGCAACCTCATCAACCGCACTGTCACCACCCGCACGCGCACCAAGAGCTTCAAGACCTTTGAGGCCGAAGTGGAAGGCTGGAACGCCGAGGTCGGCTTCCTCATTCCCGGCCTCGACCGCTACATGGAGACGCGCGTCTTTGGTGGCTACTACCACTACGACAATCCGCTGGGCGCCGACTACGAGGGCTTCAAGGCGCGGCTCGAAGCGCACTTCCTGCCCGGTGTCATCGGCGATGTGGAGTGGTGGAACGACGCCTATCTCAATGGCGGCCACTGGACTGCGGACGTGCGCGTCTCGGTGCCGTTCGACTTCTTCAACCTCTTCAGCGGACGCAATCCGTTTGAGGGTGCCGGCGAAGCCTTCCGTCCGCGCCAGCGCGAATTCCGCGAACGCATGAGCGACATGGTCGTCCGCTCCCACCGCGTGAAAACGGTGAAAGGCACCGTCCAGACGGGCGACGAAAGCTCGACCAGCAAGAAGACGGAAATCGTGGGCACCGTGCCGCCGCCCGCGTCGCCGCCGATCATCTGCGAGATGCCCATCTGCAACGAGTGCCTCATGTAGGTTCTTTTACCTGCGATTCCGCAAAACTTTCAGCCGCTGGTCTGCCTCCGCGCAGGTCAGCGGCTGTTTTGCGTTGCCGCGTCTGTAGGGGAAAGCTGCCAGCTTCCCCCGACAGACGCGCGACTACTGCCGCGCCAGCACCCGCATCCACTCCCGCCCCTCGCGTCCCGGATACGCGCGCTGCGGCAGCCATTCACGGAGCAGCGTGAAACGCGGCGCAAAAAGCGTATCAAGCGCCGCCAGCGACACGCCGAACGGCGGGCCGTCGTCGGGATGATCCTGCCCCGGATCGAGGTAAAACACCGCCAGCAAATGCCCGCCCGGCCGCAGCGCCCCGGCCACCGCCTCCACGTAGGCCGAACGCAGCGCCGGGTCGATCGCGCAAAAACACGTATGCTCCCACACCCAGTCAAAGCTCCCCCGCAACCGCGGCGGCAGCGCGAATAAGTCCGCCACCTCATAGCTCTCCCCGCCCACTGCCGGAAAAGTCCGCGCCCCTTTCACCGCCGACGGCGCGATGTCCACGCCCACCACCTCATCCGCTCCCGCTGCCAGCGCCCGCACATCGTAGCCAAAGCCGCAACCCGGCACCAGCACCCGCCCGCGCACCGGCGCACCCGCGAGGAAATCCACCAGCCCCGGACTCGGCGCACCCTTGTCCCACGGCGTCTCGTTTTTTTGATAGTTGGCTTCCCAGTCGGTTGGCATGCCGCAGAGTTACCATGTCTGCCGCCCGAGCGGTAGAGCCTTTGGAAAAACGAGCCGCCTACTTTTTCTTTTTGCTCTTCTTCGATTTGCTCTTCTTGCTCTTCTTCCCGCTGCTGCTCGGAGCCGAATAACTCCCTCCACCCGACGAAGAGCCCGACGACACGCTCGCCGGGAAACTCACCGGCACGACCAGATTCGCCGACGCCTCGCCAAAGCGCCCCATGCCCTGCTGCTCCATCCGCCATTGGAAAGCGTCGTAGCCCGGCACCGGCGGCGCGGTCACGGTAAAGTTGAAAGTCACCTCACTGCCCGGCGTCACCTCACCCGGCAGCGGTGCCGCGCTCGTCCCCCAGTTGATGCCTTGGGCAACCAAGGCAAGCTGGTAGCCCGCCGCCTGCGTCCAAGTCACCGAGCCCGTATTCCGCATCGAGACCGACACGCTGTAGGTCTGCCCCGTCGTCATCTCGGCAGGCACACCTTGCGCGATAAACAGCGCCGCCTGCGTCTCCGGCACACTCGGCGGCGCGGTGATGATGACCCAGTAATGATGATAGGTGCTATTGGCCGAATAGGCATAGCCCACGCCATAGGATGTCTGATCCTGGTAAAACGCCGTCTGCGCCAGAATGTGCGTGCGATGCGGCGCGGAATTCATCCAATCCACCCACGTATCCGCCGCCGAGGCATAGCCCGCGGCGATGGACTCGATGTAATTGTTCGCCACCCCGTTGCCCCAGAATGCCGGCAAATCATAACCCGCCTCCCACACCAGATAGTTCGCCGCAAAGCCATCGGGATTGGTGTGCGCAAAATAATTCCGCGCCGCCATGTCCTGCGCCCGCTCGCGGGCGACTTGCGAAAGAATCGGGTCGAACTGCATCGCCGGGCGCATCTGGTCGGGGTCATTCACCATGAAGCCCGCGATGGCCGCCTCCTCCGGGCTGAGCACGTAGTCGGCGACCGCCAGCGGCGCGAGACTCAGCACCGTGAGGAGAAAAGCGCAGGCGCGGGATGAAAAAGAGAGCAGATGGGACATAGGGCGTGAAAAAACTGACGGCTTCCCTAGCCGATTTAGCCGCTTCCATGCCAGTCCGAACTTTCGGTTTGACTCCCCCATTTCGCCCGCCGAGACTTCGCGCCCTTTCTCCATGCGCCACACCATTTCTGTCCTCGTCGAAAACAAGTTCGGCGTCCTCACGCGCATCGCCGGCATGTTCAGCGGGCGCGGCTTCAATATCGACTCGCTCAACGTCGGCCCCACGCTCGACCCCGCCACCTCGCGCATGACCATCGTGGTCAAAGGCGACGACACCACGCTCGAGCAGGTCACCAAGCAGCTCAACAAGCTCATCGACGTGATCGTCATCGAGGACTTTCACGACGACGAAGTGGT
>JAYTDO010000361.1:0-2190 GCA_043735935.1 Chthoniobacteraceae bacterium
CCAGTCGTGAAAAAGATCGGGAACTCCGCATCCACATCCTCGGCGGGTGGGCGGTATTCGTAGGCGTGGAATTTCGCGCGGCCGTCGGGGTGATGAAATTTTCCGCCCTCGAACAGGCGCGGCGTGCCGGGGTGATCGGGCGCGGGGCACGGCCAGAAGACGCCCATGTTGTTCTCGATCTTCTCGTAGGTCATGCCGCTGTAATCAATCGGCCCGCCTTTGCTCGCCGCGGTGAGTTCCGTGAAAATCTCCCCGGCGTTTTTGTATTTGAAGAACTTTTCTTTGCCGAGCAGCTCAGCCAGTTCGCAGATGATCTTCCAATCCACACGCGCGTTCTCGGGCGGCGAGACGGAGTTGCGGAGCCGCACGCAGCGGCCTTCGCCGGTCGTCACGGTGCCCTCGTCCTCCTCCTGCAATGAGCCCGCGAGCACCACGTCGGCATAGCGCGCGGTCTCGCTGAGGAAGAAGTCGATGCAGCCGAAAAACTCGAGTTTCTCCAACGCCTTGCGGGTGCGCTCGGAGTCGGGAATCGAGACTAGCGGATTGAAGCTGATCGAGAGCAGCCCTTTGATCTCGCCGCGCTCGATGGCGTCGATGATTTCGCACGCGGTGAGCCCCACCTTCGGCAACTCCGGCTCCGGGATTCCCCAAAAATCCGCGATGAACTCGCGATGCTCCGGCTTGCTGATGTCGCGTCCGCCGGGGAGCTGATTGCACCGCTGTCCATGCTCCCGTCCACCTTGTCCATTCCCCTGCCCGGTGATGGTGCCGTAGCCGCAGCCGGGCTTGCCGATGCGGCCCGTGGCGAGCACGAGGTTGATGTAAGTGAGCACGTTCTCCGTGCCCTTCGTGTGGTGCTCGATGCCGCGCGCGTGCAGCAGCATGGAGGTTTCCGCCGGGCTCCACATTTCCGCCGCGGCGATGATGCTTTTCGCCGGGACGCCGGTGATTTTCTCCGTCACCTCGGGTGTGTAGCGCTTCACCAGCTCGCGCACTTTGTCGAAGTCGTTCGTGTGTTCGGCGATGAATTTTTCGTCGATCCACCCGCGCTCGATCATCACATGCAGGATGCCGTTCGCGAGCGCGCTGTCCCGTCCCGGACGCACGGGCAGGAAGAGATCCGCCGTGCGCCCGATCGGCGTGATGCGCGGGTCGATGACGATGATTTTCGCGCCCGCATCGCGCGCCCGCCAGACGTAGTCGGTGAGGATCGGGAAGCACTCCGCGAGGTTCGTGCCGGTGAGGATGATGACCTTGGCGAGGGGGATGTCGCTCCACGGATTCGCGGCGCGATCCACGCCGAACGCCATGCGATTCGCCGAGCCCGCGGCGACCATGCAGAGGCGGCCGTTGTAATCGATGTTCGCCGTCTGGAGCGCGATGCGGGCGAACTTGCCGTTGAGATACGCCTTCTCGTTGGTCATCGAAGCGCCGCCGAGAAACGCGAACGCATCTTTTCCATGCTTCGCCTGAATCTCTTTGATCCTCGCTGCGGTCGTGTGCAGCGCTTCGTACCAGCCCGCGGCGCGAAAGCCGTCGGCGCTGCGAATGAGCGGCGTGAGCAGGCGGTCGGGGTGGTCGTTCTGCATGTATCGCTTCACGCCTTTCGGGCAGAGCTTGCCTTGGTTCACGGGGAACTCCTCCCACGGCTCGAACCCGATGACCTTGTTGTCCTTCACCTTGAGCTGGATGCCGCACTGCACGCCGCAGAAGCAGCAGTGCGTCTTCACGAGCTTGTCCGGCTCGCCGTTATTCCAGCCGCCCGCGGGTGTGTGGGCCAGCGTGGGGCCGTAGAGTTCGATGTATTTTTCTTCGGGTAAAGTGAGCGTAGCCATAAGTCAGCGTCCGATGGTCCTGCCTTGGTTGAGCGCCAGCAACCCGCGGCGGCAGGCGGGGCAGATGTCCTGGTAATGCACTTCGCCTTGCGCGCCGGCGAAGCGGTAGTCGAAACCGAGTTCGTCGAGCACGACTTTGAGATCATCGACGTGCATCTGGCTCGCGAAGTCCCCGCCGCAGCGCCGGCAGTGCGCACGCGGCCCGGCGGCACCGACTTTTTTGTACCGGCTCACGCACAGCGAGCAGGTGCGCTGGAACATGTGGAAGAGTTTTCCAAACGGAATGTAGAGCAGCAGCGCGACGACGCTGACCATGTGGACGATCGCCCAGATGCCGTGGCCGTGGCCGGCGAGA
>JAYTDO010000362.1:0-3267 GCA_043735935.1 Chthoniobacteraceae bacterium
ATTCCCGAGATGATCGCCGCCTCTTCGTTTCCTCCGATCGCATAAAGATAACGGCCGAAGGGCGTGTGCTGAGTGAGCGTGTAAATCGCCGCGGCTACCGCGAGCAGGATGACCATGGGAAGCGGTACGCCGCGGAATTGATTGAGCGTGATCACCGCGAGGAAGACGGCTTGCAGCGCGATGAATCCTTTGAGCAGGGCCACCTCGGCGTCGTCATTGGCAAAGCCGTGCGCGGCACGCTCGCGGCGCGTTCGGAGCATCTTCAGCGCATAGGCGACGGCGAAAAGACACGCGCCCGCGAGGCCGGCCCAGGCGGGAAAATAAAACGTCGTGAGCGCCGACAATGCGTTGGTTTGGCCGCCGGTGACGACCGGGACCGTGTGGTTGTTGATGACGAGCCAGAAGAGGCCTTTGAACACGAGCAATCCGCCGAGTGTGATGATGAACGCAGGGATGCGCTCGCGCACGATGAGGCTGCCCATCGCGAACCACAAAATCAGCGCGCCCGCTGTGCCGGCGATCATCGCGACCGGCGCGGGCCAACCGTGATTGGTCACCAGGACTGCGGCGATGCCGCCGATCAATCCAACGCCGCTCCCGGCACTGAGATCGATGTGCCCCGGCAGGATGACGACGAGCATTCCCAGCGCTAAAGTCGCGGTGATCGCGAGCTCGGTGGCGAGCAGTGAGAGGTTACGCGCGCTGAGAAACTGCGGCGCGGTCACGGCGAAAAAACCGCCGAGCACGAGCAGGGCAAAGAGCAGGGCAAAATCGCGAATCGTCAGTCGGGAAGACATGGGGATGGGATTAAAATGCGGCGGAGAATTTTCGAGGAAGAGGTGGAATGGAGCGGGTCACGATTGCCCCAGCGCGGCGGCGAGGAGGCGCTCGGAGGTGGCCTCGGCGCGCGTGAATTCGCCGCCGATGCGCCCCTCGTGGAGCATGAGGATGCGGTCGCTCATGCCGAGGAGTTCGGGGAGTTCGCTGCTGACGAGGACGACGGCGCGGCCGTCGGCGGTGAGGCGGTTGATGAGCTCGTAGATTTCCAGTTTCGCGCCGACATCGATGCCGCGGGTCGGCTCATCGAGGAAGATCACCTTCGGGTCGGTCATCAGCGCTTTGCCGAGCACGATTTTCTGCTGGTTGCCGCCGGAAAGTTTGCCCGACGTCGCTTCGAGTCCGGGCGCTTTGATGCGCAGCGCGCGAAAGGTTTCGTCGTTGCGGCGATATTCGCGCGGAGCGTCGATGAATCCGCGGCGCGTGACGTCGGCGAGGCTCGAGAGGGAAAGATTAAAGCCGATGGTGTGATCGAGGATCAGGCCGTAGCGTCGGCGGTCTTCGCTCACGAGCGCGAGGCCGCGGCGCAGCATCTGTGCGGGCGGCAGAGGCGGGAGTGTTTCGCCGCAGAGCTCGACTCGTCCGCTTTGGCGCGAGCCCCACGCGCCGAAAAGGTGCATGAGCAATTCGGTGCGGCCCGCGCCCATGAGGCCGCCAATGCCGAGCACTTCGCCGGCCGCGAGCGTGAAGCTGATGTCGTGCAGCGCGGCGGCGCGCGTGTGTGGATCGAGGACGGTGAGGTGCTCGACGCGGAGCGGCGCGGCGAGCGTGCTGGGAGGGGCGCTGCGCCGCGGAAAAAGATCGGCGATTTCCCGCCCGACCATGTGGCGGATGATGTCGGCCTTGCTCGTCTGCGCGGTGTCCCACGTGCCGATCGTGGAGCCGTCGCGCAGGACGGTGATGCGGTCGGCGAGGGCGAAGACTTCGTCGAGTTTATGCGAGATGTAGATGCACGCGATGCCGTGCTGGCGGAGATCGCGCAGGATCGTGAGGAGGATTTGGACCTCGTGTTCGGCGAGCGCGGCGGTGGGCTCGTCGAGGATGAGAATGCGCGAGTTTTTCGCGAGGGCCTTGACGATTTCGACGAGCTGCTTTTGGCCGACGCCGAGCTGCGAGCAGCGCGCGGCGGGATCGATGTTCACCTGGAAACGATCGAGCAGCGCGCGGGCGTCGAGGTGGACGCGATTCCAGTCGATGAAAGGTCCGCGCCGCGGTTCCGAGCCGAGGAAGATATTTTCGGCCACCGTCATTTCTTCGACGAGCGCGAGCTCCTGGCAGATGACGGCGAGCCCCGCGTGCTCGGCGTCGGCGATCGAACGAAACTGCGCGGGCTGGCCGCCGACGGTGAGCGTCCCTTCGTAACTGCCGTGCGGGTGCAGCCCGCTCAGGAGCTTGATGAGCGTGGATTTTCCCGCGCCGTTTTCACCGCAGAGCGCGTGGATTTCGCCGGGGCGCAGATCGAATGAAACGTCGCGCAGGGCAGTGACGCCCGGGAAGCGTTTGGTGATTTTACTGGCGAGCAGCATGGCTCACTTGCCGTCGGCGCCTTTGTAGATGGCCTCGCGCGGGTGGAAGCCGTCGGCGATCACCGTCGCCTCCATGTTGTCGCGCGTCACGGCGACGACATCGACCTGGACGCTCGGCACCTTGATTTTCCCGTTGTCGTAAACGGCGGTGGCGATGACCGGGCGATGGCGCGCGAGCTTCACCGCACAGTCGGCGGCTTGCTCGGCGAGTTGCTTCAGCGGTTTGTAAATGGTCATCCCTTGCGTGCCGGCGACGATGCGCTGGCAGGCCGCGAGGTCGGCGTCCTGACCGGTCACGATGATTTTTCCCGCAAGGCCTTCTTCGAGCAGCGCCTGGATCGCGCCGCCGGCGGTGCCGTCATTGGAAGCGAGGATCGCGTCGAGATTGTGTCCGGCCTTGTTGATCGCCGCGTTGGCAATTTTTTTCCCGTTCTCCGGCTTCCAATCGTCAGCCCAATCTTCATGCACCACTTCGATCGCGCCGGATTGGATGGCGGGCGCCAAGGATTTGTCCTGGCCCTGCTTGAAAAGGAGCGCGTTGTTGTCGGTCTTCGCGCCGTAGATGCGGGCGATCCGCCTTTTGCCACCGAGCTTCGCGAGGGCATCGGCGATAAATTGGCCCTGGAGTTCGCCGACGCGGAAGTTGTCGAAAGTGAGATAAAGATCGAGGTCGCAGTTTTTGATCAAGCGATCGTACGCGACGCACGGGATTCCCGCCGCGTTGCACTCGCGCACGGCCTCCGCCATGGCCTCGCCGTTGTGCGGCGCGATGACGATGATGTCGACGTGTTCGGTGATGAGCGCGCGGACGTCGTTGACCTGGCGGACGTCGTCGCTGTTGGCGCTCTGGACTTTGACGTCGGCTCCGAGTTCATTCGCGCGGCGGACGAAGGTGTCGCGGTCG
>JAYTDO010000363.1:0-32184 GCA_043735935.1 Chthoniobacteraceae bacterium
GTCGGGCCGCAGCCGACCTTCCACATTCGAGACGATGTGCATGACGTGGCTGTATTTCTCGATCGTCATGAAGTCCGTGACCTTCACGCTGCCATACTCGCTCGCCCGCCCGACATCGTTTCGAGCGAGATCCACGAGCATCAGGTGTTCGGCGCGCTCTTTCGGATCGGCGAGAAGCTCGGCGGCGTTTTCATCGTCCTGCTCCGCGTTTGCCCCGCGTCGGCGGGTGCCAGCGATCGGGCGAATCTCGATCTTGCCATCGATCGCGCGGACGTGGACTTCGGGCGAACTTCCCACCAACGCGAACCGTCCCGCGATTTTCAGCACGAACATGTAAGGTGATGGATTCACGAAACGCAGCGCGCGGTAAAGCGTGAGGGCGTCGCCGTCGTAGTCGGTGTCGAAACGCTGCGATGGAACGAACTGGAAAATATCGCCGGCCCGGATGAATTCCTGTCCGTCGCGCACCATCTTCATGTACTCGGCGGGTGTGGTATTGCTGAGAGGCTCGGGTGGCTCGGGTGCGGGCGTGATGGGCAGCGGGGGTAGGTTGGTCGGCTGCGCGAGCTTTTCCACGATCGCTTCGATCTGCTCGATCGCGCGCGAGTAGGCGGCGTCGGGATCGCCGTCGACGAGCGCGTTTGAAACGATCCGGAGGCGGCGCGTGCGGTGGTCGAAGATGAGCTGCGATTCGGTGATGACGAAAAGGCTCTCGGGGAGATCGAGATCGTCCGGCGGCGGCGGGACGACGGTCGGCTCGAAGAAGCGCACCATGTCATAGCCGAGATAACCGACCGCTCCACCGACAAAGCGCGATTCGGCGACGGCGGGCGAGGGCACGAAGCGGTATCGCTGCATGATCGTTTCGAGTTCCGCGAGCGGGTCTCGTTCGGATTCGAACTCGTGGGTTTTGCCGCCTTCGGTGATGCGGATGCTCCGGCCACGGCTTTCGAAGACGAGTCGCGGATTGGCACCCACAAAGGAGTAGCGGCCGGCCTGGTCGCTTTTCTCCACGGACTCGAAGAGGAACGAATAACCGCCGTCGTCGATCTTTTGGAACGCGGAAACCGGCGATTCGGCATCCGCGATCAGTTCAGTATGCACGGGGATGAGATTCCCGCGCGTGGCCAATTCGCGGAACTCCGCGGGCGTCGGCGTGAATGAGATGTTCATTTAGGAAGAGTAAGTTTTTGCGGGATCAAAAAGTTTATTTTCCAGCACCGCGACCGGCGATCCGTTCCGGTCGAGTTCCTGGTAGAAGCAACTCTCGAAGCCTGTGTGGCAGGCGCCGCCGAGTTGTTCGACTTCAAAGAGAAGCGTGTCTGCATCGCAGTCGACGAACCATCGGACGACCTTTTGGGTGTGTCCGCTGGTCTCACCCTTGAGCCAGTATTTCTGCCGCGAGCGGCTCCAGTAGTTCATGAATCCGGTCTCCAACGTGGCGCGCAGGGAGGTTTCGTTCATCCACGCCATCATGAGGACACGCTTGCTTGTGGCGTCTTGGACGATGGCGGGGATGAGTCCGTCGGCGTTGTATTTGAATTGGGTGGTCATGAAGTGTGCGGTTGGAGAGGAGGTGAAAAGAAAAAGCCCGACGATTCTCTTTGGGAATCATCGGGCTGGAAAGTTCGGCGCCGGCGGCCTGCTGGCCGCGCGTGTGGTGGCGACGACTGCGCTGGCGCCTACCCCGAGGGGGAGCGTCGGGCGCAAGCCCGTCTTAGATTTGCCACCAGTGTTTTGAGTTCACGGCGGGTGCTCTAACGCTCGGCGCGAGGCGGCGCAAGCGGATTTTCCCGGCGGAAATGTTTGTCGGCAAACGCGATCATCGCCTGCCAATCCTCGAGCGTGACATCGTGTCCGCCGGGGCGGAGGAAGTATCCGATGGTGCTGTCGACGAGGTGCGAAGGGGCGGGCCAGGCCGGGGTGGCGAGACCGTCGGTGCCGAGGAGCCGATAGACCGGATCCGCACCGAGGCCGCCGAGGAACTCGCCTTTTGGATCGCTGCCGAGGTCGGTTGTGCCGCTCATGATGAGCAGCGGACGCGGTGCGATGAGGGCGGCGAGTTCGTGCTGGTCGATTGGGCATGCTGCTTCGTTGCCGGCGTATTTGCGAAAATTGGGGGCGAACCAGTGGCCGAGCCGCATGGCGAGGTGCTCATTGGTTTCGCCGAAGATTCGTTTGGCGAGGGCGATGCCGCCGGCACCGGAGGCATTGGAGACCACGAGGCCAAAACGCTCGTCCTGGGCGGCGGCCCAGAGGGCGGCCTTTCCGAGGCGGCTGAAGCCGATGACCGCGACTTTTTTCGAGTCGACTCGGGGTTCGGTGGCGAGCCAGTCCATCGCGCGGCTCAGGCCCCAAGCCCACGCGCCGATGCCGCCCCAGTCGTCGATGCCTGGCTCCGGCCCGAGCCCGCGTGGCCCGTCCTTCCAGTGCCCGGGGCCGTCTGGTTCGATCTCGCCGTAGGCGGCGGTCGCGATGCCGTATCCGTGTTCGAGGGCGTAGGCATACGGCCAGAGGTGCTGGTGGATGCCGCGACCGGCTTCAGTGGGCGTGTTGTCTTTGAGCCGATTGGTGAAAAGGCCGTTCGCCCAGTGCGTCGGGAGCGGTAGGTCGGGTTCGGAAGTGGTGGTGTAGTTTCCGTCGAAGTTCAGTCCGAGAAAAATGGGCGCGGGCCCTTTCACTTGATTCGGCAGGTAGACGAGGAGTTCCATCTGGCGACCGCTTTCTTTTCCCTCGAAAAGCACGCCGACGCGGAGCCGGGTCGCTTTGCCGCCGCGTGCGTTTTTGTCTTCTTCGCGGACGACGAAGCGAAGATTCGGCGGCCGTCCGACGAGCGTCTTTCCATATATCTCGCTCTCAAAAATCCGGAGTAACTCGGGGCGCCGCCGGTCGCGCCACGTGGCGGGGTCGGTCACGCGCGAACCGTCGTTGCAGACCAGCGGGTCGGGCAAGGTGTAGGGAGGGACTTTGGATTCTTCCATGTTGTCTGCGGCGCGAGCGAGCGTCGCGGCTGTCAGGGAGGCCGTGACGAGCGCGCGCGAAAGGGGAAGCTGTTTCATCTCGATGGTGGCGGCGTTTTCCCCCGCGGATCCTCGCTCCGCAGCGCTTAGTGACTCAACGACATGAACAGACGCGCCGTGCAGTAAGCGACGATGGCGGCTGCGGGCAAAGTGAGAACCCAGGCCCAAAGGATGCGCTTTACGACTCCGAAATTGAGGGCGTTGAAGCGGCGGGCGGTGCCGACGCCCATGATGCTTGCGGTGATGGCGTGAGTGGTCGAGACGGGCATGCCGAGCGACGCCGCGACGGTGAGGACGGACGCGCTGGTGATGTCGGCGGTGAAGCCGTTGACCGGCTGAAGTTTGACCATCTTTTGCGCCATGGTGCGGATGATGCGCATGCCGCCGCCGGCTGTGCCTGCGGCCATGGTGAGGGCGCACGTGATTTTGATCCAGACGGGGATGTAGTCGCTCTGCGGTCCGAGGTCGGCGAGTTTGAGGAATCCGAGCCACGGGGGCAGGGCGTCGAGGTTGCCGGCTTTGGTGGCGGCGACGAGGGCGAGAGCGATGATACCCATCGTCTTCTGTGCGTCGTTATGACCGTGGCTGTGCCCGAGGTAGCTGGCGCTGAAGAGCTGCAGGACCGAGAAGCTTTTGGTGATGATGAGTGGGCGCACCTTCTGCAATGCGAAATAGAGGAACGACATCACCAGAAAGCCGAAGGTGAGCCCGAGGACCGGCGAGAGGACCATCGGGATGATGACTTTGTAGAGGATGCCGCTGAACTGCCACCAGTGGGCTCCGGCCTTCGGTGCGGACCAGATGATGGCGGCGAAGTTTTCGTGCGAGGCGGCGAAGGTGGCGCCGACGAGGCCGCCGACGAGGGCGTGCGACGAACTGGACGGCAGACCGAACCACCAGGTGACGAGGTTCCAGACGATCGCGCCGAGCAGGGCGGCGATGAGGATCTCGGAGGTGACGAATTTGGAATCGACGATGCCGCTGGAGACGGTCTTCGCGACGGCGGTGCCAGCGAGGGCGCCCCAGAGGTTCGTGATCGCGGCGAGGAGGATGGCCTGGCGCGGAGTGAGGACCTTGGTGGAGACGACGGTGGCGATGGAGTTCGCGGTGTCGTGGAATCCGTTGATGTACTCAAAGATGAGTGCCACCAGAATGACCGTGAGGATCAGGGCCATCGCTGCCTTAGGAGTTCTTCAGGACGATGTGGAAGACGATGTATCCGGCGTCACGGCAGCGGTCGACGCCACGTTCGAGCAATTCAAAGATGTCTTTCCAGAAGACGACCTGTCGGGCGTCGGTGTCGGTGCTGGTGTAAAGTTCGCGGAGTTGGTCGTTCATCACGCGGTCGGCTTCGGTTTCAATGGCCTGGAGCCGCTCGTAAAGATCCCGGATTTGTTCGCCGTGGGTCTTGGCTCGCAGTTCGGTGACGAGTTTCGCTACGACGCCGCCGGCCTGATCGAGCATGTTGACCTGTTTCGCGACGGTGGTCAGATCGGAGCCTGCCGGGCAGATGGCAAGGCGGTCGCCGATCTTTTCGCAGTTTTTCGTGATCTTGTAGAGTGCCGACGAGAGCGCCTCGATGTCCTCCCGTTCAAATGGAGTGACGAAGGTTTTGGTGAGCGCCTCGGTGGTTTCCTGGCTCAGGCGCTTATGTTTGCGCCGACTTTGATCAAGGTCGCCTTTGATTTCTTCGATGGAACCTTTCCCGATCTGGGCAAGGAGGCGGCTGATAATCGCGGCGCTCGCCTGAGCTTCCACTGCGCTTGCTTCGAGGAGGTCGAAAAACTTATTGTCGCGACTGAAAAAGCCGAGGAGGGCACTCATATTTAGGGGTGCCTATACCAGTGAGCGCCGCGCGGCAGCAATGCAAAGATTGGGTGAAAATTGCTTGCTCTGCGGCTGGCGCTTTAGTGCGGGCTGATTATCTTTCGCGCCACTTATGCCCGTGCAGTACAAGGATTACTACGCCACACTCGGCGTGCCAAAAAACGCTTCTCAGGATGAACTGCGGAAGGCGTTTCGAAAACTTGCGCGGACGCACCACCCGGACGTTTCCAAGGACAAGAAAGGGGCTGAGGCGAAATTTAAGGAGATCAACGAAGCCTACGACGTGCTGAGCGATCCCGAGAAGCGGCAGAAGTACGACACGCTGGGTGCCGACTGGGAGCACGGTGGGGCGCGCCACGCCCGAGGGGGTGCGGGGGGAGGAGATTTTGGCGACGGCATGAGCTTCGGGGGGACGGGTTTTTCGGACTTTTTTGAGCAGTTTTTTGGCGGTGGCAGGAGCAACCCTCGCGGGGGAAATACCTTCGGCGGAATGGGAGGGATGCCGCAGGGACCCACGCGAGGCAGTGACGTCGAGGCGGATTTGCTGGTCACGATCGAGGAAGTGCTGAACGGGACGAAGAAGAAGATTTCCTTTCGGCGAAGTGGGAATGCCGGCGTGGAGACGTACGAGGTGCGAATCCCCCAGGGCGTGCGAGAGGGCCAGAAGATCCGGTTGGCGGGGCAGGGCGAGTCGGCGGGTCGCGGCCCTGCGGGCGATTTGCTGTTGCGGGTGCGTTTTGCCCAGCACCCGGACTATCGGGTGGATGGCAGCGATTTGATTCGGGAGGTCGAGGTGCCGGTCGCCCGCGCCGTGCTCGGGATGGAGATCGAGGTGCCGACGCCGGACGGGTCGGTCCGGCTGAAGATTCCGCCGGGCTCGCAGCCGGGGAAAAAGTTTCGACTCAAGGGCCGGGGTCTTCCATCGGGCAAGGACGCGCGGGGCGACTTGTACGTGCAGATGGATGTGACGCTGCCGGGAACCCTGAATCCGGAACAGCGTGAGGCTTGGGAGAAGCTGGCGGCCCTCGGTTAAATCCCTTTGCAGAATGGAGTAGGCCGAGCTACAAAACGGCATCAATTTTATGGCCGAACCTGACGAGCCAGAACATGTTTGGGACGAATACGACTGGGAACGTTTCCTCCAACAACAAGATCGTAAGACCGAGAAGTACATGGAGCTTCTTGAGCGCTTCATCGACGACCCGAACCGCGATCAGATCATCGCCCGCGAAATGGGGTGGTATCATTTGCTGGATAAGGACGGCGAAAAATGGGCGGAGAGCGTGGATTCCTTGTTTGAAGAGGAAGCCGATGCCGTGGCCGAGGAGGTGGAGGCCATGGAGGCGGATGGTCGCGATTCCTTCGAGGTCCACCCGCTGTATCAGGCGTCCTTTGCCCTTACAGTGTGGATCGACCAGCTCTTTGATGAGGTGGGGGAGGGGCAAACGATGCCTTCGGCGGTAAAGCTTTCCACTCAGGCGGCGATCGCGAGCGCAAAGCTGGCGGCGGCGCTCAGTGACGATGATGTGGATGAAATCGGGATGACGATCGCCTACCTGAAAAGGGCATTGAAGGCGATGATGCTCTCGATTGAAGCTGCGGTGCAGGTCCGCAAGGATCTCAAGCTCTCAGCGGATCGATTCGCGATGCTCAACCAGCGCCTGTTTCAGATTCGCGACGGCATTATCGAATTGATGGGGCAGTACCGGGCTGAGTGGCGGCGGCGCTACGAGCGCGAGTGAGCGACCCGAAATCGCAAGTTGGATTGAATCAACCGGCAGATGCCGCGTCCAACCCCGTGCAACCGGAGGCCGAAAACGCACCGCCTGCCGACGAATTAGAACTCGTCGCCAAATCGCAAGCGGGCGACACGACGGCCTTCAACGAACTCGTAATCCGCTACCGTAGCCGCGCATTTGCCATGATTTACAATATGGTCCGTAATGAACAAGACGCCTGGGACATCGCCCAGGATGGTTTTGTGAAGGCGTGGAAAAATATCGGGCGATTCCGGGGACAGTCTTCGTTTTACACCTGGCTGTATCGCATCCTCATGAACGTCTCGATCGATTCCCTGCGCCGGAAGCAGATCGAGGGCGGGACCGAATTCGATGACGCGATCGGGCTTCGCAATATCGAGGCCGCAGCGATCACGACGCCACGGGGAGAACTGGAGCCCGCAGTGAAGCTCGGCGACAAGGAGATCCGCGCCCGGATCGAAGACGCCATCGCGCGGCTGACTGCCGAACACCGCGCGGTGATCGTGATGCGCGAGATCGACGGGCTCGAGTACCAGGAGATCGCCGACGCGATGGAGTGCTCCATCGGAACCGTCATGTCCCGCCTTTTCTACGCACGCAAGAAGCTCCAAACCATGTTGAAAGACGTCTATGAAAACCTTTGAAGAACGTTTTACCGCCTACGTCGATGGCCAGCTTGCTGATGACGAACTTGCCCAGTTTGAAAAGGAGCTCTCGGGGCGACCGGAGGACAGGCTGGACGCGGACGCAACGCGGAAGCTTTCCCGACTTCTCCGTGAGCACCCCACCGCGCCGCTACTTTCAAACCCCGAGTTTTTCAATCTTCAGATCGAACAACGCATTGCGGCCGATCAGCCTCGCGAGCAGCGGAGCGGCTGGTCGTGGTCCCTGCCGAGACTCATCTGGGCGGGCGCCGCGTGCCTCGGCATGGCGGGCTTGATGTTTAAGACGCTAATCCCACCGACGCCGGTGCCGATGCTCGACGGAGATGCGCCTTATTTCGCCCAGGTCGTCGAATCGTGGCCCTCCGATCCGAGCATTTCGGCGAGCACCGTTTACAACGCGCGCGACAACGTCACCGTGCTTTGGCTTGACGGCCTCGATTACATCCCGGCCAGTTACGAACTCAAATAAGGGCATGACGATCCGCACCGTGCTCACCCTCGCCGTCGTCGCTCTGTGTGCCTCCGTGCGCGCTGACGACAAGATATGGAGCGCCGTCGTTCTGGCTACCGATGCGGCAAAACCGGCGGACGCACCCGCCGAGTTGCGAGATTTTGCGGCGCGCTTGAAACGGGTTTTCGGCTACAACCAATTTGAGCTGATCGGAAGCGCCGTGCAGACGATCGACAGTGCTGACGAGGGATGGCTCATTCCGAGTAAGACATTTTCCCTCAGCGTGAAGGCCCGGCGCTCGACATCCAAGGAGGCACGGGGCGGCTACCTCCTCAATCTGAAGCTCTTTCAGGATAAACGTCCGCTCGTCGATACCGAGGCGAAACTCGCTCCTGGCAGTCCGCTTTTCATCCGCGGCCCGCAGTATGGGAAAGGACAGTTGATCTTCGTCCTCCAGATCCAGTAGCGACCCGGCGGCGAACTTAACGTTCGGCGATCGGCTTCGCCACAAGGCCGACGGCGGGGCCGGTGTATTCGCTCAGCGGACGGAAGAGACGGTTGTCGCCGAGCTGCTCAAGGATGTGTGCTGTCCAGCCGCTCATGCGCGCGATGGCGAAGATCGGCGTGAAAAGATCCGTCGGAATCCCGAGCGAATAATAGACGGTCGCCGAGTAGAAATCGACGTTCGCATTGAGTCCCTTGCGCTCCTTCATGATCGACGCGATGCGCTCGCTCATCTGGATCCACTTCGGATCGCCGAGCTGTTCGCTGAGCTTGATGGCCATCGCCTTCAGGTGCGGCGCGCGCGGATCGAGAACTTTGTAAACCCGGTGCCCGATGCCCATGATTTTCTTCTTTTGCGCGAGCGCCTCTTCGACCCACGCGTCCACCTTCGAGAGTTCGCCGATCTCCTGCAACATGTGGATGACGCCCTCGTTTGCGCCGCCGTGCAACGGTCCTTTCAGGGCGCCGATCGCCGCGCTGACCGCGGAGAACATGTCGCTGAGCGTCGAGGCGACGACGCGGCCGGTGAAGGTGCTGGCATTAAAGCCGTGCTCGGCGTGGAGGACGTAGGCCACGTCGAGCGTCTGGACTGCGTCGGCGTGCGGTTCTTCACCGGTCATCAGCCAGAGAAAATGGGCGGCTTCGCTCAAGTCTTTGCGGACGGGCGGGAGCGGCTGGCCGTTCCGCGCGCGATGGAAGTAAGCTGCCACGATGCCGATCTGGGCCACGAGCTGAATGGCGATCGCGTGGCTCTCGGGCATGTCCAGATTGTGCCGGACGGTCGGGTAGCAACCGAGCATCGAGACGACCGTGCGCATGATGTCGATGGGCGCCGCGGTTTTTGGCGATGAGAGGATGAAATCGATAACTCCCTGCGGCAATTCGCGTTCGGCGCGTAACGCGGTGGTGAGTTTTTCGAGCTCGCGCGCAGTGGGCAGCCGCCCGTGCCAGAGGAGGTGGACGACTTCCTCGTAGCTCACTTTCCCAGCAAGCTCGTTGATGTCGTAGCCGCAGTAAATGAGTTGGCCGATATCGCCGCGCACGTCTCCGATGCGGGTTTCAGCGGCGATGATTCCTTCGAGTCCTCGTGAGATTACGGGCATAATGGCGGTGCGATTCTTAGCGTGTTGGAGTGTTGACGAGCCGGGGAGCTTCGACAAGCCCCGGCGAAGCTTCAAGCGCGAAGGCGAATGTCGCGTGGAAAATCTTTTTGAGTTCCCGTGGTGCTCTCGTTATGCCTCCGGCGATGCATCCGGAACACTGGCCACTCATTGCCGTCGCGGTGCTCGTCGTGGCATTTCTGTACGCGTCGGTCGGACACGCGGGCGCCTCCGGCTACATCGCGGTCATGTCCCTCGCCGGGCTCGCTCCGGATTACATCAAGCCCACGGCGCTCGCGTTGAACATCCTCGTGGCGAGCATCGCCTCGTGGCAATTTTGGAAAGCCGGGCATTTTTCGTGGCGGCTATTTTGGCCGTTCGCAGTGCTGTCCGTGCCGCTCGCGTTTGTCGGCGGCGCCATGCATCTGCCGACTCATGTTTTTAAAATCGTCGTCGGTTGTGTCCTGCTCTTTTCTGCTGTGCGTTTCATTCTTCGGCCTTCCGCGGACGAAGCCGTGGGTGAGCCTTCGCGTCCGGTCGCGTTGACGCTCGGAGGTGTTCTCGGACTCCTCGCGGGGCTCACGGGCACCGGCGGCGGAATCTTCCTCACTCCACTCCTCCTATTGAAAAGATGGGCGCGCACGAAGACCGCCGCCGCGGTGTCAGCCGTCTTTATTCTGGTGAACTCCGCCGCGGGACTGCTCGGCCACATCAGCAGCACCCATGCGCTGCCGACACTGGCCCTGCCGCTCGGCGCGGCTGCCGTCGTTGGCGGTGCGGCCGGGGCATATTTTGGCAGTCGCCGTTTTTCCCCGTTGGTGATCAAACGCCTGCTCGCCGCCGTACTGACGATCGCCGGCTTTAAGCTGATCCTGACTTAAAATGCGGCGATGCTCACCGCGAAGTGAAGGCCGTAATCCTGCAGGTTTTCGCCATCGCGAACCGTGTTTTTGTGGTTCAACGCGTAGCCCCAATAGAGCTGCGCCGAGACGTATCGCGACGGCGTGAAGATCAGCCCGGCCCCGAGGCTACCGAGTGTTTCCATCCGATTGTCGATGCCGCCCTTGGGTTTGCCCCCGATGAATTCCACCCGATCCCACCCGACGCCGAAGTCGGCGAACGGCGCGAACGTCAGCAGCGCGGCCTTTTCTTTGTTTCTCCAGACCGGCACGCGCACCTCGATCGAGCCAAAAACGCCGTTGTCCCGAAGGAGTTGATTCTCCCGGTACCCTCGCACGCTTTGCACCCCGCCGAGGCTGAACTGCTCGAGTGAAAGGATCGGGTCGCTCGCGAGTTGGGCATTGAGGCGGACGACGGCGAGGCTGTCGGTGTCGAAAAGTCGCCGGACGTATTGGGCCTGGCCGAGCCACGAGAAAAACTGACCATCCGGCAGGCGCTGCACCGGCGTGCCCGTGCTTTTTCCGGGCACCGAACGGGTCGCCTCCCATTCGTTGATTCCCAGGTTAAATGTCGAGCGAATCGCGAGGACGTGGACCTGGCTCCGGTTCACAAACTCGATGGCGAGCCGCATCACGAAGACCTGAGTATCGCCGTCGACCGCGCCGGGCGATAGCGAGAAGGGACGCCCGAGGACAAACGTGTCGCTCTTGCGTTTGTCCGCAGTGAGCGCGACAGCGAGGTCGTTGTTTAAGCTCTCGATCAGCGGCTGGCGAAGCGTGAGGCCATATTGCTCGGACTTGCTCGTGATGTTCAGGAGCTGAAACTGCTCCTCGACGATCGCCGAGTCGTTCTTGCCCGCGTGTACTTCCATCGTCGTGCCCCAGGGGGCGATCGGGAATTCGTACGCGCCCTCGATGTTTTCGAGTTCGCTGCCGATCCACTGGTCGATCGTCTCCGCGGTCGTATGCGCGATGCCGTAGCGCATCGAAAGCCGGTCAAAGTGCCCGGATAGATTCAGATCCGCCACGTTCAACTCCAGGATCTCGGCGCCCACGCTCGGTGGCCGGCGGTTGCTAAAGTCCAGACTCGCGCGAAACGGCTGAATCTCCCGGACCGACGCCTTCAAGATGCTCTCGCCTGGCGCGCCGCCCGGCATCAGTTCGCCGTTGACCTGCTTGATGTTCGGGTTCTGCCGCAGCAGCTGGAGCCCTTCCTTGAGTTGGTTGAAATTGAGCGGCCTGCCGGCGGCCCGATTCAGCACGTGCCGCAGCCACCAACTGCGCGTCCACCAATTCCCGCTCACGTCCACCTCGGTCACGCGACCTTCCACGATGTTGATGACGACGATGCCGTCCTTCAAATCCTGGTCCGGCAACACGGCCCCCGAATTGATATAGCCGTGATCGACGTAATAAACCGTCAACGCCTGCCGCGCCTCTTCGAGTTCCGCGCTCGAGATTTCGCGCCCCGAAAACCGCGCGATCACCTTTTGCAGTTCGCGATCCGAGAACACCGTGTTTCCCTTGATGTTGAACTTCTTCACGTTCACCCGCAGGGCGGAACTGAGCGTGCCGGTGCCAGCAAACGCGTCGCTCAGCGCCGGGAGGAGCGGCTCGATTTCCACGGGCGCCAGCTTCAGTTTAAACGGCACGAGCTTCTCCGGCATTTCGTTCGCGCCGGGAGGCGCGCCGCCCGGCGTGAGCATGATTTCCTCTCCTGGCAGAAGGGTCAGTTCCTCCGTTTCACCCGCCGGTTTCGCCGGTAATGGGTCGGCGGGAAGCGGTTCCTGGTTCGGCGTCACCTGCGCGCGAGCTCCCGTTGACGAAAGGACGAGGACGATCGCGAGCGTGGCAATCTGCTTTTGAAATGGGAGGTGGAAAAGGCTGGAACTGCGGAACACGCCGCGCAGGAAAGCAGCTTCCCTCGCTCAAGGCGCGCATTTTTTTCGCGACTTCGCCGCCGGGGGCTCCGCTGCAAAATGTTTGTTTGACGCTCACTCACGCCCCGCGTAACTGTCCGCCCGCTTAATCCGCTTACCTGACACCAAACCACATTTTATGATCAAAATCGGCATCAATGGTTTCGGCCGCATCGGCCGCCTCTTCTTCCGCGCAATCTGCGACCAGGGCCTTCTCGGTAAGGAAATCGAAGTCGTCGCAGTCAACGATCTCGTCCCCGCCGATAACCTCGCCTACCTCGTCAAATACGACTCCACGCAGGGCCGCGCGAGCGAGGAGGTCTATTCGAAGAAATCGTCGCCGACTCTTGAAGAGGACGACATCCTCGTCGTCGACGGACACGAGATCAAATGTCTCGCCGTGAAGGAAGGCCCCGCCGCCCTCCCGTGGAAGGCGCTTGGCGTCGACATCGTCATCGAATCGACCGGCCTCTTCACCGATGCGGACAAGGCGAAGGGACACATCACCGCTGGTGCGAAAAAGGTCATCATCTCCGCGCCTGCGAAGAATGAGGACATCACGGTCGTCATGGGCGTGAACCATGAGAATTACGACCCCGCCAAACATCACATCATCTCCAACGCGAGCTGCACCACGAACTGCCTCGCCCCGCTCGTGCATGTGCTTTTAAAGGAAGGCTTCGGCATCGACGACGGCCTGATGACCACCATTCACAGCTACACGGCCACCCAGAAGACCGTGGACGGTCCTTCCAAGAAGGACTGGAAGGGCGGACGCAGCGCCGCGATCAACATCATCCCTTCGACCACTGGCGCAGCGAAAGCGGTCGGGCTCGTCTGCCCCGAGGTCAAAGGCAAGCTTACCGGCATGTCGTTCCGAGTTCCCACGCCGACGGTCAGCGTGGTCGACCTGACGCTGAAGACGATCAAGGAAACCAGCTACGCCGAAATCTGCGCTGCCATGAAGAAGGCGAGCGAGACCTACCTGAAGGGCATTCTCGGTTACACCACCGACGAGGTCGTCTCATCCGACTTCATCCACGACACGCATTCCTCGATCTTCGACGCCGGCTCGGGCATGGAACTCAACTCGCAGTTCTTCAAGCTCATCAGCTGGTATGACAACGAGTGGGGCTACAGCAACCGCTGTGTCGACCTCGTCAAGTATATCGCCTCCAAATAAGGCGGTTTCGCGCCGGGCGTTCAGCCGACGCGGACGAGATCACCTTTTTCCAAACAGGAACTCCAGCGGCGCCCCGAGGCGCGCGCGCCAGGCCGATAATGAATGGTCCGTGCCTTCCGCATGCACCACGCGGAAATCGCGCCCTTCCGCGAAGCCTTTTTCGATCAGCACGGCGTTGAGCGCCTTCTGGTAAATCTCCGCCCGGCGGTCATCGCCGAACGTGCCGTGATCGAAGTAAAGTCGGCGATCGGGCCGGAACGTTTTGTCCGTCGCGATGCGCTCGATGATCTCGCAATGCTCGGGTGAATCATTGCTGAGATCTTCAAACGCGGTCGAGAGGCAGGCGAACTTTCCGATCACTTGCGAGTGCCTTTGCGCCATGTGCAGCGCTAGCGAGGCGCCGAGCGAAAAGCCGAGCACGCCCGTATGTTCGCGCTCGGTCAGGATTCGGTCGCGGCACACCGTGTAATCGATGAAGGGTTTCAAATCGTTCGCGATAAAGTTCGCCATCCGCGTTCCGTCGCACTGCGGGGAAAGCTCGATGTCGCGCTGGCCGAAGTCCTCCCGGTGAAACACCGCCACCAACACGACCTCCGGGATGAGACCCTGGTGCGAGAGCCCGCGCACCCACGCGTCCGCCGCGATCGTTTCATTTCCCCATGAACCCAGCGACTCCAGCGTGTCCTGCCCGTCCAGCAGGTAGAGGACGGGATGCTTCGAATCGTGGCTCCGCATGAAACCCGGCGGCAGCCAGATGCAGACCTTCCGCGTCTGGTCGAGCAACTCCGCGTGCAACTCCATCTCGATCGTCTTGCCATAGATCTGCTCCGGCTCATACGGCTCGCAATCCTTCCAATGCTCCACCTCGATCAGCACCGTCAGATCGTGCGCCACGAGGTATTGGTAATTCAGCGGCGACCCGCCGTCCTTGTAGCTCTCCTCCGTCGCCCACGACCCCCGCGTCACCTTGAATTCGACGATGCCGTGAGGCAGATCCACCGCTCCGCGGAAACGCCCGTCCGGCCCTCGTTCCAGCACACAGCCGTTCTCCGGCTGCCAGTCCCCGAGCGCCGGATCGGTCCCGGCGATGACTACGTGCTGGCGTTCGGGATCGGCTGGGACGCTGACTTCAAACTCGAGGCGTGGCATGGCGAAGAAGGGGTTGGTTGGCGGCTTTCGCATCCCGCCCGCGGCTATCTCGCTGGCAAAGATGACACTCCTGATGTTACTTCATCCGAAGGCAATTGTCGCGTCTCCCGAGATTTCGGAACCCGGCGCGCGAGGCCCACACCTCTATTTTTATGGCAAACGCACTGGTCATCGGCATGGGCGGCGTTGGCTCCGTCATCGGACAACGGCTCCACGGGTACCCCTGTTTTTCGCGCATCTTCCTCACGGACATCGACCCCACCTTCGCCCGGCAGCTCCAGGCCAACACGGTCAACAGCCGCTTCGAAGTCGCCACGCTCAACGCCCTCGACACCGCGCAACTCACCGCCTTCATGCGCGAAAACAAAATCGCCGTCACCCTCAACGCCTGCACCTGGCAGACAAACCACTCCGTCCTCGAAGCCTGTCTCCAGGCCGGTTCCCACTACCTCGACATGGCGGCCGACATCTATTCGCCACCCGGCCTCAAGCGGCCCACCAAAAACAGCTACGAGGCGGAGATCGAGAAATTCGACGCCCGTTTTCGCGAGAAAAACCTCGCCGGAATCCTCTGCATGGGCTGCGACCCCGGCGCCGTCAACGTCTTCGCCCGCTGGGCCATGGACCGCCTCGACACCGCCGAGAGCATCCGCGTCCTCGATGCCGACAACGCCGAGGTCCGCGGCTACCGCTTCGCCGTGCTCTTCTCTCCCGAAACGCTCTTTGAGGAGCTCGGCGCCATGCCCTACTTCGTGAAAAACGGCCGCGTCCACTCGGGTAAACCGCTCGAGACCGAGATCGAATGGTTCCGCTTCCCGCCACCGCTCGGCCTCATGAAAACCTACGCGGTCGCGCATGAGGAAGGCGTCAGCCTCGGCCTCTACCCGCCCTTCGTCGCGAAGGGCGTGGAGTATTCTGTCTTCAAATACACGCTCAGCGACAAAGTCGTCGGCATCGCCAAATCCCTCGCGCTCCTCGATGTCGATACTTGGAAAAAAGTGAAGGTCGACGGCGTCGAAGTCGCCCCCGTCCGCGTCGTCTGCGCCAATCTTCCGAAGCCCGCCGCCCTCGGCGCAAACGTGGACGGCTTCTCCTGCGTCGGTACCGAAGTCCGCGGCAGCAAGGACGGAAAACGCGTCGAGTATTTCGTCTACACGATGGACGACCACCGTGCGACCTACGAGCGCTACGGCTACTCGCTCACCGTCGTCCAGACCGGCATCCCGCCCGCGCTCGCCGCGCGTCTGCTCATCACCGGCGAGATCAAGGAGCGCGGCGTCATGATGCCCGAGGCGCTTGATCCCGAAGCGCTGATGAACGCCTTTTCCACCGAGGGACTTCGCATCTATGTTGAAAAGCGCGAAGTCGCCGAGCTTTAGAACATGAGTGTCACCCGTCATTTCCTGATCGATAACCACTGGCTCTCCACCACCGTGCGCCAGCCCGTCGTCAATCCCTACACCGGCGCCGAACTCGCTCAGGTGCCCCTCGCCACGCCGGAATACATCGGCATGGCCATCGCCGCCGCAGGCATCGCCTTCCAGTCCACACGCAGCACGCCCGCCCACGTCCGCGCCGCGCTCCTTCTCAAAATCGCCGCCCTCATCGACCAGCGCCGCTCCGAATTCGTCGACACCATCGTTGCCGAGGCCGGTAAACCCATCGTCTTCGCTGAGGTCGAAGTTTCCCGCGCCATCATGACCTTCACGCTCGCCGCCGAGGAAGCCCGGCACTGCCACGGCGAGCTGCTCGACATCGACGGACTCCCACCCGGCGAAGGCCACATGGGTCTCGCGCGGCGCTTCCCCATCGGTGTCATCGCCGCGATCACCCCGTTCAATTTCCCCCTCAACCTCGTCGCCCACAAGGTCGCCCCGTGCATCGCCACGGGCAACACCATGGTCCTCAAGCCCGCGATGAAAACGCCGCTCACCGCGCTCCTGCTCGCCCATGTCCTCGTCGAGGCAGGCGTCCCGGGAGGCCAGATCAACGTCGTCACGTGCTCGAACGAAGATGCCGGCCTGCTCGTCTCGGATGAGCGCGTGAAAAAGGTCACCTTCACCGGCAGCCCCGCCGTCGGCTGGATGTTGAAGGCCCGCTGCGGCAAAAAGAAAATCACGCTCGAACTCGGCGGCAACGGCGGCGTCATCGTCCACGCGGATGCGGACCTCGCCGCCGCCGTTCCCGCCATCGCCAACGGCGCCTTTGGCCAGGCCGGGCAGAGCTGCATCAGCGTCCAGCGCATCCTCGTCCACGACTCCCTCTACGACGATTTCCGCCAGCGCCTCGTCGCCTACATCGCGGAGAAAGTGAAGACCGGCAACCCCACCGATCGCGCCACCATCGTCGGTCCGATGATCACCGCCGACGCGCTCACTGCCACGATGTCCCGCATCAGCGAAGCGCTCCGCGCCGGCGCCAAGGTCGTCTGCGGCGGCGCCATCACCGGCCAATGCCTCGAAGCCACCGTCATCGAAGACGCCCCCGCCCACCTCGCCATTTGCACCGAGGAAGCCTTCGCTCCCATCGCCACGCTGCATCGTTACACGGACTTCGACGACGCACTCGCCATGGTCAACGACTCGCATTTCGGCCTCCAGGCCGGCATCTACACCCGCGACCTACAGCTCGCGATGCGCGCTTACGATCGCCTCGATGTCGGCGGCGTCCTCATCAATCAGGTCCCGACCTTCCGTGTCGAAAGCATGCCCTACGGCGGCATCAAGGACAGCGGCTTCGGCCGCGAAGGCGTCCGCTACGCCATGGAAGAAATGACCGAGCTGAAGTCGCTCATCATCAAGCTCACCTGACCGGTCCGCGTTACTTCGTGACGACCAGCACGATGGCCGAAGTCATCAGGATCGCCCCGGCGAGCCGCCACCGGAGCACGCTTCCACCGCGTTCAGCCTCCGTATTGCTAAACCAATGACCGATGAGCCACACGGCCGCGATGCTCCAGACCCCGCGCGCGCTGTAGACGACATTGATCGAGGTGGCATCATGAAAGATCGCCAGCGCCGAAACGAGCGATAACGCCTGAAGGCCCATGAGGGCCGCGCCGCCGGCGAGCGGAGGCCAAGCGGCGCGTGGCACCGCGCGCAGCGGTTCGCGAAAGAAAGGGAAAAAGGCGCCCGAAAAGACCGCCGCAAGTCCGAGAGCGATGGGTAGAAAACGCCCCGCGCCCCAGACCGGCGCCCACTTTTGCACCAGCACATCGAAGAGCGCGTAAGCGAGGGCGGCGAGCAACGAGAGCACCAGGGTGCGTCCGATCGCGCGTGAGCCCGAAGGCGCGCCGGAGCCCGGTGTGCGATTGAGCAGCAGGATCGCTCCAAAGCTCAGCCCCGCCGCGCACCAGAGCTGCCACGGAAGCCGGGTGGCGAGCAGCATCGTGGTGAAGCACGCGACGAAGATCGTCTTCGCGCCGAGTACCGGCGTGGCGACGGAGACTTCCCCGCGGGCCAGGGCGAGCACCGAAAGCGTCTGCCCGGTGACGAACAGCAACCCGACGAGCGCCGGCTGCCAGAGCAGCGTCCACGGCTGGGTCTTTCCTCCGAACGGCAGGAGCGCGGTGAAGACGAGCGCGACGGCGAGATTGGCGACGAAGGTGGTGCGCAAGACTCCCGCCCCGAGCTGCTGCGCGCGTTTCAACAGCAGCGCAGCGGCGACGTAGATCACGCTCGCGAGGAGCGGGAAAACGAGATGCCACTTCATCTGACGTCGCAGCCTGCGGCAGGGGGACGAGGACGGCAATTCACGACCGCGCCTTTCGGACCTGCGGGCACGAACGATCCGCGGCAGGGAAAATTTTTCCCCTGTCGTCTTCCCGTGGCGACTCGGCGCGATCGGATTATTTCGCCTTCTTCTTCGCGGGCTTTGGGGCCTTCCCGAGCGCCTTCACCTTGACCCACTTGCCCTTCTTGGCGGATTCGAGCACGGCGTCGCAGATGTATTGGGTCTCCAGCGCGTCGCGGAAGGTGGGCGGGCAGGGTTTGCCTTCGCCGGCGGCGATGAGGAAGTCGGCGACCTGATGCGTGAACGTCTCGGCGTAGCCGATCTGGAGGCCGGGCACCCACCAGTTTTTCATGTAAGGCTGATCGCCGTCCGTGACGTGGACGTTGCGCCAGCCGCGCACGATGCCTTCGTCGCTGTAGTCGAAATACTGGAGGCGATGCAGGTCGTGGAGGTCCCAGCGGATGGAGGCGTTCTCGCCGTTGATTTCGAGGGTGTAGAGGGCCTTGTGACCGCGGGCGTAGCGCGTGGACTCGAAGAGCGCGAGCGAGCCGTTTTTGAAATGGCCCATGAAGGTGCAGGCGTCGTCGATCTTCACTTTTTCGACTTTGCCCGTGAGCGTGTGTTTGCGCTCCTTGATGAAGGTCTCGGTCATGGCGCTGACGTCGGTCATGGAGCCGTTGAGCCAGATCGCGGTGTCGATGCAGTGGGCGAGGAGGTCGCCGGTGACGCCGCTGCCCGCGGCCTTCGCATCGAGCCGCCAGAGGCCGGCGCCGCCCTGCGGGAGGTCGGCGCTGATGGTCCAGTCCTGGAGGAAGTTCGCGCGGTAATGGAAGATCTTGCCGAGCTTCCCGGAGTCGATGATTTGCTTGGCGAGCGTGATGGCGGGGACGCGGCGGTAGTTGTACCAGACGGTATTCAGCACGCCCGCGGCTTCGATCACTTCGACCATTTTCTCACCTTGCGGCCCATTCAGCGCGAGGGGCTTTTCGCAGAGCACCATCTTGCCGGCGCGCGCCGCGGCCATCGCGATTTCGGCATGGGAATCGTTCGGGGTACAGATGTCGATCGCGTCGATGTCTTTGCGCTCGACGAGTTTTTTCCAATCCGTCTCGGTGGACTCGAAGCCCCAGTTGTCGGCGTAGGCCTTGAGCTTCGCCTTGTCGCGGCCGCAGGCGGCCTTGAGCACGGGCTGGAGCGGCGTGTCGAAGAACTGGGCGGCGTTGTGGTAGGCGTGGGCGTGGGTGCGGCCCATGAAGCCGTATCCGACGAGACCGATGTTGAGTGGTTTCTTTGCCATGGTATTTGAGGGTGTTGAGTTTGGGAGTGAGGTTTACCAGCCGTGCGCGGCGCGCACTTCGAGCATTTTGGCGAGGATGGCGTTCCAGGTTTGCGCCTGTTCGAGTTTCGCATTCGGGAACATGCAGCCGTCCCAGCAGATGTGCTGGATGCCGCGGGCGGCGGCGTCTTTGAGCCAGTATCCGGCGCATTTGACGATGTCGAGTTTGCCGTTGGGATCGTCGGCGGGGCAGTGTTTGCCGGTCTTGTCGTGCGCGCCCGCGCCGTGGACTTCGCCGTCATTTTGCGCGACGTGAAAGTCGATCGTCCAGGGGCGCAGTTTATCGGTCATCTGCGCGTAGGCGCTCCAGAATTCCGAGTCGGTGGCGCCTTCCTTGATGAGCGCGTGCTCGGGGGCGTTGTAGCCGAGGAGGTAGAGGTAGGTGTGGGCGAGGTCGGCCTGGAAGCCGAGCGTCTCGGGCATGCCGACGGCTTCGAGCAGGTCGAGCATGTCCTTCCACGAGTGCATGCCCGCCCAGCAGATCTCACCCTCGGCCGCGAGGCGCTCGCCTGCGCCGGCGGCGATCTTCGCGGCTTCCCGGAAGGTTTCCGCGATCTTTGCGGTGTTGGCCGTGGGGTCCTCGCGCCACTTGTTCACGCCGAACTCTGCGGAGTCGATGCGGATGACGCCATACTTGCGCACGCCGTGTTTGTTAAAGATGCCCGCGATGCGGCAGGCCATCTTCACCGCGCTGAGGAATTTTTCGCGCTGCGCCGCGTCGCCCATGGCGGAGTCGCCGATGGTGCCACCCCAGACCGGCGCGACGAGCGAGCCGACGTTGAATCCTTTGCCAGCAATGAGGTCAGCGATCTTTTTCAACTCGTCGTCGCTCGCCTCGGGGTTCGTGTGCGGGAGGAAGAGGAAGTAGTCGATGCCGTCGAACTTCTGCCCGTTCACGCTAGCGCCGGCGGTGAGGTCGAGCATGCGTTCGAGGCTGATCGGCGGTTCCTGTCCCGCGCCGTCGCCTTTTCCGACGAGGCCGGGCCACATTGCGTTATGAAGTTTCGGGAGGGTGTGCGTGGAGGTGGTGCTCATGATGGAAACGGGTCGGATGTTTTAGGGAAAGTGTGCGGAGGCTATTTCCGCCGCCGACGCTGGCAAGACGAAATGACCGCGCACCGGTTAAGTGGCCGCGAGGCTGTAGCGAATCCTGGCGTAGCCGGGCTTGATGACGTCGTAGATGAGCCGGATGCGATCGTCGAAGGGGATGAAGGCGCTTTTGATGGAGTTGATGGTGATCTTTTCCAAATCGGAAAGCGTGAGCCCGAACTCATCGACGGCGATTTGGAATTCCTTCGTCATCGTCGTGTCGCTCATCAGCCGGTCGTCGGTGTTGATCGTGACGCGAAATCCGCGGTCGAAATACAGCCGAAAGGGGTGATCTTTCATCGTGGCGACGGAGCCGGTGTGGACGTTGCTGGAAAGGCACATCTCGAGCGGGACGCGGCGGTCGAGGACGTATTGGGCGAGCGTCCCGAGCTTCACGATCTTGCCATCGACGATCGTCATGTCGTCGGTGAGCCGTGTGGCGTGGCCGAGGCGCTGCGCGCCGCAGAGCTGGAGCGCCTGCCAGATCGAGGCGACGCCGAAGGCTTCGCCCGCGTGCAGCGTGCTGTTGAAGTTCGCCTGCTGGATCGCCTGGAATGCGGGAACATGTTTTTTCGGCGGATACCCGGCTTCCTCGCCGGCGAGATCGAAGCCGACGACTCCGCGATAGCGAAAGTCGATCGCGAGTTCCGCGGCTTCGAGCGAGTCCGTCATGTTGCGCATCGCGCAAATGATGAGGCCCCACTCGACGCCGTATTTTTCCTTCCCGCGGTGGAGCCCGTCGATGGCGGCCTGGACGATCGCCTCGTCCGTCAGCCCGCGTTCGCGATGGAAGCACGGCGCGAAGCGGACCTCGGCGTAAACGACGCCATCCTCGTGCATGTCCTCGATGAACTCGAACGCGACGCGCTCGATCGCCGAGCGTGTCTGCATGACGGCGATGGTGTGGGTGAAACCTTCGAGGTAAAGCGGAAGCGAGCCGCGATTGGCGCCGCGATGAAACCACGGGCCGAGTTCGGCGGCGACATCGGTCGGCAGGCCGGTGTAGCCGATCGCCTTTGCGAGATCGATCACGGTCTGTGGGCGGAGGCCGCCGTCGAGATGTTCGTGGAGGAGAACCTTCGGGAGCTTTTTGAGGTCGAGTGCCATGCTGGGCAGTGTGCCAGAGTTTCCGCCGATGCCAACGCGCCACGCGAGCTACGGTTTCCGTAGCGAGTGGCCTCGGGTGAGCGGGAGGGATTTTGCGCGGAGCGCGTCGAGCAAATGCGCGGCTTTGCGCTGCTTTGATCGAAAATTCGCGGTGGCGTCGAGGGCGAGTTCGATTTGCGTCGAAGGGGCGACGACGTTGCCGAGCTTGAGCGAGACGAGGCGCAGCGGTTCGCGTTTGGTCCATGCGCCGTCGAGGAGTTTCGGGAGCAGGGGATAAAGGTCGGTTTCGAGGTCGCTGGGCGTGTCGAGCGTCGTGGCGTGCGAGCTGTCGGTGAAGTCGGGGTAACGGACCTTCACGGTGACGGTGCGGATCGCTTTGCCGTCGGCGCGGACGGCGGCCATGAGTTTGTCGGCCATCGTGTGGAGCGTGGCGAGCACGGGTTCGGCGTCGGGGAGATTTTCCGAGAAGGTGTCCTGCACGCTGTAGGATTTCGCGTCGTCGCGCTCCGTCTCGACGGCGCGTTCGTCGATGCCCATGGCCGACGCCCGGAGGTGCGCGGCGAAACTTCCCGCGGCGCGAACGAGCAGATCCGCGGGGGCGTCGGCGACGTCGGCCACGGTGAGCAACCCGTGTGCTTTCAATCGTTCATACGCCTTGGCGCCGACACCCGGCAGCCAACGGCTCTCGAGCGGCGCGAGGAAGTCGCGCTCCCCGCCCGGCGGGACTTCGACGAGCGCGTCAGGTTTGCGGAGCTTGGCGGCGATTTGGGAAACGAGTTTGTTCGTAGCGATGCCGAGCGAGACGGTGAGGCCGAGTTCTTCGCGGACGCGCGCCTTGATGCGGATCGCGATCTCCGACGGCGCGAGCGTCCGATGGCCGCCAACGTCGAAATAACCTTCGTCGATCGAGGTGCGTTCGATGATGGGCGTAAAGTCTTCAATGATGGCAAACATGCGCCGCGAGTAGTCGGAGTATTTCCTCATGTCGCCGCGTACGAGGATGAGTTCGGGGCAGACCGTGAGGGCCTTTGCCGTGGGCATGGGCGTGTAAACTCCGCGCGCCCGCGCTTCGTAGGTGGCGCTCGCGATGATGCCGCGATGGATGCCGCCGACGGCCATCGCCTTGCCGCGAAGCGCCGGGTTTTCCACCTGCTCGACCGAGGCGTAAAACGCATCGGCATCAAGATGGATGATCATACCCGCCTAACCCCGGCAGCGCCGAATGAGGGCGACCATGACGCCTTGCACCGAAAGTTCGCTCGCGGGGATGAGGTCGGGATACCGCGGGTTTTCCGCTTTCAGGAAAGGGGTCTTCCCCGCTTTCACGAAACGTTTCAGCGTCGTCTCGCCGTCGATCAGGGCCGCGACGATGTCGTGATGTTTGGGCTCGCGGGCTTCGAGCACGACGAGATCGCCGTCGTTGATTTGCGCCCCGATCATCGAGTCGCCGCGCACTTTCAGTGCGAACACTTTCGCATTGCGGCTGAGTCCGGTGGTGCGCGTATCCACGGAAAGGACGCCTTCATTCTCTTGCTCGGAACGTTCGGCGAAGCCTGCCGGGATGGAGCCGAAGATCGGAATATCGATGATCGGGTCGCGCTTCAAATGCGTGACGAGCGACACGGAGCGGGCCTTGCCGGCGCGGCGGTGGATGGCGCCCTTTTTTTCCAATGCGCGCAGGTGATTGACTGCGGCGGTCTGGCTGGCGAAGCCGAAATGCTCCTGGATCTCCCGGGTGGACGGCACGACGCCGGAGGCGCGTTGAGTGGTGTCGATGAACTCAAGAACTTGTTGCTGGCGATCGGTGAGTGTCATGTTCGGAAGAACACTACGGCGATCGATCGCGTGAACAAGCGCGAACTGAGGGCGGCGCAGCGGACTTGCCGCTTGTCTCGCGTCGTGTCTTCCGCGAAAACCGCGGACATGAATATCCTCATCCTCGCCGCCGGATATGCGACGCGCCTTTATCCGCTCACCCTCACGAAGGCCAAGCCGTTGCTCGAAGTGGCCGGCAAACCGATGATGGAATGGGTCATCGATCACCTCGCGCCGATCGGCGGCATTGAGAAGGTGTACGTCGTGACGAACAATAAATTCGCGGCGGATTTTCAGGCCTGGGCGGACGGATACGCGCAGCGCGGCGCGAAGCTGACGTTTGAAATCGTCAACGACGGATCGACCTCCGACGCGGACAAACTCGGTGCGATCGGCGATCTGAATTACGTCATCCAAAAGCACGGCATCGACGCGAGCGACCTCCTCGTCGTCGCCGGCGACAATCTTTTCAGCGAAAGCCTCGCGGCCTTCGGTGCGTTTTGCCGGGAGAAAAATCAACCCGTGCTTGGCGTCTATGATGTCGGCTCGCTCGAGCAGGCGAAAAAATACGGCGTCGTCGCAGTCGATGGCGGCGGGACGATCACCGAGTTCGTGGAAAAGCCTGAGGAACCACCGAGCACGTTGATCGGCATCGCGCTCTATTATTACCCCGCGGCGACCGTGCGTTTGATCGCGGAGTATCTCGCGGCGGGCAACAATCCCGATCAACCGGGCCGCTTTGTGCAGTGGCTTTATCCGCGCACGCCCGTGCAGACGTGGAGTGTGCCTGGCACTTGGTTCGACGTCGGGAGCAAGGAGACGCTCGAAGAGGCGAACGCGATCTTCGCGAAGTTCGCGCGCTAGGATTGCGGGCAAAAGAAAACCCCTCGCCGATGGGCGAGGGGTCTTCGAGAGGCTGCGTGTAGCGTTCGTTAAATCGGACCGAACGACGCGGGAGCGTCGGCGGGAGCCGCCACGGCGGGCGCTGGAGCCGGCGCGTCGTTTTCCGCATCGCCGAATCGTCCCCCGCGCTGCGGGCCGCGGTCGGAACGATCATCGCGGTCTTGCGGCGGGCGCGGGCGAAAGCCGTCGCGCTGCGGCTGCGGCTGCATCCGGCGATCGTCCGGGCGGCCACCCTGCGGGCCCTCAAAGGCCGGGCGCCGTTCGCGGTCCGGGCCTTGGGCGTCGTGCTGGCGTCCGGCATCGGGCCCGTCGCGGCGCGCTTCGGGCCGTGGGCCCTCTTGCGGCTGCGGTCCCATCGGGCGGCGCATTGCGTCGGGCCGATCCTGTGGTCCGCGAGCGCCTAGATCGTGGCGAAACTGCTCGGGGCCGCGTCCGCCGCGGACGAAAGGCGACGGCTGGTGCATACGGCGACCCTCGAAGCGGGGTCCCATCGCGAACTGATGCGCCTCGGGGCGAGCGCCGCCTAAGGCTGGCCCGCGCTGGGAATCGCGTGTCGGTCCGCGTTGTGCGTCGCGCTCGGCGGGCGGTGGGCCGGGCTGACGATCGGGCTGACGATCGGGCTGGTTGCGAGCTTCACCGCGTTCACGGCGTTCTCCGCCGCGAGCGCCTTGGCCGGCTTCAGGGCGGCGTTGAGCGTCACCTTCCCGGCGCATTTCGCTTGGTGCCTGGCCATCCCGTTGCGGCTGCATGTCCTCAGGAGTCAGGCGTCCGTCACCGTTGCGATCGAGCTTGCGGAGCGCCTCGCCGGCGTGCGCCATTTCGTCGGCGTCGATGGCGCCGTCGTGATTGGTGTCGAGGATGCGGAAGAACAGTGGCACCCCACGTTCAGGCTGGTTTTGGCGCTGCCCTTCGCGCTGCGGTGGAGCGGGCGGGCGGTTGGGCTGGTCTTGCTGCGCGTGGAGCGGCCAGGAGGCGAGCGTGAGCGTCGCGACAGCGGCCAGAGTCGGTAGTGTTTTCATGTGACGTGCGTGGATGGGTGGTGCGTCAGTCGGGGCGGACGCGGGGTTTCAACGGCCAAACGGCACAGGTGCCGTTTTTTGTCTGTTCAATCTTCTGTGCCGTGAACCAGGAAGACGATTTCGCCTTTGACCGACTTCGCCGCGTAATGGGCGAGTAGTGTCGGTGCGACGCCGATGCGGAACTCCTCGAAGGTCTTCGTCAGTTCGCGGGCGACGCAGAGTTGGCGTTCGGGAAAACGCGCGGCGCAGACTTCGAGCGTCTTGATCAGACGATGCGGCGATTCGAAAAAGACGCTGGTTTCCGCACGGGCGGCTGCGGCGAGGAGATCGCGTTCGCGCCCGCCGCTTTTCACGGGAAGAAAGCCGCCGTAGAAAAACGACTCGGCGGGGAAACCGCTGCCGACGAGCGCGGTGAGCACGGCGCTCGGCCCGGGGATGATGGTGTAGGGCAGGCCGCGCTCGATGCAGGCGCGCAGCAATCGGTGGCCGGGATCGCTGATGCCGGGCAGTCCGGCGTCGGTGATGACAGCGATGTTTTTGCCGGCGGCGAGTTCCTCGATGAGTTCCGCGGTGCGCCGCGCTTCGTTGTGCTGGTGGTAGCTGATGAGCGGTTTGCGGATCTCGTAGTGAGCGAGCAGGTGGCCGCTGTGCCGCGTGTCTTCACACGCGATGAGGTCCACGCTCTTGAGCGTTTCCAGGGCGCGCAGCGTGATGTCGCCGAGGTTCCCGATCGGCGTGGCGACGAGGTAAAGCACTTACGCACCCGCCTTGCTGAGCTTGAACTCGAAGCTGTCCACCAGCGCCAGCCAGCTCGCTTCGATGATGTTTTCGGAAACGCCGACCGTGCCCCAATGGGCGTGTCCGTCGGTCGAGTCGATGAGCACGCGCGTCTTCGCGGCGGTGCCGTTCTGGCCGTTGATGATGCGGACCTTGAAGTCGTCGAGCTTGATCGCGTCGATGGCCGGATACGACGATCGCAACGCCTTCCGCAGCGCGCCGTCGAGCGCGTTCACCGGGCCGTCGCCCTCGGCGACGGTGTACTCGGGCACGCCGTTCACGGAGATTTTCACGGTCGCCTCGCATTTGTTCCAGAGGCCTTCGCCGCTGCGCCGATAGGTGCAGTGGTATTCCTTCAGATCAAAGAGGGGCCTGTGTTGCTTGAGGGTCTTGCGGATGAGCAACTCGAACGAGCCTTCCGCCGCCTCGAATTCGTAGCCTTGATTTTCGAGCGTCTTGACCGCCGCGAGGATGTTCGCGACTTCGGGCGCGCCTTTTTGAAACTCGAACCCGAGTTCGGCCGCCTTCACGAGGATGTTGCTCTGGCCCGACATGTCGGAGACGACCGTCACGCGATGATTGCCGACGAGCGCGGGGTCGATGTGTTCGTAGCTGCTGGCGAATTTCTGGACGGCGTGAACGTGCTGCCCGCCTTTGTGGGTGAAGGCGGCGCCGCCGACGAATGGCGCGCGGATGTCGTGCGGCACGTTAGCGAGTTCGTCGATGAAGAGCGACAGATCGCGCAACTTGGTGAGGTCGAGCCCCACGGGGATGCCGAGCTTGATCTGCAGATTCGGCATCACGGTGATGAGGTTGCAGTTGCCGACGCGTTCGCCGTAGCCGTTGATCGTTCCTTGCACTTGGATGGCGCCTGCGGCGATGGCCGCGAGCGCATTGGCCACGCCGACGCCGGAGTCGTTGTGCGTGTGGATGCCGACACCGACGCCGAGGGTCGCGACGACCTCGCGTGTGATGGCGCCGACTTCGTCCGGCATGGCGCCGCCGTTGGTATCGCAAAGCACGATGAGATCCGCGCCCGCGTCGCGCGCGGCAGTGATCGTGCGCATCGCGTAGGCGCGATCTTCCTTGAACGTGTCAAAGAAGTGCTCGGCGTCGTACAGCACCTCGCGACCGTGCTTTTTGAGATAAGCGACAGTGTCCGAGATCATCGCGATATTTTCATCGAGCGTGACTTGGAAAACTTTCGTGACGTGGAGTGGCGAAGTTTTTCCCACGACGCAGACCGCGGGTGTGCCGGCGTCGAGCAGCAGCTTCACCTGCGGATCGTTTTCGACAGCCATGCTGCCCCGTCGCGTCGCGCCGAAAGCGGTGATTTTCGCCTGTTTCCACGTCCGCTCCCGGGCGAGCGCGAAGAACTCGGCGTCCTTCGGATTCGAGCCGGGAAAGCCGCCTTCGATGTAATGAACACCAAACTCGTCGAGCTTTTCCGCGACGCGGATTTTGTCGGTCACCGAGAACGAAATGCCCGTCCCTTGCGTGCCGTCGCGAAGGGTCGTGTCGTAGATGGTGACTTTGGGCGTTTTCATAGGAAAAGGGGGCGGAACGTAGAGCACCGCCCGCGCGCTGGCAAGGCGCGGCGCCTGCGGGCTTGCGGAAAGGACGGGCATCCGCTTTTGTCGCCCGTCACACTCCAACCACACATGAGCGATCCATTTTCGAGTAAACGCAGTTTTGATTTCGGCGCGGGAAAAACCGGGACCATGCACAGCCTTCCTGCGTTGGAAGCGGCGGGTATCGGGCCGATTTCGAGATTGCCGGTGTCCATCCGCATCGTGCTGGAAAGCGTGCTCCGGAACTGCGACGGAAAACGGGTGCGCGAGGAGGATGTGCGGACCCTGGCGAACTGGAACGCCAAGGCGCCCAAGTCTGTCGAGATCCCATTTGTGGTCGCGCGGGTGGTGTTGCAGGACTTCACCGGCGTGCCGCTGCTGGTCGATCTCGCCGCCATGCGCTCGACGGTTTCGCGGCTCGGGCGCGACCCGAAAATGATCGAGCCGCTCGTGCCGGTGGACCTCGTGGTGGATCATTCGGTGCAGGTGGATTTCTTCGGATCGGCCGCGGCGTTGCAGTTGAATCTCGACCTTGAATTTAAGCGCAACCGCGAGCGCTACATGCTGCTCAAGTGGGGTCAGCAGGCATTCAAGACCTTTGGCGTCGTGCCGCCCGGCATCGGCATCGTGCATCAGGTGAATCTCGAATATCTCGCCAAAGGCGTGCTCGAAAAGGATGGCGTCTATTTCCCGGATACTCTCGTCGGCACGGACTCGCACACCACGATGATCAATGGTCTCGGCGTGGTCGGCTGGGGCGTCGGCGGCATCGAAGCCGAAGCCGGCATGCTCGGGCAACCCGTCTATTTCCTGACGCCGGAAGTCGTCGGCGTGCATCTCACCGGCGCAGTGAGCGAAGGCGTGACGGCGACGGATGTCGTCCTGCACATCACACAAATGCTGCGGAAGGCGAAGGTGGTCGGAAAGTTCGTCGAATTCTACGGCCCCGGCGCGAAGTCGCTGCCGGTGGTGGATCGCGCGACCATCGCCAACATGGCGCCGGAGTATGGCGCGACGATGGGTTTCTTCGGCGTGGACGAGGAAACGACCAAATATCTCACCGGCACCGGCCGCAGCGAAGAAGCAGTCGCGGCGTTTGAGAGCTACTACAAAGCGCAGGAGCTGTGGGGCATTCCGGTGAAAGGCCAGATCGACTACAGCGTCGATCTCGAGCTCGATCTCGCGACCGTCGTTCCCGGCGTCGCGGGTCCGAAACGGCCGCAGGATCACATCAATCTGCCCGACTTGAGGAGCACCTTCACCGAGCTTTTCACCAAGGCGCTGCCCGAGGGCGGCTATGGCAAGACTGCCGACGATCTCGCCAAAAAAGTGCCCGTACACATCAACGGTTCGGTGCTGGTTGCCGCGCCGGAACTCTTCTCCACTGAAGGCGTCACCGGCTCCGACCACATGCGCGAAGGGGCGCCGAAGAACGTCGCGGAAATGGTGACTAATCGTCCCTCGCCGACGCCGGCGGACGAAATCACGCGCACCTCGTATCGTCCCGCCGACACCGAAATCGGCCACGGCTCGGTGCTCATCGCGGCGATCACGAGCTGCACGAACACTTCCAACCCGAGCGTGATGCTCGCCGCCGGTCTGCTCGCGAAAAAGGCCGTCGAGCGCGGGCTCACGGTGAATCCTGCGGTGAAGACTTCGCTCGGGCCAGGCTCGCGCGTCGTCACCGATTACCTCACGAAGACTGGCTTGCAGGCGTATCTCGATCAGCTGGGTTTTCAGACCGTCGGCTACGGCTGCACGACGTGCATCGGTAACAGCGGGCCACTTCATCCGGCGCTGGAGGAGGCGATCGCGAAGAACGATCTCATCACCGCCAGCGTGCTCAGCGGCAACCGCAACTTCGAGGCGCGCGTGCATCAGAACATCAAGGCGAACTTCCTCATGTCGCCGCCGCTCGTCGTCGCCTTCGCGCTCGCCGGACGCGTGGACATCGACCTCACGACCGAGCCGATCACGCTCGACTCGGCTGGCGCGCCTGTTTTTCTCCGCGATCTCTGGCCGAGCCTCGCGGACATCCAAAGCGCCATGCAGAGCGCGCTGAAGCCCGAAGTCTTCCGCAGACTCTACACCGACTTCGCGACCCAAAATCCCAAGTGGAACGAAATCCCGAGCACCGTCGGCGACGTGTATGCGTGGGACGAGAGCAGCACCTACATCCAGGAGCCACCCTTCTTCACCGACTTCTCGATGGAGCCCGGCCACATCCACGAAATCAAGGGCGCGCGCCCGCTCGGCATCTTCGGCGACTCGGTCACAACCGACCACATTTCACCCGCCGGTGCGATCAAGAAAACCTCGCCGGCCGGCGCTTACCTCACGCAGCACGAAGTCGCCCACGAGGATTTCAACAGCTACGGATCGCGGCGCGGCAATGATCGTGTGATGACTCGCGGCACCTTCGCCAACGTCCGCATCAAGAACCTTATGGTGCCCGGCGTCGAAGGCGGCGTGACGAAACATCAGCCCGACGGAACCGTGATGCCGATCTACGACGCATCGATCAAATATCAGTCTTCCGGCGTGCCGCTCGTCATCTTTGCCGGGCAGGAATACGGCACCGGCAGTTCGCGCGACTGGGCGGCGAAAGGCACCCGACTCCTCGGAGTGAAGGCGGTCGTGGCGCAGAGCTTCGAGCGCATTCACCGCAGCAACCTCTGCGGCATGGGCCTCGTTCCACTGCAATTTCCCGACGGCGTCAACGCCGCGACGCTCGGCCTCGACGGTAGCGAGATCTTCGACGTGCTCGGCCTGAACGACGCGATGACGCCGATGAGTGAGGCCACACTCGTGATTCACCGCACCGACGGGCGGAAGGACGAGGTGGCGCTCATGACCCGCATCGATACCGCGATCGAGGTGGAGTATGTGCGGCACGGTGGCATCCTGCCCTACGTGCTGCGGCAATTGCTCAGCGCGTAGCTTGACTCACCCGCGCGCGGTCCTATGCTCCGCACGCCTTTAATGCAGGGGAGCCTCAACGGCTGAGAGTCCCGCGAACCTTCGCGGGAGACCCTTTGAACCTGATCCGGGTAACACCGGCGAAGGGAGCGAAGTCTCAACGCCGTGCCGCGATCTCCCGCGCACGGCGTTTTCTATTTTATGATCGCATCCACCGACTCCATCGAACCCCACAGCAGCGACCAACTCCCCGCCAGCACCCGCGTGTACGTGCAGGGCGAGCTTTTCCCGGATGTGCAGGTGCCTTTCCGCGAGATCACGCTTTCGCCGACGAAGTCCTACACCGGCGCCGTGGAAGAGAACGCACCGGTGCGCGTCTATGACTGCTCCGGGCCGTGGGGCGATCCCACTTTCACCGGAACCTCCGACGAAGGCCTGCCGACGCCGCGCGCCGCATGGGTCGCGGCGCGGAAGGACGTGGAAACCTACGATGGCCGCGAAGTGCTCCCGCAGGACAACGGCTACCTCTCCGGTAAACACGCGGAGTATGCGAGCACGGCGGAGAAGAACCGCCTCGTGGAATTTCCCGGACTCCGCGGCCAGCGGCGCCGCCCTCTCCGCGCCAGCGCCGGGCATCCCGTCACGCAGCTTTGGTATGCGCGGCAGGGCATCATCACGCCGGAGATGGAATACATCGCCATCCGCGAAAACGTAGGCCGGGCTTCCCAGCCCCGCTCCTCGCACCCCGCGGGGCTGGAAGCCCCGCCTACTTCCAGCAACGACCTCCTCCACCAGCACCCCGGCTCCGCGCAACTTCCTAACTACGCCTACACGCCGGGCATTTTCCGCCGCTTCCCGCAGCGCATCCCCGAGCAGATCACTGCCGAGTTCGTCCGCGAGGAAGTCGCCGCCGGGCGCGCCATCATCCCTGCGAACATCAATCACCCCGAGCTCGAGCCGATGATCATCGGCCGCAATTTCCTCGTGAAGATCAACGCCAACATCGGCAACAGCGCCGTCGCGTCGAGCATCGAGGAGGAGGTGGAAAAGATGCGCTGGGCCACCAAGTGGGGCGCCGACACCGTGATGGATCTCAGCACCGGGAAAAACATTCACGCCACGCGCGAGTGGATCCTGCGCAATTCGCCCGTGCCCATCGGCACCGTGCCCATCTATCAGGCGCTGGAGAAAGTGAACGGCAAAGCCGAGGACCTCACGTGGGAGCTCTTCCGCGACACGCTCATCGAACAGGCCGAGCAGGGCGTCGATTACTTCACCATCCACGCCGGCGTGCTCCTGCGCTTCGTGCCCATGACCGCGAGCCGCATGACCGGCATCGTCTCACGCGGCGGCAGCATCATGGCGAAGTGGTGCCTCTCGCATCACCAGGAAAATTTCCTCTACACCCACTGGGACGACATCTGCGACATCATGGCCGC
>JAYTDO010000364.1:0-15352 GCA_043735935.1 Chthoniobacteraceae bacterium
CGTTGAGTTCCGAGCGGGGTTCAACCCCTATGGCGATCAAGCGGTGGGCGAACACGGTTTGCTTGTGGGATATTCGTGTTTCGAAATCAAGCGTTACCATCGATCCAATGCCGCCACTGTGATTTTAGAGGATATCATGCACTTTGCGCCATACTTTGGAGGCTTGGGTGATACGCAGATATGGGAACTGGCGTTCGATGTCGCCTCGACTTCGAGAAACAATCTTTCCTCCCAAACGAAAACGGCCGATTTCCGCAATCGACCAACCGTCCAAGCCGATTTTGCGGAGCCATTCCAAGACGATCATGGTGTGTTCATCACAGCCCGTGGCAGAATGCTGATAGTGAGAGCTTCAAGAGCCGCTTCCGGGACGAGTTCTTCAACCGCGAAGCCTTCGCCTCGGTGCTGGAGGCAAAAGGGCTCGGCAAGCAACACCGGCACTGGCACAACCAAGAACGCCCGCATTCGTCGCTGGATGACCAAGACGCCGGCCGAGTTCGCGCAGCGCAGCCTCGCAGCCGCCTGCGCTCCGCTCCAGCAGCCGCCCAGGCTGTCCTTCCCGTCAATCAAATCACCACCAACCCAACTTCCGAAAACCAACCCAAACTCTCATAGCAGGTGGATCAACTACCGGGGGCAGGCCACATACACCGCTCGTCGTTCCCACATTGATTCGTCTAGAGCGTGTGATGCGCTTTAGCGGATGAGCGAGTTTAAGCATGAGGCCGATGATGCGGGCCAATGGACGCCGGCACAGGTCTGGGTGAGGCGTTCATAGTCGCGACTGAAGCGAGGGAAGCGTGCGGCCCCAAGCAAGGAATCCGCTCAACGACCCGGCGTTTGGGTGGGAGGACAACGCCGCGGTTGGCTACCGGTTAATTTGATGACGATTAAAGTGTATGCCTTCGTGCTCGGCTTGCGAGGCAGGTTTCTCGCCGGTGCTAACATGTCGATCTTCGAACCGATCAGAGAACCCTAACATTTGGTGGCCGGATCGGGACGGGGCGAATTCTTGGCAAGTTGATGCCGCGCTCCGAGTCGACCGATTCCACTATCTCGGCTTCCGAAATGTCGATGACATTGTCCTCGCGAGGTTCGCGGGTGGTCTGCAATACGTCGCTGGGCAGCGAAACTTGACGAGTGGATTGCGCGGCGAACTCGTCAAGCATTTGCCGTTGCTCGTCAACCATCCTGGAAATTCGATCGCGCAATTCATCGCGCTGTTGAGCGAAGAGATCACGTTCACGGCGAAGTCGTGCTGCCTCGCGGTCGAACCGCGCTACGAGTTCCCCTTCTGTGCGTTCTACTTCGGCCCTTTGGAGAGCGGCACGATTGGTTACTTCGCGAATATCTGCACGCGCCGCTGCGGCATCCGACATGGCATCGTCGCGCTGTTTGACGACCGTCTTAAATTCACGCGCAAAGACGGCGCTTTGTGCCTTGTGAGCTTCCTTCGCTCCTTCGAGTTCTGCCTCGATTGCGCGGTGTTCTCCGACAGTGTCCTCAAGGTTTCGCCGCAGTTCCTCCAACTTGCGATCGGACTCGACCGAAAGCGCGCCGAGGCGCTGAGCGAGCACGGCGCTTTCGTTTCGGGCGTCGTCGCGGTCGCCCGTTAGCTTGGCGATTCGGGTCGAAAGTGTCGTTTCGGTTTCTTCGAGTTTCGCTGCGAGTCGTGCAGTTTCGCTGGAAAGCCTGGATTCGAACTCGTCGCGCTCTCGAGTCAGGGAAGCTTCGCCCCGAGCCTTCTCGGCATACAGAGTTGCCAGTTGGTGGTCCTTTTCGACCGTGAGGGTCACGAGTGCTTGTTCGTGGTCCTTAACAAGTTTGGCTATCTCTGCTTCGTTGTCCGTCTTGAGCCGTGCGTTCGCAGCGTGTTTTTCGCGCAATGCGGCTTCCCGAGCCTGAACTGTCGTATCCAACTCCTGCGCCCGGAATGCGACTTGTTCCAACGCCCTTGCGCCGTCGGAAATCGACTCTTCGAGTTCGGTTTTGATTTCGGCAAAAGTCGCCCGTTCTTCGGCGAGCTTTTGCCGAGTGGCCTCATGATTCGCATTTGCGTCCGCCAGTTCTGCCTTCGCAGCGGCGTTCGCGGTTTCTAGTTCCTTCTGCAGTAATGAGACATTACTTGCATGTTCGATTTGAGTCCGAGCGAGGGTAGCCGCGAGAACATCGTGAGCGGATTGGATGGCGTTATAGCGCTCGATCGCACCGGCGGTATACGATTCGTGCTCGGAGTTGGCCCGGAGGAGGGCGGACTCGGAGGTGGCCAACTTGGACTGGAGATCGGTGCCATGAGCGTTGAGCTCGGCGAGAGCTTTGTCGTGGGCAAGCTTGGCGGCAGCCAACTCGTCGGACGCCTTCGCGGTAGCGGTCTTTTGTTCGGTCTTGGCGAGGACCAGGGCGGACTCGGAGGTGGCCAGCTTGGACTGGAGATCGGTGCGTTGGGTGTTGAACTCGGCGAGAGCTTTGTCGTGGGCAAGCTTGGCGGCAGCCAATTCGTCGGACGCCTTCGCGGTAGCGGTCTTGAGTTCGGTCTTTGCGTGGGCCAGGGCGGACTCGGCGGTGGCCAACTTGGACTGGAGATCGGTGCGCTGGGTGTTGAGCTCGGCGAGAGCTTTGTCGTGGGCGAGCTTAGCCGCGGCCAATTCGTCGGACGCCTTCGCGGTAGCGGTTTTTTGTTCGGTCTTGGCGTGGGAAAATGCAGATTCGGAGGCGGCAAGTCTGGCCTGGAATTCGGTGCGTTGGGCCGTGAGTTCGGCGAGAGCCTTGTTTTGGGCGAGATTGGCCGCAGCCAATTCTTCGGCAGCCTTCGCCGTCGCGTTCTTGCGTTCAGCTTCAGTCTGGCCGATCGCGGCTTCGGCAGCGGAAAATTTCGATTGGAGTTCGGTAAACGCCTTTTCGCGTTTGTCGTTTTGAGCGTGCAACGCCGCGAGATCCCCTTTGAGCGCTTCGTGTGCCTGAGAGATGCCCGCCGTCGTCTGACTGTGCGAGGAGCGTACGGTCTCGTGCTCGGATTTCGCCGCCGCGAGTGCGTCGTTCGCTTTCGTGAGTTTGCGGTCGGCTTCGTCGCGCGCTGCCGCGAGAGACGTTGCGGTCTTCTCCTGTTCGGCGATTTGGCGCTTAAGTTTTCCAAGTTCGCCTAGAGACTCCTGATCCCGTTTCGCAAGTTCCTGTTCGCGTTTCGTTTTAAATGCGTCGAGCTCGGCGACGAGCTTTTCCCAATCTGCCTGCGCCTCGTCCCGCTCTTTTGTGACTGCGGCGAGTTTTCCCCGAAGTTCCCCGACCATGGGGATTTCCGCCGGGTTGCGGCTTGCTTCCGCGAGCTTTTCGAGTTGAGCGCGGAGTGCGGAAACCAGTTTTTCCGAGGATGCGACTGCGGCGTGAGATTTTTTGAGTTCGTCTGCTTGCTCCTCGTGCGTTTTGGTGATGGCTTCGAGGCGCCCGATCGCAGCGCCTTTTTCGCCCGAAATGGCCGCTGACTGCGTTTGAAGGGCTTCTTGTTCCGACGCGGCCTTCGCGAGGGCTGATTGGGATTGTTCGAGCGCTTTTAATGCGGCATCGCGTTCGATGGCCGACTGAGTTTCCGCCGAAAGCGCGGCTTGCGCGGCTTCTTTCTGTTTCGAGAGCGCGCTCGCGAGGACTTCCTTTTCAGTGGCGATGCTGTCGCGCTCCGTGAGGAGGGATTTAATGCGAACGCGGTATTTAGCGATGTCTTCTTCGAGACTTGCGACGGCGCGAGCTTCCCAACCCGGATCGGGATTCTTTTCGGCAGTCTCCAGCGATTCCGTCTTCAGCTTGGCGATCTCGGCGGCGAGTGCGTCGCGCTCGGCCGCTGTCTTGCGTTGAGCTTCGGTCAGTGAGTCGAGTTTTTCCTGAAGTTCCTTCTGCGTTCGCGCGAATTCGGCGTCGCGCTTTCGACCGTTGACGTCGGCGTCGCGGCGACTTTCATTCCGCATCGTTTCGATCAATGCGCTGGCTTCCTGGCGGGCGCGGTCCGCAGAGGTGAGTGCGCGCTCCGCTTTGATGCGGATTTCGCGTTCACGGCTGAGTTCTTGCGCGGCCTCGCGCTGGCTACTTTCGAAGCCAATAATGCGGCGTTGGAGTTCGTCGAGCTGGCGTTGATACTCCTTCTTGGATCGTTCGCCTTCGCTGGCAGGAGCGGGTTTCGCACTGGTCGATTTTGCCGCGGTCGCGAGTTGCTCGGCTATATGCGCTTTCTGCTCGATCAGGGCGTCGCGCTCTCGAGTGAGTGCGGCGAGGCGTTCGTCGCCCGCTTTTTTCGCCGCCTCCAGATCCTCGCGGAGCCTGGCGATTTCGATCTGCGCGGCGTCCTTGTCCGCTGTGACTTTGGTGACGTTCTCGGCGGTCTTGGCGGAGAGGCTCGTTTGGAATTCGATGTGATCGATCTTGTCGGCCAATTCCTTCCGCGCCCGATCGAGTTCTGCGAGCACTTTGTCGCGCTCCTGGTTGAATACTGTCCGTTCGTTGGCAATGGCGGTAAGTTGCCGCTCAAAATCACCCTTGGTTTGCGCCAGTTTGAGATTTGCCGCGTTGAGCCCTCTGATCAGTTCGTCGCGGGTGAGTTCGCTGGTTTCCTCAGGTGTCGTTGCGCTGATGAGGGCGGGCTCTGCTGCGGATGCCGCGGGAACCTCGACGAGCTTCAGGGACTCTTGAGTAAATGTGGTCGAAGGGGTCGGGATCGGCGGATGTTCGGCTGGCGGGGTCGGCTTGCTCGGTGGCACGACGCTGAGCGGCGCGCTTGCTGGCCCGGTAAGGGGGTTGGATTCTCCACCCGGTTTGCTGAACCAATTCGGCTGGCGTGTACGGCTTCCGGGGCGTGCCCCTGGCGCGGGCTTTTCTGCGGCAGGCGAGGCAGGCGAGGTAGGCTCCGGAGCAGTGGGTGGGGCGGTTGGCGCGCCGGGGATGATGTTCCTCGCCGGGCGTCGATTGCGGAGCTTTTGCGAAAGAGATTCTGCCGCTGCGAGGGTGATGCCGCCCTTGCCAGCCGCGCCGGCATCGGTCGCTTTGACCAAATTCATCAGTTTCTGCCAAGGGAACCGGATTTCGATATGGTCCTCGGGGCGCACTTCGCTGCGGAAAATCTGGGGAATCCGCTGGTGGATTTCTGCGAGGTCGATGGTGGTTTGCCCCTTGGCAATCCGGCTCGAAAGGTCGCCGATATCAAATCTCAGTTCCGCAGAGACGTCGTGCGGACCGGGTCGGAGGAGGTTTTGCGGGATACGGTGGAGGAAATCGCCCAGTTCGAGGCGCACTTCGTGGTCGTCTCTTGGCGCCGTTTCGGGGGAGGGCGCTGTCGATCCGAGCGCTGCCGCGGATGGCTGAGCGGACGCGGGGGCGCCTCCGCCAGAAGCAGTCGTTTCAGAGGACTTTGAAGGATCCGAAGAGACCGGAGGGGCTGCGTCGTCCGAGCCCTTTCGTCTGAATCGATCCAAAAATGATTTCATGCGTTTACTTAATGATTTTCCAGAGCGGAGCACCGCCAATCATCGTCGAGATTAGCGGAGGTGCGTTAGCTTGTCTCTAACGATTGCGAAAATGATACAGCTTTTTCCGCGCCGCCATCGGTCAAAAATTCGGCATACTCGTCGGAAAGCCGTTTCGGCAGGAGCGCAACGATCCTCACTTCTTCGTCCAGATAGGTGGTTTCCAGCACCTTTACCTCGCGATGTAGTCTGGCGATCAGAGCGGCGGCGCTTTGTGGCATGCAAAGGGTTCGGACGGCGGTTCCATTCGCCACAAATTCGCTCATTTGCGCCACGAGAGCGTCAAGACCTTCGCCGGTGTGGACGGAGAGAAAAATCGCATCGGGGAAATGTTGACGCAATCCGGTTAACACGCCCGGGTCGTCGATTTTGTCGATTTTATTGAATGCGACGATCGTGGGCCGGACGTCGGCTTCGAGTTCGGCGAGCACTTTCATGGTCGTATTGAAGTACTCGATGACGCCCGGTTGGCTGGCGTCCAGCAGGTGGATGAGAAAATCTGCGAGGGTGGCTTCTTCGAGGGTGGCGTTGAATGCTTCGACAAGACGGTGGGGGAGTTTCCGCACAAATCCGACCGTGTCGGTGAGCAGGAGCGGCTGCTTGTTGGGAAGCGCGATCTTTCGCGTCGTCGTGTCCAGCGTCGCGAATAGCTTATCCTCGATGAGCACATCGGCTCCCGTTAACCGGCGCAGGAGCGACGACTTTCCGGAGTTCGTGTATCCGACGATGGCGCAGTTTGGGACCGGTGCCCGTTTGCGATCTTTCCGTTGTGTGGAGCGGGATTCCCTCACGGAGACCAGTTCGCGTTTGCAACGGTCAATGGCGTTTCGGATCCGGCGCTTGTCCTGTTCGAGCTGCGATTCGCCCTCGCCCTTGGCGCCAATGCCTCCGCCCTGTCGGACGAGGTGGGTCCACGCGCGTGTGAGGCGGGGGAGGGAGTATTGGAGCTGAGCGAGCTCCACCTGGAGTCGAGCTTCCCGCGTCTGGGCACGACGCGCAAAAATATCCAGGATCACCTCCTGCCGGTCGATCACCGCGATGCCGGTGAGCGTCTCCCAGTTCCGCTGCTGGCTGGGCGAGAGTTCGTTGTCAAAAACGATGATGTCGAGCTTCTCCGCTTTCGCCCGCTCGGCGATCTCCGCCGCTTTGCCTGTGCCGATGAGGTAGCGCGCATGTTGCTCGCGATGGAACACGAGCATCTTAGCAATCACCGGGATGCCGAGCGTATCGACGAGTTCTCCCAATTCGTCGAGGAGGCTCTCGGCAGCCGTTTTTTCCGCAGTTTCGGTGAACGCGCCGACGAGCAAGGCTCGCTGGACGAGTTTTGGTGTATCTTTGGTCTCAAACATCCTCACAGTGCCCGAGCATAGCGAGCCCAGCCCTCGCCGCAACGAGGGAGACGGGCTCTCGGTTGCGAATTCAAAGACGTCGCGCGTTTTTGAAAGTGTGAGACCCCCAGTGCAACGATTGACACTCCTCGGGACAACCGCTTAGTTTTTCCCTCACATGAAACGGCTCTTATTCCAGTTCGCGGTGCTCGCACTCGCTGCGACCGGGTGGGGCGCGCCGCCGCCAGCGCCGCGTCTCCTCGAAAAAGCGAGGGTATTACCGCTCGCGCTCGATGATGCCTTCCAGTTCCGAAAGACAAAGACGTTCTTCAACGATCCGGCTGTAAAGAAACAGCAGCCCACGCAGGAAGAAATGATCCAGTTCGAGCGCCAACGCGTGAACTTCGGCGCGATCACCAACAACGACCGGCGGGAGCGGTATGGGCATTATTTTACCTTCTTCTGGCGGACGTCACGCAAGGCGGATCTCACCATCCGGTTTGAATATCGGCAGGCAAATCTCGGCTCCCATGTCCAGGCCCGCGAATTCGATTTCCCAGATGCCAAGGGGTCGTTCAAATCCGAATTTAACATTATCGGCGACGATTATTTCGATGAGGGTGCGGTGACAGCGTGGCGCGCAATTTTGATCGAAAACGGCAAGATCGTCGCCCTGAACCAGTCCTTCCTCTGGAATTAATCCCGTCCCGGAAGTCAGAATACGGCGATTCGTCGTCTACACATTTCCCGTTGAACATTGCGGGGCAGTGTGGCGTCGAAAATGCGACGCCTCTCGTATATAATGAGTAACGTTTTAAGCATTTGACCCCGCCAACCTCCATCCTCGTCGGAACCGCCGACCGCACCGTCTGGGTGCGGGTCGAGGGGAAGGGTTCGTTCCTCAGCAGCACGGGACTGAAGGATTTCGGAAAGGAAATGGCCAACCGTGGATACCGCGATTTTGTCGTCGATTTGCAAAAGTGTCCCGTCATGGACTCCACCTTTATGGGGACGCTCGCGAGCATTGCGCTCCGCCTCAGGGAACTCGGTTCCGGTCAGTTGCGGGTCGTGCGGGTCAACGAACGCAATCGCGATCTGATCCGCAACCTCGGTCTCGATCAGCTTTTCGCCATCGTCGAAGAAATCGACATTGCGGTGGCTCCCACCGTTCCGAGCGAGGCACTGCCTCGCGATCCGGTGGATAAGGCAACCCAGGCCGTGACGATGCTCGAAGCGCACGAGGAACTCGTCCAGGCGAATCCGGCAAATGCGGCCAAATTCAAGGACGTCTTGGACTACCTGAAGCAGGATCTGCATCTGGCGCGTTGATCGGCGATGTGGACGCCCATCATACTCGGGTCGCTCCTGATCGGGCTTTCGGCGCTGTCCATCGTTACCTACCGCCGTCTCCGCGCGCAGATCGCAGGATTGGAAAAGGCGCGCGCCAAAATCCAACTTGAAGAAACCCGGGTTTTTGACTTCCTCCACGGGCTCGGAACCGCCCTGTCGGACCAAGCAAGGCCTGACGACCTTCACCGCCTGATCGTCGAGGGAGCGCTGCGCATTCTCGACGCCCAAGGCGGGTCGCTTTACCTTGCCGATGGGAAGAGCGGCCAACTCCGCCCCGCATTCATATCGCGTCAGTCTCATGCCCTGTTCGAAGTGCCCGCCCAGACTGCATCTTCTCCCGAGGCGCTCTACAGCTACTTGCGATTGCATGCCCTTGCGCCGTGGGACGGGGTGCTCGGGGCCGCGTGGTCGGCTCAGGAAGCCTTGATTCTGCGGGCCGACGATCCGCGGCTCAAATTTGTGCAAGGAAAAGACGCGCTCCTGCGACCGGCCGCTGCGCTCGTGGCGCCCCTCGTGTACGGGGAGAATCGCCTGGGCCTCCTCGCCATCACGCGTACGGCGCCGGGCGAGGCTTTCCTCACCAGCGAGTTTCAGATTTTCAAAGCGATTACCGAGCAGTCCGCCTTCGCGTTGTACAACGTGTTCATCGCGGGCGAAGCCGCCGAAAAGCGGCGACTTGACCAAGACTTGCAGGTTGCCCACGAAATCCAGCGCATCCTGCTCCCATCGAACGCGCCGGAGGTGGCTGGCTACCAGATCAGCGGAATCAACATCCCGGCCAGGCACGTCAGCGGGGACTATTACGACTACATCGCCACCGACGAAAACCATTGCGGGGTGGTCATCGCCGACGTGTCGGGCAAAGGCGTGCCAGCTTCTCTCATCATGGCCATGTGCCGGAGCGTCCTGCGCTCCCAGGCGTCCGGGCAGCTTTCGGCGGCTTCCGTCTTGCACCGGGTCAATGAACAACTTTTTCCGGATATCCGGGAAGACATGTTCATCAGCATGGCCTACGTGATCCTCGACGAGACTTCACCGGTCGTCACCCTCTGCCGTGCAGGGCACGACGCGCCTTTGCTCTACAAGGCGAAAGAAAAGAGTGTCTCGAAAATCAATCCACCCGGAATGGCTCTCGGGATTGACAGCGGCGGCGTGTTCAATAGAATCACAGGCGATTTTTCCCTGACACTCGAGACCGACGATTGCCTCATTCTTTACACCGATGGAGTCACGGAGGCGCTCGATAAAATCGGGGAGGAATTCGGGATGGAAAACGTGATCAAATCGATTCAGGCCAGCGCTTCCGACGGCGCAGCCGCGATCATCGCGCGATTGACGGATGACCTGAGAGCATTTGTCGGTACCCATCCGCAGAACGACGACATTACCCTGATCGCGATCCGTAAAAAATGACCAATTCCATGACTGACGAAATTCCGAACCAAGCCTCTGACGAACTCGATCCGAAAACCGGCGAAGCGGTGACAGACGAGAACCGTCTCGTGCAAATGCAGGAAGACATCGAGCGTTTCAAGGACATCGCCCTTCGAATCCAGGCCGATTTCGAGAACTTCCGCAAGCGCGCCGCGCGCGAAAAGGAGGATGCCGTCAAATACGCAAATGGCACCTTTCTCGAGCGCCTGATTCCGATTCTCGACAATTTTGAACTCGGTCTCAATGCGGCCCGTGCCGGGGCGGAAAATTCTCCGATCCTCGCGGGCATGGACATGGTGGCAAAACAGCTGAACGATTTTCTCCTCGGGCAGGGAGTCGAGCCCATCGTCGCCGAAGGGGAAAAATTCGACCCAAACCTACACGAAGCGGTCGCTCAAGAAGCCAGCGAAAGCGTGCCTGATGGCGTCATCGTTCGGCAGTTGCGCAAGGGATTCAAGCTTCGTGAAAGGCTGCTGCGGCCGGCGACCGTCGTCGTCTCCAAAGGACCCGGCACGAACGCTTGAAATCCCGTTTACGGATCTAAATTTCTTAGATGGCTACCAAGCGCGACTATTACGAAATCCTCGAAGTGACGCGCACGTCCGTCGGCGACGAAATCAAACGCTCCTACAGGAAACTCGCGGTCAAATATCACCCTGATAAGAATCCTGGTGATGCTTCGGCAGAGGACAAATTTAAGGAACTGGGGGAAGCCTACGATGTCCTGAGCGACGCCGAAAAGCGCGCAGCGTACGATCGCTTCGGCCATGGTGCATTCGCGCAAGGCGGGGCAGGTGCGCGCGGCGGCGCCGGTGCGGGTGGATTCCACGATCCGTTTGATATCTTCCGTGAAGTCTTCGGCGCGAGCGGCGGCGGAGGAGGAGGGGGAGGGGGAATCTTCGAGCAGTTTTTCGGTGGTGCGTCCGGCGGGCAGCGGGCGGATCGCGATGGAAAGCAGCGCGGCTCGGACCTGCGCTATGACATGCAGATCGGTCTCGAAGAAGCCGCGTTCGGCTGCGAAAAAGAGATCGAAGTTTCCAAGCTCGAAGGCTGTTCGTCCTGCAATGGAAGCGGAGCGGAGCAGGGATCGAAAGCCGTCACGTGTCCCGGGTGCGGAGGACGCGGCCAGGTCATCAGTTCCCGGGGGTTTTTCCAAGTCTCCCAGAGCTGCGGACGCTGCCGGGGCACGGGCACGGTGATCGAAAGGCCCTGCCGTAAATGCAGCGGCGAAGGGCGCGCGGAATTGTCTTCCCGGATCAAACTCAAAATCCCAGCCGGCATCGAAGACGGCTCGCGTCTTCGCTCATCGCGCAACGGCGAAGCAGGGCTCCGGGGCGGGCCTCCCGGAGATCTTTACGTCGTCATCCATATCAAGGAGCACGAGGTATTCGAACGCGACGGCGACGGCCTTTATTGCGAAGTGCCGATTTCCTTCACCACCGCGGCGCTTGGGGGCGAAGTGGAAGTGCCGACGCTCGATGGAAAGGCGCAACTCAAGATCCCCGCCGGGACCCAGGGCGGGACCGTGTTTAAGCTGCGAGGGAAAGGGATCCCCTCGCTGAATTCGGCCCAGCGCGGCGACCTCATGGTGCGTGTCCTCGTGGAAGTGCCCACGAAACTCAACAGCGAGCAGCGCCGGACGCTTGAGGAGTTTGCGGCCATCATGGGGGAAGACAATGCGCCGCTTCATCAGAGCTTCTTCGACAAGGCGAAAGAGTTCTTCAAATAATGCACCGATTCTTTGTCCCGCCGTCATCGTGGACGGCAGAAAAGCTCGCGCTCGATATGACGGAGTCGCATCACGCCATCGCCGTGCTGCGACTGACAGCGGGTGAGAAACTCGTGATCTTCGACGGGCAGGGCAACGAGGCGACCGCGGAGATCGTGTCGGCGAAAAGCAACCGCGTCGAAGTTCGGAAGATTGCGCAGTCGGCGAGTGCCCCGGTCACCTGCCGAATCACGCTCGGACAAGCGATCCCGAAGGGGAAGAACATGGAACTCATCATCGAAAAGGCCACGGAGTTGGGCGCAGCGGTGATCGCGCCACTTCTGTCTGAGCGGACTGTGGTTCGGTTCGACGAGGATGAGGCATCCGCCAAACGGATGAAATGGCAGCGCGTCGCACTCGAGGCGACCAAGCAGTGTGGGCAAAACTGGTTGCCCACAGTCCAGCCGCCGGTCTCGCTCAAGACGTTTTTCGCCGCCAATCCGAAATACGATCTCATGCTCATCGCGTCGCTCCAGCCGGACGCGAAGCCCGTCAAAGAAGTGCTTGCCGATTTTGGTGCAAAGCGCCCCGGAAACGTCCTCGTCCTCGTCGGACCGGAGGGCGACTTCACGCCGGCGGAAATCAATCTCGCAAAAGCGGCCGGATGTCGGCCGATCACTCTTGGTCCGATCATCCTGAGGACCGAGACGGCGGCGATCTACTGCCTCAGCGTGCTCTCGCACGAACTTTTCGGCCCGGCGTGACCATGAGTCGGGCGGTGCGATTGCTTTCGCTCGTCCTCGCAGGCAGCGCCGCATCCGCCGCCACGCCGGAGGAGCTCGCGCTGATGCCATACGCGCCTCCGCGTGCGCCAGACCGCGGCGCGTGGCCGCGCGAACGGCTCCTTCAATTCATGCGCGAGTTGACGGACTTCGTGATCCGGAATCACACCGTCACCGACCCGCATCGGAAGACCTTCGGGATGGTTTACGAATTCTGGAAGGATGGGCGTCAAATCCAGGAGTTCGGGCTCGATTCAATGCACGACGGCGCGTGGTTCATGAGCGCGCTGATCGTTGCAAATCGTGCGGACCCGGCGGGAGACTGGCTGGCAAAGGCGCAGATGTATCCGGTCGCCTTTTATACGAATCTCCTGCTTCACAGCGACCGCCTCTTTCCAAAAATGGAACCGACCAGCGAGGATCTCACGGCGTGGACGATGCCGACGAAGGGCTGGATTCCGCGGGGTTGGGACGACGGAGGCGGCTTCGACCGGAAGACTGGAAAGCATTTTGCGGACAGCTATTTCACCTCGTCGAACCACCTCGCCCAGGACGTCGCCGACTCGCTCATGAACGTCTGGCTCACCACGCGCGACCCTCGTGTTGCGGCGGCGCTTCAGGAATTAAACGCGGCGAAGACCGCCTCGTTTGGTTCGATCCAGGGTCTCGAAATCGCAGCCGCCGTGTCGTCTTCGCGCGCCGACGCATTCCTGCGTTACAAGCTGCCTGAGTTCACGCCGGAGGCGATGAATCCGTATTTCACCGGCTTGTATCAGCAAAAGGGGCATCATCTCCCGACCTACGACGATGGCCTCGCGTGGATGTACCGCCAGGCGACGGCGGTGGCGCAAGTGGCCGGTGAGTTTCCGCAGAGCTTCGCCGCCCACGCCCTCGCGCGGTGCTACGGGTACACGGCGGCGGTCGAACAGTTTTTTGACGATCGGCCGTACGAATACGGCTTGTATTTTTTCGATCTCCAGCGGCCGCCCGCTTTCATCGAGGGAAAGGGGAGACTGGAATCGTATTCGTCGGCTTCGCGGAACTTTTACGGCGCGCGCGGTACCGAGATTTCCTGGGTCGCCGCGGCGTTGCTCCCGGAGTTGAAAGCCCATCCCGACCTCTGGAACGCGATGGTGCCTGCAAAATTCGCCGCCGAACCGCGGGTGCCGATCGTGGATGAACCACCCGCGACCGACGGGCAGAAGGATGATGGTTATGTGAAGGTGAACGCCACGAACGGGGACGAGATTTCCCTCCTTAGCGATCCGCGCAATCTTCACATCTTCGTTCAATCAGCGAGGCCGGAAATCGCGCTGACCTTCAAGCACGCGGGGCCGGTGACGGGCGAGGTTCGTGTCGGAAAGATCGTGGTCAAAAAGGACGGAACGGTGACCGCGGCGAATGACAAGGGTGAGCGGCTGACCTTCGCCTCCGCGTTCTCGGCAGGGGAGCGTTGGAGCGTGGAAATCCGAATTCCGTACTCGGTCGTGCCTGCGCAATCGCAGTGGATAAACGGCGTGGATCACGGGCGCTACGAGATAGCCTGCATCGGCGGAAAACCTCAGACGGTTTATTTTCTGAGTTCCGCCGCCCGCATTCAGCAACGATTGGAAAACCTCGCCCTCGGGACGGTCGATTATTGGCACGACGTTTGGACGAAGACGGGGATGATCCCGAGTGGGATCAGCGCGCCGACAGCGCGGGCGGGCGCATGGGAGATCAGCGACGCTGGAAACTGCGCGCACCTCATCCACACGATCGCATTCTGGCTGATCGCGACTGCGGGGGAGCGCGAATGGGAGATCGTGCGGCGCGATTTTCCCGATCAGCCGAAGCCCGCTCCGCCGCTGCCTGCGAGCGTGATCAGCGCGCAACGGGCGGAATGATTTTCGATCCTTCTCCGCTAGCGCACGGGGCGGGTTTCCGCTTCATTCGCGCGGTCATGACACGCTCGATCCTCTCCTGTTCCCTCTTTGCCCTGTCTGCGACTTCCGCCTTTGCGCTGGATTGGCCGCAATGGCGCGGTCCGCTCCGCACCGATATTTCCCAGGAGGCGGGACTTCTCAAGCAGTGGCCAGCCGAAGGCCCAAAGCAGCTTTGGATTTTCAAGAACGCCGGCATGGGATACGCGGGCCCGGCGATCGTGGCCGACCGGCTTTATGTCCTCGGCACCGATGGCGGAAAGGAAACGCTCTTTGCGCTCGATGCGAAAAGCGGCGAACAACTGTGGAACCGGCAGCTCAGCGACGTACTTAATAATGGATGGGGCGATGGCCCGCGCAGCACGCCGGCGGTGGACGGCGATAAAGTTTACGCGCTCACCGGTCCGGGAACATTGGCCTGTATGCGCACGGCAGACGGGTCCGTCGTTTGGACGAAGACGATGGGCGAGGTCGGCGGAAAAGTTCCGGGATGGGGCTACACGGAATCGCCTTTGGTCGACGGGAAACAAGTGGTGGTCACGCCCGGTGGTGGCAAGGGCGCCGTCGCGGCGTTCGACAAGGAGACGGGCGCCGTGCTTTGGCAATCCAAGGATTTCACGGATGGCGCGCAGTATTCGTCGATCGTGCCCGCGACGATCAACGACGAGAAACAGTATGTGCAACTGACGATGCAAAGCATCGTCGGCATCTCGGCGAAGGACGGTGCGGTGCTTTGGAAACACCCGTTTCCGGGCAAGACGGCGGTGATCCCGACGCCGATCGTGAAGGACAACATGGTCTACGTCACCGCGGGCTACGGCGTGGGCTGCGTGGCGATCAACATCGAGCCGGGAAACAAGGTGTCGCTCGCCTACGAAAACAAGGTGATGAAGAACCACCACGGCGGCGTGATCCTGCTTGGCGATCACCTTTACGGGCACAGCGATGGCAACGGCTGGGTGTGCCAGAACTTCAAGACCGGCGAGCAGGTGTGGAATGAGAAAGGCAAGCTTGGCAAAGGCGCGATCGCCTACGCCGACGGCATGTTTTATTGCCTGGAGGAGGGCAGCGGCACGGTCGCATTGATCGAGGCCTCGCCGAATGGCTGGAGCGAGAAGGGACGATTCAAACTCGATCCGCAGACCGCGATCCGAAACCCGCAGGGCCGGATCTGGACGCATCCGGTGATCGTGAACGGGAAACTTTACCTCCGCGACCAAGACCTCGTTTATTGCTACGCGGTAAAGTAGCCGCGTGCTCTGGCGGGCGGGCGCTTAAACGGCGCCCGTGATGCGTTTGAAAGGTTCGCCCTCGTTCAAGGTTG
>JAYTDO010000365.1:0-2126 GCA_043735935.1 Chthoniobacteraceae bacterium
AGCATGTACACCTTTTGGAAACGCACCTGCCCGCCGCCGCAGATGCAGACCTTCGACGCCCCCGACCGCGAGACCTGCACCGTCGCCCGCGAACGCACCAACACCCCTCTTCAGGCGCTCGTGCTCCTCAATGATCCGACCTACGTGGAAGCCGCACGCATCCTCGCCGAGCGCATGATGACCCAGGGCGGCGCCACGCCCGCCGAGCGCATCCGTTTCGCCTTCCGCCTCGCCACCGCGCGCGCCCCGTCGGAGCGCGAGACCACGGTGCTGACCGAGCTTTTTCAAAAGCAAAAGACCCGCTACGCCGCGAGCCCCGCCGACGCCCTCAAGCTCCTCGCCAACGGCGAAGCCAAGCGCAACCCCGCCCTCGACCCCGCCGAACTCGCCGCCTGGACCAACGTCGCCAGCACCATCCTCAACCTCGACGAAACTGTGACCAAAGGCTGAGCCCGTGCGGGCCGGCGGTCACATGCTGCGCGCCAGATCCTTCACGATCTGGATGTAATCCAGCAGCGGCTTCGACGGATTGTCCGCGCGCCACGCGATCGTCGATTCGCGGCAGAGCGGCGGCGAGAGCGGGCGAAAGACCACGCCTTCGTGCGGCAGTCCGGTGATCTGCTCGGGCATGAACGCCACCCCCAGCCCGTCGGCCACAAACCGGATCGCCACCGGCTCCACGTCCGCCTCCTGCAGAATCTTCCCCGCAAACCCGGCCTCCTGGCACGTCGCGAGCAGCCATTCCCGCGCGCCGGGATGAGTCTTCGCCGCCATGCCGATGAAGAACTGCGCCGCGAGATCCGCGAGCCTGAGCTTCGCCTTCTTCGCCAGCGGATGGCCCTTCGGCAGGGCCACGAGCATCGTGTCAAAGGCCACGCCCTCGGCGAGCAGATCGCTGTTGGAAAGCGCGGGCCGCAGGCCGATGAAACCCAGGTCGATCTTGAGCGCTTCGAGCGCCGCGAGCTGCTCGGCGCTGGTCATGTCGAAAAGGTTCAGCGCCACCCGCGGGTAGAGTTTGCGAAAGGCCCCGAGCGTGGCCGGCAGCAGCCCGTAATGGATGTTGGCGATGTAGCCGATATTGAGCTGCGAGCTTTCCCCGCTCTTCATCCGCTGCACAGCGGCCACCGTCTCCTCGCACATCGCGAGCAGCTTTTTGGAGTCGAAAAGAAACAGCCGCCCTTCCTCGGTCAGCGCGACCCGGTTGTTCGCCCGGTCGAGCAGGCGCACCCCGATTTCGTCCTCCAGATTCCGCACCTGCCGCGTGAGCGACGGCTGGGCGAGCCGCAGCTTTTGGGCGGCCTTGGTAAAGCTCAGCGCCTCGGCAACGGCGACGAAGTAGCGCAGGTGGCGGAGTTCCATTGCGCCGGAGCATGGGCAAACGGATAGCCAATGGCTATCGCCAATTTTTCTGGCTGGACGGGTGTTTTCAGAGGGTCGGAGCGCTCGGCGCGTTGGCGCATAGCTTTTGGCTATGACGCGGTAGCGGGAGAGGTATTGGCCCGCACCGAGACATGCCCCGATGCTTTCCCATATCCGGGACTCCTTTGGAAAAGCCCTGAATCTCTCGGATCAGCGACCCAACCCCAAAACCACAAACTATGACCAAACTCGAAATCAAAGGCTCCTGGAACGACGCAAAAGGCAAGTTGAAGCAAAAATATGCCCAACTCACTGACGACGACCTCCTGTTCGTCGAAGGCAAAGACGACGAACTGCTCGGCCGGTTGCAGAAATCGCTCGGCCGCACCAAGGAAGAAATCCGCGCCGAGATCGCTGCGCTCTAATCTCTCCGACTTATGCTTCTAACTATCGCCGTCATTTTGCTGATCCTCTGGGGTCTGGGTCTCGTGACCCATATCGCCGGCGGGCTCATTCACCTCATTCTGGTCATTGCCCTGATCGTGTTCGTGCTGCATTTCGTGCGAGGCCGGGCGTGACGTTCGCCGAGACCAAGGCGGATTCGTCCGATCCACGACCGGAAACGGAGGAAATACAATGAATCGAAGACCGTTTGTCGAAGACATCGAGACCTACGCACAGGACATCGTGGACACGGTGCGCGAGCCGCTCCTGATGCTGGACACGACCTTGCGCGTGCGCAGCGCCAACCGCGCCTTTTACCAGAC
>JAYTDO010000366.1:0-14230 GCA_043735935.1 Chthoniobacteraceae bacterium
TCGACGATCAAGCTCGATCGGGAACTCGTCGCCAAGGCGCTCGACTTTCCCGCGATCAGCCAAAACAGCATGGATGCGGTGAGCGATCGGGATTTCGCCGTGGAACTGCTCGCCGCGCTCGCCCTCGTCGCCATGCACCTCTCGCGACTGAGTGAGGATGTGATCCTCTGGGCATCGAGTGAGTTTCAGTTCATCACGATCAGCGACGCCTACACGACCGGCAGTACGCTCATGCCGCAGAAGAAGAACCCCGATGTCGCCGAACTCACGCGAGGCAAAACCGGGCGCGTGTATGGCAATCTGGTCGCGCTGCTCACGGTGCTCAAAGGCCTGCCGATGACATACAATCGCGACATGCAGGAGGACAAGGAACCGATCTTCGATTCGATCGACACCATCAAATCCGCGCTCGCGGTCTTCACCGGAATGCTGCACGGCATTCGTCCGAATGAGGCTGCATGCGCTTCCGCCGTCGCCGATCCGCTGCTCCTCGCGACCGACCTTGCCGATTACCTCGTCAATCGCGGCATCCCGTTTCGGAAGGCGCACGAGATCATCGGGCGTGCTGTCGCCCTCAGCGCTGAAAAGCGCACGCCCCTGCCTCAGATCGCGCTCGCCGATTACCAGGCGCTCTGCCCGGTATTCGCCGCCGACCTGTTCGATTGCTTCGCTCTTGAAAAGGCGATGCTCGCGCGGCAGGCCGTCGGCGCGCCTTCGCCGGGAAATGTCGCCGCCCAAATCAGTCGTTGGAAAATGGCGCTGGGCTGACGCGTTGCGGGAATGTCGTTAACTGAAATCCTCGGGCTGTCGGCCGCTGCGGGCGCGGCGGGGGTGATCAATGCCGTCGCGGGCGGCGGCACGCTACTGACCTTTCCCGTGTTGCTTTTCTTCGGCACGACGCCCGTCGTCGCCAACGCCACGAGCACGCTCGCGCTCGTCGTCGGCACGGCAGGCAGCATCTTCGGTTTCCGAGGCCAGATCGCCGCCGTCCGGCCGTGGCTCACGCGTTTCATTCCGGTGAGCGTGCTTGGCGGGTTTCTCGGGAGCCTGTTGCTCACCCAGACGAACGATCGCGTTTTCGCGAGGTTGGTGCCGTTCCTCATCCTCTTCGCAACGATCCTCTTCCTCGCGCAGGGAGCTTTCAGGCGCTTCGCCGGGTTTGGAAACGGGGCGGAGTCCGCGCCGCACCATCGGGCCGTGGGGCTGGCGATCGCGTTTCAGTTTGCCGTCTCGATCTACGGCGGTTACTTCGGCGCCGGCATCGGCATTCTCATGCTCGCATCGCTCGGCTTCATCGGACTGCGCGACATTCACCAGATGAATGCGCTCAAGAATCTTCTGGGCTCGCTCATCAATCTCGTCGCGGCGGCGTGGTTCGTCGCGAGCGGGCTGATCGACTGGTATCGCGCCGGAATCATGATGGTGGGAGCCCTCGCGGGTTATTATTTCGGCGCCCACTATTCGCAACGCCTCCCGCAGGCCCGCGTGCGGCATCTGATTACCGCCATCGGGCTCACCATCTCCGCCATCATGTTCTGGCGGCAGTTCCGAGCCTCGTGAGCCGGGCATCGCGTCTTGGTAAACGACTAATGAAAACCGATGCAGGGCGGTTAATGTAGCCAACACGCCATGCGGCTCCGAATCCTCTCCCTTTCTTGTTTTGCGCTCGTCCTCGCGAGTGCGCGCGGCGCTTCGCCGCAGGAGGTCGAGTTCTTTGAAAAGAGCGTGCGTCCGGTGCTCGCCGAGCATTGTTACAAATGCCACGGTCCGGAGAAACAGAAAGCCGCGCTGCGGCTCGATTCCCGCGAGGCGGTCATGAAGGGCACCGAAGACGGACCGGTCGTCGTGCTCGGCCAGCCGGATCAGAGTTCGCTCATCAAATCGGTCCGGCATCAGGGCGACTCCAAGATGCCCGAGAAGGAGGATAAACTGCCGGACGAACAGATCACCGCACTCAGCGAGTGGGTGAAGATGGGTGCGCCGTGGCCCGAGAATGACAGCGCTCACGCGTTGACCGCCCAGCAGGCGGCGGCCAAGACGCACTGGGCGTTTCAGCCGGTCAAAAAACCAACGTTATCGGCGGATGGGGATGAGATCGCATCGTTCCTCCGCGCGAAGCTCGCGCCCGCCGGGCTCACGCTCGCGGCGGAGGCACCGAAACGAACGCTGTTGCGCCGGGCGACCTTTGATTTGACCGGCCTGCCGCCGACGGCGGCCGAGGTCGAGGCCTTTGAGAAAGACGCCGCGCCCGATGCCTTCGCCAAAGTGGTCGATCGCCTGCTTGCGTCGCCGCGTTATGGGGAACGGTGGGGCCGTTATTGGCTCGATGTCGCGCGTTACGCGGACACGAAGGGTTATCTCGCCGGCGGCGAAGAGCGGCGTTACGGCTTCGCCTACACCTACCGGGATTGGGTCATCAAGGCGCTCAACGACGATCTGCCCTACGATCAGTTTTTGATCCAGCAAATCGCGGCCGATCAGGTCGCCGCGCCCGGCGATACGCGGCCGCTGGCGGCGATGGGTTTCCTCACACTCGGGCGGCGTTTCCTCAATAGCCAACCCGACATCATCGACGATCGGATCGACGTCGTGGCGCGCGGAACGATGGGGCTCACCGTGGCTTGCGCGCGTTGTCACGATCACAAATTCGATCCGATCTCGGCGAAGGATTATTACGCGCTCTACGGGGTCTTCGCGTCGTCGATCGAGCCGGCGGAACTCCCGCTTCTTCCCGCCGACACCGATCCCGAAACCAATACGAAATACCTCGCCGAGCGCGCGAAGATCCAGGCGGAGATCGACCGGTTCCTCGCGGATAAATGCATCGAGCTCTCGGCGGCGATCGTGGCCGCGACCCGCGTGCCGGTCCTCCTTCCGCCTCTCCCTCGGGACGCGATCAAGGATGCGCTTTCCCGCCCGGATCGCGATCGCTCACGCGATTTGCAGAAGAAGGTCGATTCGTTGAATGCCGGAGCGCTTTCGCCCCCGCGCGCGATGGCGATGGCCGACGGTCCGATCGTGAATCCGCACGTCTTTAAGCGCGGAAATCCGGGCACGCCAGGTGACCCGGTTCCGCGGCGTTTTATCGATGTGTTGTCCGGCGGGAATGCTCAACCATTCAAAAATGGGAGCGGGCGGCTCGAACTGGCGCAGGCCATCGCCAGCAAGGAAAACCCGCTCACCGCGCGGGTGATGGTGAATCGTGTTTGGGCTTATCATTTCGGCAAAGGCATCGTCCGCACGCCGGGAGATTTCGGCGTCCGTGGAGACCCGCCGACGCATCCCGAATTGCTCGACTGGCTCGCGTCGCGGTTCGTTGAGGACGGTTGGTCGCTGAAGAAATTGCACCGGACGATCATGCTGTCGGCGGCGTATCGGCAGGGAAGCGACGTCGATCCTAAAGCCGCGATGGCTGACCCGGAGAATAAACTCCTCTCGCACATGAGCCGTCGCCGGCTCGACTTTGAAGCGACGCGCGATTCGCTGCTGTGCGTGGCGGGACAGCTCGACGCCTCGATGGGCGGACGTGCGGTGGACATCATCGCGCAGCCTTTCTCGCACCGGCGCACGGTGTATGGCCTCGTCGATCGCCAGAATCTGCCGGGCCTCTTTCGCTCGTTCGACTTTGCCAGTCCGGACACGACGAGCCCGCAGCGTTACGTCACGACTGTGCCTCAGCAGGCGCTTTTCATGATGAACAGCCCATTCGTCATCGAGCAGGCGCGTTCCCTGGTGGCTCCGCCACCTTTCAAACAACCGCAGGCGTACGAAGAGCAGGTGCATGATCTTTACGCGCGCATCTTCGCGCGCCGCGCCGAGACGGCGGAGGTGGACGCCGGGCTTCGTTTTGTCTCCTCACGACTTGCACCGCGGGAAAAGATGGACGCCGTTCCCGTCTGGCAGTTTGGCTACGGTTCATGGAATGAAGCCGAGCGAAAGGTCGACTTCCATCCGCTGCCGCATTTCGCCAACGGCACTTGGCAGGGCGGGCCGAAGGTGCCCGATCCGACGCTCGGCTGGGTCATCGTGACGGCGCTCGGCGGACATCCGGGCGGCGACGCGGCGCACTGCGCCATCCGCCGCTGGACCGCACCTCGGAACGCGACCGTCGCCATCTCCGGGAAGTTGAGCCGACCGAGCGAGGTGGGCAACGGCGTCCTTGGCCGCATCGTGTCGAGCCGCGCGGGCGAGGTATTGAAAGTGGAGGTCGCGCCGCAGGCCACGGCGGAGACGGCGATCAGCGTCGAGGTGCAGGCCGGCGATACGCTCGACTTCATCGTCGATTCGCGGGACGACCCGAATTCCGATTCCTTCGCCTGGGCGCCTCTCCTCCGCGCCGACGGCGTGGAATGGGACGCCCAAGCTCAGTTCTCCGGCCCGCCGCCGCCGTCCGTTCCGGGGATGAGCGCGTGGGAGAAATACGCGCAGGTCTTGATCGAGACGAACGAGTTCGTCTTCGTCGATTAACCGTCGCCGCTACTTCTTCACGAACGGCGCCAGCTTCGCGTAAACGGCGTCGAGCTGTTTGTCGTCGGCGAGATTAAACGTGAGCGTCTTCGCGGGCAGCGCCGAGCGCACGAGCGGCGCGTAGATCGGCGTGCCTTGCGCCTCGATGTAAATGCGCTGGCCGACCGACTTTTTCATCAGGTCGGCAAAAGCGGTGGCATCGGCGGTGGAAAGCGTCATCTCGACGGCCGGGACCGTGCTCGCTTCGATCCGCTTTTTCCCATCCGCGCCGATGACGGTCTTCTCCATCTTGGCGTGAATCTTTTTCACCGAACGCAGCCGCTCCACCTGTAGCGCCGGGGCCGTGGCCACGTAGCCGAGCTTCGGCAGCGCGGGCGCATTGATGAACCGTCCGCCTTTCACCGTGCTCGCCGCGACGGGATAAAAATCGATCATCACTCCGGGAGGTGCGGCCACGATGGGCAGGTCGGCTTGCGCTTGCTCCGGCGCCGCAAAAGCGGGCAGGGCGAGCAAGGTGGTGGCGACAAGGGCGAGGGATGTTTTCATGGTTTTAGATGGGTGCTGGATCGCGATCTTCGCCGCGGACGCTAACAAGCGGGCCGCGGCCTGTCACGCTCAGTGCATCTCGATCGCGCACGTTCCCAAGCCGCCCCGGAAGTAGTTGAACTGCACGTTCGGGTGCTCGGCCAGCAGCGACATCGGCACGCACGCATCGGCGATCCCCTTTGAAATCATCAGCGCCGTCAGGCGCTGGCCGAACGGGTTGTCATGCGCGCCCGCCTGCCAGATGGAGACTTTCTCCGCCTTCCACGTCTCGACCGGCCCGACCGTGATCGCCCGCGTCGGCACGAGGGAGATGTTTCCGCCGCCGCTCGTGCGCGCGTTCTGCGCGATCGTCAGCGGATGCAGCTCCACCACGCGCGTCGCCAGCTTGCGATACTCCGCAGGCGTCGGCGGAGCGTTCCGGTATTTGCCGCGGCGCGGCAGAGGATCGTTAAAGGCCCAATGTTTCACATCGCCCTGTCCGCCCTGCATCACCGTGCAACGCACGCCCGCATCCCACGTCGCCCGATAGTCCCGCGTGTCGGCTTTTGGGAAATGCAGATGGGCGTCCGGCGGGCGGAGGCGCTTATCGATCCGGTCGAAGAGCAGCGTGCGATCGCACCGCTCGAAAGACAGCGGATGCGAAGCCGGCATCTCCACGCCATCCAGCAGCCACTCATCCATCCCCCAGAAGTGTCCGGACCGGATGTCGATCCCGAGTTCATTCACCAGCCGGGCCACGAGCGGGAGCTGTTCCGTCGGGCCGATCGGGCCGCAGATCCCCACGGGATTATCCGCCGTGCTCGCGCGCCACGCCGTCACGTATTCGAGCGCTTCAGCGAGGTAGAAATCCTCCAGCGTATCGTACATCACCACGCGAAAACCGGGCCGCGAAAGCCGTGCGATCTCCCGCGGCGTCAGCCGCGCCGCTTCATCGATGAGATCCTTCGGCAGGCACGTGTAATCCCACCAGTCCGGCGAAATTGAGCTTGTTTGATGTTCCATAAATCAGGCGTCGAGACCGCGCTCATACGCGGCGTTCACGATGAAATCCTTCCCGAGCGCCTCCCTTAGCGGATCGGTCTCCTTCGCCGAAAATCCCAGGTGCGAGTGCCGGCGCCAGCCCTCGGCGTGGCCGAACTTCTTCGACAGCTTCCCGAGATCGCGGGAGAAATCATCCATCGCCGTGAGGTAACTTTCCAGCCCCTGGGTCCGGTCCAGCCACTCCTTCTGCGACGCATGGCAGGCGAGCGCCGCGCGTTTCTCCGCGTGAACGCGCGTCGTATTCACAAACGCCCCCGGCACGATCCGGCGGCGCAGACCATCGCGCAATCCATGCGGGCAGGCGTGATAGATCGTGGCATCCTGATCCGTCGGCCGGCGTGCGGGCAGCGTGCGGTAGTTCGGCATCGCGCGCGCAAAGGTCGCCGTCACCGCCAGCCGCGCCGTGTTCATGTGATCTTCCATATAATCCTCCGGCGAATGCGTGAGCACCACGCGCGGGGCCACTTCGCGCACCGTCGCGCACAGGCGGCGCAGCGTCCTTTCGTCGTAGAAAATCCCGAGATCATCGCACAGCGGCGCGTGCCACGTGGCGCCGAGGCGTTTCGCCGCCGCCTTCGCCTCGCGCGCCCGGACGCGTGCCGTCTGCGCGGAGGAAAGCGTCATGCTGCCCAGATTCCCGCTCGAAAGATTCAGGTAATGAATCTCCCACCCCGCCTCGCGCAAAAGGAGGAGCGTCCCCGCCATCACAAATTCGATGTCATCGGGATGCGCGGCGATGGCGAGGGCGGTGGGCATGGGTGCGGGGTAAGCGTGCGCTCTTATGCGAGCCTCCCCGCGCTGGCGAGCACATCGTTCACCCGACTCCCGCGATGAGTCCGCCGCTCGCCGCATCGGGAATCCTGGCACGCGCGCCGACAGCCGGGAAAAACCGGCGTCGAGGTTGCCCGCCCGTCAGTCCGCCGCCGTCCCATCACGACCGCCCCCCGCTACAGCCGCACCAGGCAGCAGCCGTAATCCATCGTCCGGCCCTGCTCGGTCGTCTCGGTCTTCACGGCGGGGGCGAGGGAATAGACCAGGCGGCGGCCGTGGCCCGGGTGGGTGGTGGCGATCACCAGCCCGGATTTCACCAGGACGTCGAGTTGTTTGCGGATCGTGTCGCGGTGCATGCGGTCGGTGCCGCCCATGGCTTCGAGCGGGAGAGGCTGACGGTCGAACAAACGGGCGAGATTCCTCCGCCGGGTCGGGTCGCTCAGGGCGGCGAAAACCGCGTCGGGATCGAGCGGCGGGAGGCTCGGCGCGTTGGCGGGCGCAGGAGCGGGGTCGTTCATGAGGCTCGATGCTGCCACGATGCCAGCGGCGTGGCAATCCCGGAGTCTCGGTCGGGTCCCGAGCATGGCCCGCGCGACGGCACCGAAGCTCCGCGTTCGAAAAAAGCGTCTCCTTGCGACCGGGGGGAGACTCGGGGTTTAAAAAAAGACTCTCCGTATGATCGGAGGGAGACTCCGCGTTTGAAAAAAGAGACTCCTTGTGATCGGAGGGAGACTCGGGGTTCAAAAAAGGACTCTTCGTATGACCGGAGGGAGACTCCGTGACGGAAAAAGGGTTCTCCGTGCGAGCCGGGGGAGTCTCCCTGACGGAAAAAAGGTTCTCCGTGCGAGCCGGGGGAGTCTCCCTGACGGAAAAAGGGTTCTCCTTGCGAGCCGGGGGAGACTCCCTGACGGGGAAAACCGGGCGTTTTTCCCCTAAAGACGCCGCCGACTCACCGCCGACGTGGGGCGCCGGGTCAGGCGAGGGCTTTGCGGCAGAAGTCGATCGTGCGCGCGAGCTCGGTCATGCGGTCGGAGCCGGCGGGGACTTTGTACTCAAACTCGATCGTGGCCTGGATGTTCCACTTTTGATCGCGGAGCAGGCGGAGGACTTCGGCGAGCGGCGTGTCGCCTTCGCCGAAGGGGGTGTTCGGGCCGTTGTTGAATTTGCGATCCTTCATATGCACGTGCGTGACGCGGTCGTGATGTTTTTGGATGAAGGGGACGGGGGACGTGTTGTTGCCGGCGACGAAATGGCCGAGGTCCACGTTGGCGCCGTTGAATTTGGCGAGCGCGAAGGCGGCTTCCCAATGCTCGGGAGTGGTCGTGGCATGGCCGTGGTAGCCGACCATAAACTGGTGTTTGTCGGCGAACTGGCCGACGCGTTTGAGCTCGGATTCGGTGTGGGAAATCTCGGTGGAGATGGCGCGTCCGCCGAGGGCCTTGGCGAGGGCGAAGGCGTAGTCGATTTCGCCGTCGGTCATTTTGAAGATGCCGTCCACTTTCACGATCTCGATGAGCACGCCGGCGGCCTCATACTTGGCGCGGAATTCCTTCACGCGATCCATGGAGACGGACTTGCGCCAGTCGCTGAGTTGCTGGGCGTTTTCGGGTTTGCTTTTCGCCGCGTCGAAGGCGGGGATGCCGAGGAAGGTTTCGACGGGTTGGGTGCGAAGTTCGACGCCGCTGATGCCGAGCTGGACGCAGTTCTTGAGGATGTCGTCGCCGCTCATGAGCCCGTTGGCAAAGCTGTAGGGGACGTTGAGGCCGATTTGGACGCCGGCGATTTTGGAGTTGGGTTTGGCCTGCGTTTGCTCGGCGCCGAGTCGGCTGACGGTGGAAAGGAAGGCGGCTCCGGGCAGCGCGGCGAGGGCGAGCTTGGCGAAGTCACGGCGGGAGTGGTGCGGGATCATGGTGGAGGTGGGGATGAGGAGACGCGGCATTCCTACGCTTCGCGGAGGCGGGATTCCAGACTTGGTTCAGTCGCCGCCGATCTCGCTCAGCCTCACGGGGCGGCGTGCGGCGGTCGCGGTGATGGTGAGGGCGGGCGGGATCAGAGCAGTTGATGTTGCTTCGCAGGCTGATGCGGTCTCGTGACCATGATCGCCGAGCGTCTGCCGTGCAGGCTTGCATCCGGCCTGTCATGGAGGGCCAAAGGCCCGGGCAAATGCCAGCCCAGGGCAACGCCCTGGGTCTCGCGCACCGAAAGAGTCCAGCCCTGAAAGGGCGGCGCAAATTGGGGCGCCCTTTCAGGGCTTGGATGATTCTTGTCCGTTTACCCAGGGCGTTGCCCTGGGCTGGCTTGTCTTCGCACCGTTGGTGCTCCCGGGCTCGCCGGGTCTTGTCACGAAACCGGATGAGCACGCCTCCGAAACATCTCCACGAACTGCGGGAGGCTCCACCGCTGCAACGCCAGTCCTCCGATGAAGCAGAACTGCCATCCGCGAGCCTGGCAGAAGGTTTGCAGATCGAGAGCGACGGCGACCAGGTCGTTTCATGCGGGGCGCAGTCTTGCAAACAGGCGCCGCTGCTCCACGAGCGCGGCGCACGCGGTAGCTCGCGAGTTCTAAGCGGATGCGATCTCGCTCAGCTTCACGGGGCGGCGTTCGGTGGCGGACTTGTCGGCGGCGGCGATGACGCGATGCGTTTGGAAAGCGTCGGCGAAGCTGGTGAGCGGCATTTCGTTTCCCGCGTCGAGCGCGTCGAAGAAGGCCTGGAACTGCGTCTGATACGGGTGGTCGCTCACGTCGCCGCTATCGAGCATTTTCATCGAGAGGGAAGACCAGGCGGCTTTGTTGAGGCCGGCGAGTTTTTGCGAGTGGAACTTGTTGTCGAGGATGGAGCCTTCGCTGCCGACGAGGTGCGTGTGGAAGTAGTAGGGCTGGAGGCAATCGACGACGGCGGCGCTTTTGCCGACGGCGCCATTGGCGAAGCGCAGGAGCGTCGTCGCGCAGGTGGGGTATTCGTAGGGCGTGAAGGCGGGGTTTGCGCTCTGCGAGGCGTAGCTGGTGACTTCCTCGACTTCGCTTGCCATGCAGAGGAGCAGGGCATCGAGCGCGTGGCAGCCGGCGGTGAGCAGGGCGCTGCCGCCGAGTTCCTTCTTTGTATTCCAGCGATACTGGCCGTACCACGGGCCGATGCCGTGGTAATAATCGACCTCGCCGTAGTGGATGTGGCCGATGAGCCCGGCGTCGATCGTGGCTTTGGTGGCGAGGAACTGCGAGGAGAAGCGGCACTCGAAACAGACGCACACTTTCACGCCGCTCTCGGCGGCGGCGCGTTTCATGGCGAGGATGTCGCTCCACTCGATGGCGAGCGGTTTCTCGACGATGATGTGTTTTCCGTTCTTCGCGGCGGCGATGAATTGGGCGGCGTGCTGGTCCGGGTAGCTCGTGATGTCGACGACGTGGATCGACGGATCGGCGAGCATGGCGGCGAGATCGGTGAAGGCGCGGATCGGCGAGCCGTGCTGCGCGGTGAGCGCCGCGGAATCGAGCGCGCGGGAGGACCAGACGGCGGTGACTTGCGCGTGGGAGGAGGCGTTGATGGCGGCGATGTGGGCGGTGGCGGCCCAGCCGTAGCCGATGACGGCGACGTTGTATTTTGTGCTCATGGTGTGAGGAGAAAGGCGGACGGCAGACGAGTATCTGTCGCGTTCCCGGAACACCAGCCGGGATGCGCCATCCGATGAGGGCTGCGGCGCCGCTTACAACATCTGCTCGACGAAGGCCCGGCTTTCAAAGAAAGCGAGGTCGTCGAGGGCTTCGCCGGTGCCGATGAAACGCGTGGGGATGCCGACTTCGTTTTGAATGGCGATGACGCAGCCGCCTTTGCCGGAGCCGTCGAGTTTGGTGACGATGATGCCGGTGAGCGGGGAGGCGGCGTGGAATTCCCGGGCTTGATTCAAGGCGTTGCCGCCGGTGGTGGCGTCGACGACGAGGAAGGTCTCGTGTGGTGCCTGCGGGTCGGCGCGCTGGAGGATGCGTTTCACTTTGGCGAGTTCGCCCATGAGGTTGGTCTTCGTGTGAAGACGGCCCGCGGTGTCGCAGATGAGGAACTCGACGTTGTTCTTTTCGGCGCGCTGATAGGCGTCGAAGCAGACCGCGGCGGGATCGCCATTGTACTGGCCCTGGACGATGTCGCAGCCGATGCGTTCGGCCCAGATGCCGAGTTGCTCGATGGCGGCGGCGCGGAAGGTGTCGGCGGCGGCGAGCATGACGCTGTGGCCTTTGCGTTTGAGGAAGTGCGCGAGCTTGGCGGTGCTGGTGGTTTTGCCGGTGCCATTGACGCCGACGACGAGGATGACTTTGGTCTTCGACGGGAGCGGTCGGAGGACGGGATTGTCGCGCGGGAGGACTTTGAGGATTTCCTCGCGGGCGACGAGGACGACGCTTTCAGCGGTCATCTTTTCCTCGCGGGCCTGGAGCTCCTTCATGATGCGGGACATCATCGGCACGCCGAGGTCGGAGCGGATGAGGAGTTCTTCGAGTTCCTCCCAGTCCACCGGGCGGCCGGTGAACTTCTGGATCAGCGATTTGAAGAAACCGAAGGCCATCGCGGACGCTTAGATCTGCGGGGCGGAGGGTGCGCGCGAGGGGCGTTTGAGCTCGCCGCGGACGCGGTCGAGGATGCCGTTGACGAAGCGCCCGCTTTCGTCGCCGCCGAAGCGTTTGGCGATGTCGATGGCTTCGTTGATGGAGACGACGGGCGGGATTTCCGGGCAGTGGAGCATCTCGTAAATGGCGAGGCGCAGGATGTTGCGGTCGACCGTGGCGATGCGGTGGAGTTCGTAGTTGGCGGCGAACCGGGTGATCTTCGCGTCGATCTCCGGGAGGTGGGCGGTGATGCCTTTGACAAGCTCCTCGGTGTAAGTGCGGACCTTGGCGGGCGTGTCCGCATTTCCCTGGCCGGTGCGGATGGACCAGAAGACGGTGAGGGACTCGTCAACGGGACGCCGGTTCACGTCGAACTGATAGAGGAACTGCACCGCGGCTTCGCGGCCTTCGCGTCGTTTGCCCATGGTCGGTTAGCGACGGCCGAAGTCGGCCATGACGTGGGCCATGCGTGCGGCGACGCGGGCTGCTTCGGTGCCGCGGTTGATTTCCTTTTCGAGGCAACGCTGCCGCGCCTGGTTTTCGTCCTGCACCAGTAGGACTTCGTGGATGACGGGCAGCCGCGAGTGAAGAGAGATCCGTTGCAGCGAATCGGTGATCGTGGAGGCGATCAGGTCCGCGTGGGCTGTGGCCCCGCGAATGATGACGCCAAGAGCGATGATGGCGTCGATGCCGCCACGCTCGGCGACTTCCTGGACGACGAGCGGGATCTCGAAAGCGCCGGGGACCTCGTAGACTTTCACGGTCGTTCCCGTGGCGATGGCTTCCAGTTCGTGTTTGGCGTGTTCCACGAGGCCTTGGACGAATTCCGGGTGGTATTGGCTGGCGACGATCGCAAAGGTGCGTCGTGGGCCGGACTGGCGTGGACGGGATGGGATGAAGTTTGCCATGGCGGGCGACGAGGGTAACGCGAACGCCAGAGCGCGCAACTAGTATCCGGTCGCTGGAGCGGCGATGGGGAGCCGCTAGTGCAGCATCGCCCGCGGATTCGGCTCGACGATGAGGCGGGCATCGAGATCGAGGAAGAAGTCGAGGCGGCGTTCTGCTTCCGCGAGGTCGATGTGGCGCGCCATGATGAGGTAGGTGGCGTAGTGGTTGCCTTCGCTCTCGACGAGGCTCGCGTAGAAGTCGGCAAGGATCGGGTCGAGGTCGCGCACGCCGGCGGCGAGGATCTGGAATTTCTCGCAACTCCGGCCTTCGATGAGGGCGAGCACGATGAGGTGATCGATGACCTGTTCGCGGCGGCCTTTGCGGACCTGGCTCATCATGCCGCCGATCCACGGGCTGCGGGCCGGGCTGGTGAAAGGGATGCCGCGCTGCCGGAGAAGCTGGATGACGAGCTCGAAGTGCTGAAGCTCCTCGATGGCGATGGCGTTGAGCTCGCTGACGCGATCGTGGAGCTCGACGTATTTTTCGAGGTTGAGCGCGGAGCTGGCGGCTTTGCGCTCGAGGTGCGCGTGGTCGATGAGGACGGACGGGAGGTCGGCTCGGATTTTGTCGAGCCATCCATCGGGCAAAGGTGCGCGCCAGAGAAGCATCGGTCAGCGGTCGCGGTAGTTTTCGCCGATGGGGAGGAGGACGGGGGCGATCTTTAACATGGGCGTGGCAATGCGGGCTCGACGATGGCTAGCGCGGCGCGAAAGACGTCGTCCGCCGACGCGGCGCCGTCGATGCGGTGGATGAATGGGCGATCGAGCGCGAGGAAGATGCCTCGGACGGCGCGCTGGTAATCGAGCGCCTCGAAGTCGTCCGGGCGGTCGCCGCGAGCGTGGATGCGGGTGGAGCCGTCGGCGGGGTCGAGATCGAGCAGGAGCACGAGGTCGGGGACGGGGGCGAAGGCTTCGTTGAGCGCAATGATGTCGGCGGGATCTGCGCCGCGCGCTCCCTGATAAGCGGCGGAGGAAAAGTAGTAGCGGTCGAGGATGACGATGTCGCCGCGATCGAGGGCGGGGCGGATGAGCGCGGCGACATGCTCGGCGCGGTCTTTGAGGAAGAGGTCGAGTTCGTCGGCGAGCGAAAGGCGTCCGGTGCGGGCGGACTCGCGCAGCGCGCGGCCGTGCGGCCCGTGGGTGGGTTCACGGCTCGTGATGACGGTGTGGCCGAGGGCGCCGAAATGAGCGGCGAGCTGGCGCGAGAGCGTCGATTTCCCGGCACCATCGATGCCTTCCAGGACGAGGAGAAAACCCGGTTGATTCATGAATTCGCGGGTTCTTACCGGGCTGAAACCGCGAGCGGGAGGAAATTCGCGTTCGGCGCGCGTGATACGCGGTAATCCACCCCTCCGGCGGACGGTAGTCCACCCGCGAAGTTCGCGGAATAGACCCGTATTGGCGGCACGCGACCGCGCGGGCACGATCGGGGCAAAATTATGCGTATCGCGACTTACAATGTTGAAAACCTTTTCAGCCGCGCACGGGCGATCGCGGGTGACGATCCCGCAAAGACTTCGGAGGTGCTCGAGGATGTGGCGGAACTCCAGGCCTTGATCGCGCAGGCGTTTTACAGCGACGCCGGCAAAGCGCGGATGCTGGAGATTTTGAAGAAACACAAGGCGCTAGGGGAAAGCGGACCGTTCTTTTTGCAGGAGACGCGCCGCCGCCTGGTGTCGAATGGAAAGATCGTCGCGGAGGGGCGCGAGGATTGGGTGGGCTGGGTCGACTGGCGGCGGGACTTGATCCAGGCGCCGGCGATCGACAACACGGGGCGGATCATCACGGAACTCAAGGCGGACGTGCTGTGTTTGGTGGAGGTGGAGAGCCGGCCGGTGTTGAGGCGTTTTAATGAGACGGCGCTGAA
>JAYTDO010000367.1:0-21856 GCA_043735935.1 Chthoniobacteraceae bacterium
GATCGTGCTGTCCAGGCTCCCTCCCGCCGCCTGCGTGCTCGTGCCGAGCAGGCCGATGCTTTGCACCGTGAGCGATTTCACGCCCGGCACGGTCGCGACGCCGCCGACGGTGCCGGCCTTGATCCGGGCGAGGTCGCCGGGGATGCTCACCGCGCCGAGATCGACCTCGGTCGCGTCGAGAAAGCCGAGGTTCACGAAGCCGTTGCCGCCCTGCGCGGTGGGCTTCGCGGTGAAGGTGATCGCCGCGCCCTTGAAGCCCGCGCCGAGCGTGAGCGTCTGGAGTTGCCCCGCGCCGTTCGCGCCGAGTTCGATGCCGGTGAATTCGCTCCCGTCGAACAATCCCTTGCTCGCCTTCACCGTCACGAGGTCGCCGTCCACGTCGGTGAAGGTGGCGAACTTGAGATTGGGCGCGATGGTGTCCGGGAAAACAAAGACCCCGCTCGGCCCGCCGTGGACGAGATACGAGGCACCGCCGCCGCCATTGGGATAGATGAAGCCCAGGATCACTTCGGCAAAACCGTCGCCATTCAGATCCCGGACCACGGCCACCGACGCGCCGGAGGTATCGTTGCTCGTCGCGCCATTGAAGTTCGAGCCATTGGTGCCATCAATCCCGGAGAGCGGAAAGGTGCCGGTGACAAACGCCGGAGCGATGCGCGATTCGAGGGGTTCGATCCGGATCCACCCGGAGTAGATTGGGTATCTCATCGGGTGACCGCGGGACGACGGAGAGATTTTGCACCGTTTGGAAGGCGGAATTCTTTCCCTCCGGTCAACGACTGCCTCGCTCCATCCGCCCGCTTTGAAGGTCGCGTGGACTCGCCGCGTTACGCCCAGTCCTCGTCGTTGCCTTGCTGCCCGGCGAGGGCTTGCTTATTTGGTTGGGAAAAGTCCCGGCGGTGTCGTCGAGAGTTTGAGCGTCCAGAGTTTTACCGGCGGCGCGTTGAGGATCAGGCCGGCGCGGAAGGGCGAGTAGCCGGCGCAGTAGCTGCGAAAACGGACTTCGTTCCAGCCGGCGCGGAGCGTGAGAGTTCGTTTGGCGATCGGGCGATTATCCGCGCCTTGGAAGTCGGCGGGTTTCAGCGGGACGGCTTCACCATTCAGCGTCCAGCGCGGGTAACTCATCGGGTGATTTTGAAACTGAAACTCCACCTCGGTCGCCGCTGGCGCGTAGACCCACGTGGCGCCGTACCAGACCTGCCCGCCGCCTCCGAGCGTGATGCGCGTGTCGAGCGGGTTCGTGCTGGCGGATTTCCAACGGACTTCGCCGGGGTCTTTCCAATAACCGCGGACCTGATCGCCGGTGTAGCGAGCATCGAGATCGACCATCCCCGAATCGGGCGGATAAGTCGCGGCTTCGCAGAATTCCCGCACCGCCTTTTTCATCTCGATCGTGGTGCCCGCGATGACGCCGTTCGGATCGTCCTTGAACTTCTCCGCGCCCGGTCCGCCGAACGGTCCGCACCGCAGCCAATGCTGCACGAGCACGCCGTGGTCGAGCCCTTGGAAATCCGCGGGTGCCCAGGAGCCGGGATAAAGCCGCGCCTCGGTCGGTTCGTCGTACGTTTCCCGGCTTGCGGAGCCGTCGCTGTTCGCCCACCAGAATTTGCTGTGGCCCGCGAAGGTCGCCTCGAAATTCACGAGCGTGCGCAGCCCGCCAGCGAAGGGCGTCTTCATCTGCGGAATCGCCGTCCGCGGAATCACCCCGACGAAGACAAAGCCTTTCCCGTCGTCGTCGGTCTTATGGAAAAGCTGCGCGCCCTCGACCGCGCCCACATGGGCGAACGTGGCGACGCCGACGGGCGTGCGGTAAATCTGCGGCGACGGTTTCGCGGGTCCCGACCACTGCGGATACATCCCGACGCCGACGGGCTGCGGCGCGCCGCCCTTTCCAAAGACGCCGAATACGAAACGCACGTCACCCGGACGCCCGCCGGGCGCACCGTTCGGCTTCGCATTCGGATCCCCCTGGATGTAGAAACTGAGCGTGTCGGCGAGTTGATCGTGCGTGAAAATGCGCGCGAGCGGGGGCAGCGGTTTCGGCTCGAACTTCCCGGGCATCCGCGCGTGCCAGCGCAGGAAAATCTGCTCGGGCCGGTAAAGGCAGCGCACTTCCACGGTCTGATCTTTGTCGGCTTGAAAACGCACCGGCTCGCTCGACTCCCAGCCGCTCATCGAACCGTCCAGCGCGACGTCGCCGAGCGCGGGAGCGAACCGCGCATATTTCGCCACGCCCGCCCCGCCGCGCACGCTGAGCGCGATGTCGGGCGGCGTCGCGATTTGCGCCGCGGCGATGTTCACCTTGCGTTGCAGCGTCGTCAGCGGACGCGCCGGATTCTCCGTCAGCGACCAGCCTTCCGCCTCGAAAATGAGCGGCGTGTCCTTGCCCATCGCGAAGTAGATTTTGCCGTTCTCGCGATTACCGAAAACGTCGCCGACGAAGAACTCGCCAGGCAGCACATAGAGTCCGGCGTCCTTCCGGCTGACCCGGTGTTCGTCCGGGAAAACGGTGTCTACGTAAAGCCCATCTTCATTGAAAAGCAGCACGCCGCAGCGCGACTGATCGATCACGCTGAGCAGGCCGTTGACCGGCTTGCGAATGCGCATCGCGCCATACACTTCGCCGGGACTCGCATTCCGCTGCATCGCCGTGCGGCCGGTGCGCCACTTGAGTTGGAAGCCGCCGTTTCCATCCGGCACATAGCGCGAGATTTTGTGTTGCGGACCCGCATTGGCGCTGAAGTTCGGGCCGCCGCGCGCCTGCACGTAAAAGCCTCCGGCGCGCGTGCCGTCGGTCTGCATCCAGTCGCTCTCGAATTTGTCGGCAAGCTCGTTGCCACCATGCAGCGCATCCGCGGTGCCCTCGGCGCGGGCGGTGAACATCGGGTCGGTGAGCAGCTTCTGCCATTCCTTGAAAATGGGATTGCCGTGCGCGTCGAATCCGGCAGGCGCGAGTTCCCACAGGCTGCGCGAGCCCTGCCCCATCGCGAGGAAGGAAAGATCATCGCTCCAGTTCTGGCCGTGGTAGGTGAAGAGGAAGCCGGGGAGCGTCGTCGGGTTCATTTCATCGTCGCCGACACGCCCGTCGCCGTTCGCGTCGTGCCAAAGAAAAAAGTCGCCCGGTTTGCTCACTTCAGTCCGCTGGCGCATGATCGCGGCGGAGAGTTTCAAGCCGTCGTCGCCGAGTCGGAAGACGTTGAACGCATCCTCGCGCGCGCCCGCGGCGCCGGCGAAAAAGAGCCCGCCGTGCGTGCGCACCAGCCGCGGTTTGGTGAGCCCATGCGCGCGCGGGTCCTCCGGCAGCGGCCACACTGCGTCGGTCGTCCAAGTGCCTTTCTCGTAATCGACCCGGAAGCGCGTGAGCCAGCCTTGCTGTCCGGGAATATAGACGTGCGTCGGATGCTCGGGATCGATCATGTAACCGTCGTTCGCCTTCGTCTGCAGCGTGAGAAACTCGCGGATCAACTTTCCGTCCGCGCCCCACTCGGCGATGCGATTCGGCCCGGCGTTCTCGACAATCAGGATGCGATCCTGCCCTTCCGGATCGGCCCACGTCGCGAGTTTGCCCGGGGCCATGAGCGTGAGCGGATCGTAGCTCCCGGGCTTCTGCCCATCGAGCTTGCCAATGGTCAGCAGCACCTTGCCCGCGCGGCTGAGCTGGTAGACGTGGTTCGCCGCTTCGTCGCTGAGGTAAAAGCGGCCGTGGCCGTCCACCTTCATGTCGAATGGCTTGATGTCCGCAGGCACCGCAAACACACGCTCCCACTTTCCCTCCGCCGCGCCTGCGCCGACGCCGACAGCGCTCACGGCCGAGCCTTCACCCTCGGCATGCAGCGCGTAGAGCACGCCGTCGCGCACCGTAACGCTCCGCGGACGATCGATGGAGATCTCGCCGAGCAACTTGCCGTCGCGGCCGTCGTGCAGCGTGATCTTGTTCGCGAACTCGGTCGGGCTTTCCGAATAATGTCCCTGCTTTTTCTCGATAATCTTCCCTCGCTGTGCCACAGCGACGAACGAGTCCCCGCCGTTCCGCCACGCCGCCATCGAAGTCACCCAACCGTCCGGCACGTAGCCGTTGCGCCGATTCGCACCCTCGCTTTTGCCGAAGGATTGCTGGTCCGCGCGATACACGTATTTCATCCCGCCCTCGTTGCAGAAACTCCACACCGTTTCGCCATCCGTCGCCGTCGCCGTGCCACCGCCCGCGCCGCCGGAGGGGAACGAGCGAATGAATTGCCCGAGCCCGGGCGGCTTCTTCAAATCGAACATCGGGTTGTTTGTCCCGTTCTCGAGATAGCTCCAGTAAAAGACGGCGACGCCATTCTCGCCGACGGCGATGTCGCCCACCGGCGCGTTCACCGGGTCACCGCTGAATGGCTCATCAACCTGCCATTCCGCCGGCGATGGCAGCCACGTCGAAGCGCCTGTGACAAAGCGAGGCGTGACGGTGTGCCATTCCTTGTCCACCACCCATTCGCGCGCCGGCATCAAGATGCCTTTCACCGCGTAATCTCCGGGCGGCACGGGCATGAAATTGTCGTCCAGGCCGTCCCACGTTTCGGAAAACTTCCCGCCGTTCTCCTTCGTCACCGTCCGCGCCACCCCGCACGCAAACTGGCTCACGATCCAATCCGGGTTCTTCGCGTCCACAATCGCGAGTGTGACCCGATAGGTCTTGGGCAGCGGCCCGTCCGCGGGCAATTCATAGCTGATAGGCACACCGACCTCGCTCGCCGCGTGAAGCTCCGGCGAGGGCAAACTGAGCAGACCGAACAGGGCTGCCGTAAGGTAAGCGAGGCGCGTCGTCATTTGCATAAAACGGGATGTGGTGAATCGAGCCGCGCTTGAGTCAGGCTGCGATCTTGGAGCAGAACTCACCGCGGTCAACCGCTTCCAAATCGCAGCGTTCCGTTGCTCATCTAAACGGGGCAACGGAGTGCGCACGTGAGCGATGCGGGCTGCGCGCGATTTGAAGGCGATGGCGCTGCGAGTCGAGTTCATTTTGGCTGCGCCCTCGGAGTGGAGAATGAGTCCGTTTCCAGTGCAATGACGCCGTCGAGCGCGGTCAACCCGATTTCGGTCGCCAATTTTGGGAGTGGGTATCCCCCGCTTGCTCGGGCGTATCACCCTTCGACGCGGCGGGACCGCCTGCCCCTCAAGGGACGGTTGCAAGAGGTCGTCGTGATCGAGGTCAGCGACACTGGCCGCGGAATCCCGGCCGACGTGCAGGAGCGTCTCTTTGATCCATTTTTCACCACCAAGCCTGTAGGCACCGGGCTGGGGCTCTCGATCGCCATGCGGATCCTCGAAAGACACGGCGGTACGCGCCAGTTCCAAACCGCGCCGGGATCGGGCACTACGTTTGGCGTGGTGCTGCCGCTTCCTCCGGCGGAACGGCGTGTCGGGGACGATGGCAAACTCGCGGGCGACTCCGCGATCGCCGCGTAGCGGCGTCGCTCCCGGTGTTTCAGTCTCGGAGGATTCTGCCGGCTTGGCGTGGTTCGAGATCGGCGCTTTGAAAGCCGGTGATTTCGGCGGCCAGATCGTATTCGAAGATGTTTTTCACGGCGAGATCCAGGACTTGCGCGAGGACTTCAGCGCGGGTGATCGTTTTTTGAAATGGGAGTGCGACGAGGAGCTTTGTGCCGGGTCCCGGGACGTCGAAAACGTAGACTTGATCGAACACCGAGCGATATGTGAGCAGCATGCTCGGGTAGATGTCATTGAGTCGGTGGCCCCACACATTGGCGACGGCGATGCCTTGGGGGGACAGTGCCCGGCGTACGGCGGCGAGGAATTCCTCGGTCGTGAGATGCGTCGGGATGGATTCGATGTCGAAGCCATCCAAGACGATCATGTCATATCCGCCTGGACTGGCCTCGATGAAGTCCCGGCCGTCCGCGATATGGACGCGCATCGTCGCGTCCTCTTGAAAGCCGCAGTGGGACCTGGCGACTTCCGCGACCACCGGATCGATCTCCACGATGTCGATGCTCCACAGCGGAAAGTGACTGCGAAAGAAGCGCGGCAGCGTGCCTCCCCCGAGGCCGACGAACAAGATCCGGCGTGGATCGCGGACGAACGCGAGACACGCCGGCAAGAGCCGTGCGTAGTCGAGCGCGAGGGAGCGGGGGTTTTCGAGGTCGATGATGCTTTGGAAAGCGACGCTTTCGCCGAAAGTCAGCATCCGTATCCCGTATGCATCCTCGGTGACTCGGATTTCATTGAAGGCGGAACGGCGAGTCACGAGCAGTTTGTCGTCATTCATCATCGGTCGACCATCCTTCTTGGGCAGGGCGCAGGAGGCGAGGTTTGAAATGATGCGGTGCTGTGAGGCCGGATTCGCGACGATCAACTTCGCGGTGGTGCGCGCCGGGGATTTCGCCATCATCGCCTTCATGTTCTCCCGACTCGCAGCTTGTTCGTTCACCCTTTTTGTCAGCGCGTTTTTCTCCGCCGAAGGCGCGCATCCGTTTCTCTGCTGCGACTACAACGGTGGCAGGGTCTGCGTTGTCGGTGCGGAGGGCACGATCGAATGGGAGACTGAGGCGAAGAGTCCGCAGGACTGCTGGCGGCTGCCGAATGGCAACTACCTTTTCGCCTACGTCGCGGGCGCGAAGGAGATGACGCGGGCGAAGGAGGTCGTGTGGGAATACAAGGCGCCGGCAAATTGCGAGGTTCATGCGTGCCAGCCGTTGCCGGATGGAAACGTGCTGGTCGTCGAGGGCGGGACGAGTCGGATCATCGAGGTGGACCGAGCCGGGGAAATTGCCAAGGAGATCAAGCTTTCCACCGATCCGGCGGTGAAGCTGCATAACCAATACCGCGGGACGCGAAAGACGAAGGACGGCCATTATCTCGTGTGCTTCAAGGGAGAGGGGAAGGTGGTGGAACTGGATGCGGACGGTAAGGTGCTGCGTGAAATCAAGGTCCCGGGTGATCCGCACGAGGTGCTGAAACTTGCGGACGATCATTTGCTGATCACGTGTGGCGACGGGCACAAGGCCATCGAGATCGACGCGCAGGAGCGGGTGGTTTGGGAGCTGAACGAGAGCGATCTGCCCGGCAACCCGCTGAGGCTCATGGGCGGCTGCCAGCGGTTGCCGAATGGAAACACGGTGTTCTGCAATTATCTCGGTCACGGACACATCGGCGAGCAGCCGCAGTTTTTCGAAGTCACGCGGGACAAGAAAGTGGTCTGGCAGTTCGACGACCACGCGCATTTCAAGACCATCAACCAGATTCAGATCCTCGACGTCCCGGGCGACGTGACGAAGGGGGAAATCTTGCGCTAACGGATCGCTCGGCTAGGCGAGCGCCTCGAAGGTCGCCAGCAGCGGCGCGAGGTCGATGACAGCGTTTGCAGATGTCTTTAGTCCTGCGCCCAGATTCTGAGCCACGGATGCGACTTCAACGCGGATGCCGCGTCGGCGCAGGCGAATGGCGAGTTCCGCGAAGTCGGCGTCGCCGGTGACGAGGACGACGGTGTCCGGACGGATTTCGGAAGAAAGATCCACGGCATCGATCGCCATCAAGACATCGACGTTGGCCTTGTAGTGCGCTTCTGCGCCGGGCGCCCCGTCCTTCGTCACCACCAGGAATCCATGCGATCGCAGCCAGTGGAGGAACTTGTTTTTCTTGTCCCGCTCGGCCTGCCATTCCGTCATCGCGGGAGGGAGCCCGGCGTAGACGACCATCTCGATCAGCTCGCGCGGGCCGGCGAGGAAGTCGCGGAGTTGGAGCCAGTCGAGCTTGCGGTTGGCGGCCTTTGCGGAGCTGGTGATGTTGGATTCATCGACAAAGATGAGCACCCGCGAATGCGGAGCGTGCTCGGGTGGTGTGACGGATTTGGGTGGAGCAGATTTTTTCACGCGGAGAAGACGATGAGCGGCGCAGGGTCGGGCGACACGGACTAAAAACTAACTCGCGGGCGCGACCGAGATGTCGAAGACGCCGGTGAGGACGCGCCCGCCGATTCGGACTTGAATCCAGAGCCGGTACGGGCCGGGGCGCGGGAACGCATATGGGAAGGTGACTTCTTCGACGCCACCCGGCAGCGGCGCGGTCGGGAGGATCCCGCCGGGGGCATCGCGTTGCGCGAGGAGTCGCTCGGCGGCCATCGAGACGCTGCCGCTCGGATGAAGGTGCACAAAGACTTCGCCGTCCGCGCGGCGGATGACGGCGTGCCCGGCCATGCCCATGTAAGTCTGCAACTGGAGCCGGCGGCCGCCCGGGTCGAGCACGGTGAATCGCAGGGAGGTTTCGCGGTTTTCCACGAGGCCTCCCGCGTTTTCAAAGATCATCTTTCCACCGCCCATGAGCGGGCTGACCTGGGTGCGAGTGTCCGGCGCGGGCGCGGGCGGCGGGCTGCCGTGCCAGGAGTCGTCGGCGTCGAGGGTGAAGGGTTGCGCGGCATTGCCCGTGGGGATGATCGGCGATTGGCACCAGACTTCGTTCGCCATGTTCCAGGTGCTCATCGGTGCGGGAGTGGCGCCGCGCGGCGCTGGCAGCACGACGGAAGTGGTGAGCGTTTGGCTCAAGCCGTTTTCGTGCGTGATCTCTGCGTAGAGCCGGTAGCTCCCGGCGGGCAGGGGAGGGAGCACGTTTTCAAAAGTGAAAGGGTCGCGCCGGACTGGATGAAGGTGCGCGAACGCCGTGAAGTCCGGTTCGCGCAGGAGGAACAGGTGCATCAATTTGCCGTGGTCGGTGACGAGGGTGTCCCACGCGGCAGTCGCGGCGGATTCGGCGGGCGGAGTGAGGCGCAGAAGGTGAAGGTCACCTTCGGTGCGGATGGTTGCGGTGACGGGGATCGGTTTGTATAGCGCGTTGTTGCGGAAATTGGCGTCGAGCGTGCGCCAGCGAGCGGCGCCTCCGGCGAGGGCGGCGGCCAGTAGCAGGGCTGCAACGGCGGCTGTGCGGCGGCCGAGCCACCGGTCGGAAGGACTGGCCGGGAGACCGGCATCACGGGTGGCGTCGCGAGCAGCCGCCCTCGCGAGGAGGATGGCGGCGGCGATGAGAAACGAGCCGAGAGCGATGAGCGTGATGCCGAGAGCCGGGGGCATGGTGGGCAGGCGGGTTGCGGCCGAGTTGATCGGCACCGAGACGCTGCCATGTCCGCTTGGATTCTCGACATTCACCCGGAGCCGATACGAGTCGGCGGTCAGGAGCCAGATCGGCGCATTGAAAAGACCGTCGCCGCCGGGCACGAGCGAGGCGCTGATCGGCGCGGCGGCGATCTCGTCTCCTGCAGCCCAGGGCGCGGCTTGCACCGACACCGCCGCGTCCGCCGGAGCGTGGATGTCGACTTGTGCGATGCCGGGGAGCGTGGCCGGAGGCCGGATCACGACGCGGACCCGATGCGGACCGGCGTCGCCCTCAAAGAAGATATTCGGGCTGCCGACGTGAGCGCCGGAATGGAGGGCGAGCACGAAGAACGCGGCGAGCAGCGCGAGGAGGCGGCGGCTCATCGGCGGAGGCGCTGCATCCAGCCGCCGATGGCGAGGCCGATCCGCGCGGCGACGACCGCGAGCGCGGCGGCGATGAGGATGCCGAGCAGATTGAAATCATCGCCCGGCATTTTCCAAAAGTCCGTCTCCGCGCCGCGTGCGATGTGAAGGAAGAAAGGCCACTGCTTTCCGCCGCCGGCGAAAAACCAATGATCGGCGCCGGGCGACAGGAGGAATCGCGAGAACGGCCACTGCACCGCGAGGAGAACGGCGAAAAACGCGAGGCCGGACTCGGTGGCCGTAGCCCAACCGTGCGGACGCGGCTTCCGTCCCGGGAAGAGGCGGAGTAGCGCGTCGAGGGCTAGGGCGGGGATGAATAGGAGCGGGGGAAACGGGGGCGGGAGCAGGTGATCGCGCGGGTGGTAGATCGGCGCCACCTGCGGCGAGCCCGGCAAGAGAGGGAAAACCCACACGGTCGCGGCGACGAGCAGCATGCCGGCGAGCGCGGCTGTCGTGGCGGAAAAGCGCGCTCGTCCGGACACTGCGACGGCGACGAGGACGATGAGGTAACCAGCGCAAGCGACCTGGTAAAACGCGGCCGAGTGCTGGCGGTTTGCGAAATGCACCGCGAGGCTGACCATGAACACCATCGCGAGTACCGTCCCTGCCGCGAGCGACTCCGCGCCGCGCCGCCCCCACGCGAGCCAGGCACCGATCGTGATGGCGAAGAACGCCGCGGCTTTCAACAACTGCGGCGGATGCCAGATGCCCGCCGCGAGCCCGTATCCAGCCTGCCACCAGCGGTCGAAAAGGAATGCCGTGGCGAAGGCGATCGCGCCCCACAAAGCCAGCCACGAACCGAGCGGCGCTTCCACGCGGCCAAGCCGGACGCCGGCTGCTTCCACGCCCGCTCCGCGAATGGACCCGAGTGCTGCGAGGGCCGCGATCGCGACCGCCGCGTAATTGGCGATATGCGGCGGCGAAAGCGCGAGGTCGATGCCGATGGTGGATTCCCACGAATAATCCCAAAGCAAACTCAACGGAATGCCGACAGCGCCGAGGAGCAGGAGCCAGCGCGCGAAACGGCTCGTGGCGGGGGTGGAATGACTCATGTGCGGCGTTCCCATACACACGTGGGGCCGATCGCGCCAGCTTCGTGCAGGTGTTGAAAATTGTGATTGCCGTCGTTCAAAGGCGTCAGTAGAACCCCAAAGTTCCCCAACCCGTAATACTTATGAAACTCCAATTCGTCGCACCTATCGCACTTGCCGTCGCACTGCTCTCGACCCCCGCCCGCGCGGGATTTCACGTGATGCAAATCGAACAGTTCATCGGCGCTGTGAACGGCGATACCTCGGCGCAGGCCATTCAGTTGCGTATGATCAACCCCGGTCAAACGTTTGTCAGCCTTTCGCGGGTCCGGGCTTGGGATGCGAACGGCGCGAATCCGGTGCTCCTCGTCGACATGACGACCGACGTAGGCAATGGCGCCACCGGCGACAGGATTCTTCTCGCGTCGTCGTCGTTCAATACGATCATGGCGTCCGTCTCCGGCTATAACAAAGACTTCACGCTCACGAATGTCGTCCCCGCGAGCTATCTCAGTGGAGGAAAGATCACCTTCGAGCAGGACAATGGAACCATTTACTGGTCGCTTGCTTTTGGTAGTTACGCCGGGAGCAATACCGGTTCGACGGCGAACGATGCGGACGGCAATTTCGGAGCTGCGACCGTGGCTCCTCCGATCGGATCGGGTTTCGCGCAGGCGTTGAAATTCAACGGAGCCGCGGCACCGAGCACGACCAATCTCGCCGACTACATCCTTTCCGCAAATCCGGCCACCGTGACCAATAACGCGCGCGGTTCGTTCGTCGTCGTGCCCGAACCCGGAAGCGTCGCGTTGCTTGCGGCGCTGGCCATCGGCACGCTCGCGATCGTCCGCCGTCGCTCGTAAAACGCAGCGAACTTTCAGCGCCCGGCGTCCATCGCCCTGCGCAGTTCGGAGACCAGTTCGTCGGCCTTCCACGCGTTTCCGACGAACACTTTTTGCACGCGTCCCGCCGCGTCGACGACGACCGTCCGAAGGTTATGATCGGTCGGTACGCCGGTGCTCGAAATGGCGAGCCCAAACGCCTTGCCCAGCCCCCGGATCTCTTCGGCGCGACCGGTCGCGAACGTCCAGTGGGCCGGGTCGGGACGGTAGGGTGCAGCGTAGGTCGCCAGGCGTTCGGGCGTGTCGTAATCGGGATCGAACGAGAGCGATAACAGGTGCCATTCGGTTCTCGTCCCGGCGGCCAGCGCTTCGCGTGCGGCCATGAAATTGCGATTCATCAGCGGACAGAAATCGGGAAACGGACAGCGGGTGAAGATGAAGGTGAACGCGAGTGCACGGCCTTTGAAGTCGCTGAGTCGCTGCGTCTCGCCGCGGGAGTTGGTGAAGGCGCAATCGGGCAGCGGCGACCCCGGCGGCAGACTTTCGAGCGTTTCGGGTGGAGGCAGAGGGGCGGTGTGGCCGACCTTGCGGGCGTGCTCGATCCATCCGCGATCGTCCGTCACGGATAGCCGAAACGTAATAACGTCCCCGGGCAACAAGTCTCGAAACTCCGCCGCATCCGCGGTGTCGAACTCCATCGTCATCGCGTCCATGTAACCCTCGATCGCCTCATGCGCGATCAACGCTCGACGCCCTTCTTCGCGCATTTCCTGCAAAACTCCGCGCGCTTCATAAATCGCCACCGAGGGCGGGCCGACCACCGCAGGTCTGGAGGCGGGTTTACAGCTCGCGACGAAGACGATGCTCAATACGAACGGCGTGGCAGCGAGCCGGCGGAAACGGCGAACATCCATTATTGCGTGGGATTCGGGGTCGGCGCGGGGCGGCGCAAAATGGCGTGGACGCGTGTGAAGTGTTCGGGTGGAAATCCCCACGCGAGTTTCAACTGATAGTCGCGCTCGATCACATTATCGATCGCCTGGCAGCGGCGGAGGTCCGACGTGCTCATCAAACCCTGCATCCATCGCCAGTGGCCGAGCACGGGAACCGGAAAATCGCTCCCGTGCACGAGACGCGGCGCGAGCTTCTCGGTGAGGCACTCCCGGACGTAGCGGCCGCGGAGCGGGACGTTGAACGCGCTGGTGTCCGCGTAAAGATTTGGGTGTTCGGAAAACATCTCAGCGAGGACGAAAAAGTATTCGGGATCGAGCAGGCCGCTCTTGGTCGCGCAATGGGCGGCGATCACGTTGACGCCGCATTCGAGCGGCAGTCGGAGCACTCGCGGGTCGGCATATTTCGCCTCGATGACGGGCACCGTGTGTTCGCCTCCGGTGTGCGCGAGCAGTGGCAGGCCGGCCTCCGCCATTCGTTTCCAAAAGGGGCGGTAACGCGGGTCGTTGCAGTCGATGTTGTGGCAGTTCGGCAGGCATTTCATGGCCACGGCGCCCGCTTCAAGGCAGCGATCGAGTTCATCGAGGGCGTCGGCGCGTGCAGGGTGAATGGAGCATGCGGGGAGAAATTCCGGATGCTCGCGAGCGACTTTGAAGACGTAGTCATTCGGGACGTAGAATGATCCGAATCCCTCCATTTTCCGTCCGTCGGGATGATACACTTCGTCTTGCGCGAGCAGCACCGCGGCGCTCAGCGAAGACTCCCGAACGAGCCGTGCGAGATGGGCCACGTAGACCTCGTCCCATAGAGGGTCGTTGAAACGCACGGGCATCCCGATGTGGCTCGCCATCCAGGCAGCGAGCGGCCGGCGTGTCCACGCGAGGTGCAGCCAGCAGCCGCTTCCGCGAAGCCCGTTCCCGACGAGGTGCACGTGCATGTCGACAGGAGAATGCGGAGTGCTCATTCGATGCAGTTGATCGGTTTTCCTGCGATGAAGGCCGCGATGTTCTCGTTGGTGACTTCGTTTCGCCGCGCGACGGCTTCGACGCTGTTAAATGCAACGTGCGGGGTAAAAATGACGTTCGATCGCTGCAGCATCGCGTCGCCCATCATCAGCTCCTGCAACTCCCCGACGCGGTCGGCATCGCGTTCCTCATTCGCGAGGGCATCGGATCGCAGATGTTTGATAATGTCGCTCGCGATGATCCTGGTCGCGGTGTCGCGCAGCACGCGTTCGTCCTGCAAAACATCGAGGCCCGCCCCGCCGACCACTCCGGATTCCAGCGAATCGCGCAGCGCCTGCGTGTCGATGAGTGCGCCTCGCGCCGTGTTGACGACGAGCACCCCGCGTTTGCACCGCGCGAACGCCTCTGCATTCAGGATGTGATAGGTGCGAGGGGAGAGGGTCGCATGGAGCGAGATGATGTCGGAGCGCGCGAGAAGGTCCTCCAGCGAGACGAAATGGAATCCGAGCCGGCGCGCGAGATCGTCCGGTTCGTCCACGTCCGACGCCAGCACCTCCATTTGAAATGCGCGCGCGAGTGCCGTGACGCGCTGCCCGATTTGACCCATGCCGATAATGCCGAGCGTCTTCCCCGAAAGATCCGAGCCCCGCGTGTCCTCGTAGGAAAACCGCTTGGTCGTGGCCTGGGTATTCATCACCTCGCGGAGCCGGCGCGAGAGCGCGAGGATGAGGGCGAAGGTGTGTTCAGCCACCGTCGTTTCCCCATAGTGCGGCACGTGCGAAACGACGACGCCCCGCGCACGCAGGGCATCGGGATCGAGATGATCCGTGGAAGTCGAACGGGTGGTGAGAAAGCGCAGTTTCGGGTGACTGTCGAGAAAGGCCTGATCGACGCGCTGATTGAGGAAGGTCGAAATGACGACCGCATCGGAATCGACCTCTTCGAGCGAGCGGACGAAGCAGACGTCCCATTCTCCCGCGGAATCCCGGAAGTATGCCTCTTCGGATGATTCGGTTTCGACGAAATACGCGGTGATCACAAGGCCAACCTAGCCATCGTCGCGCGGACGAAACCACACGAATCTTGTCCAATTGCGTCTCGCGCTTGGCGTCCGGCCACTTCTCTGGTGATGATGCGCCTCAATCCATGAGCGAACCGAAAACTCCCACCGAAGGCACGTGTCGCTGGCTTCCCCGCTTCGGTAAGCGCGCGGTCGAGAATCACGAACACCACGCCCACGATCACGATCACGATCACGACCACCATGAAGGCGAGTGGAAGCTGCAGTTGATCGCCAGCGGCCTGTGCGCCGCGTTTGGGCTGGCCGGCTTGGTCTGGCAGCCGCTCTTCCTCGGGGCGTACCTGGCGGGGTCGTGGTTCACGGTACAGGAGACTTGGGAAAAACTGAGGGAAGGGGAAATCGACGTTCATTTTCTCATGCTCGCGGTGGCGGCGGGCGCGGCATCGATCGGGGATTGGGCGGAAGGCTCCGTCTTGCTCTTCCTGTTTTCGTTCTCGGGCGCGCTGGAGCATTTCGCCATGGAGCGCACTCAACGCGAGATCCGATCGCTTTTCGACGCCGCTCCCAAGACCGCTCTCGTCCTCGCGCCGGACGGTAGCGAGCAAATCGTGCCCGTGGATGAACTCACCGCCGGCCAGCGGCTGCGGATCAAGCCCGGCTCCTTGTTCCCGGTCGATGGAGAAGTCGTCGACGGGGCGACATCCGCGGACGAATCCAACCTGACCGGCGAAGCGACGCCGGTGGAAAAATCCGTCGGAGATGCCGTGCTGGCCGGCACGCTGAACCTTGGCGGCCTGGTGGAAGCCGTCGTCACTCGTCCCGCGCAGGAGAGTGCATTGCAAAAGATCATCCACCTCATCCAAACAGCACAACGCAACAAGGCTCCGGCCCAGCGGTTCACCGATCAGTTTGGAAGCCGTTACACGGTGACCATCCTTGGATTGACCGTGGTGATGTGGTGCGTGTGGTGGCTGGCGTTCGGACAGGCTCCGTTTAAGTCGCAGCCCGGCGCGCCGAGCGCTTTTTACCACGCCATGACGCTGCTTGTGGTGGCTTCGCCGTGCGCGCTGGTCCTGTCGATCCCGTCGGCGATCCTTGCGGCGATCGCTTGGGGGGCGCGACGCGGCATCCTCTTTCGCGGCGGTGCTGCTGTCGAGCAGTTGGCGGAAATCGACACCGTCGCCATGGACAAGACCGGCACGCTCACGAGCGGGGACTTGCGTGTCGAAAAGGTCGAAAGTTTTCCGCCGGGTCGCGAGGACGAGGTATTGCGGCTCGCCTATTCGCTTGATCGCCATTCCACGCACCCACTCGCCCGCGCGATCGTGCGCGACGCCAAACGCCGGGGCTTCGAGCCGGAGGAGATTTCCGACTTTGAGCAGACTCCTGGTATGGGCATCCGCGCCAAGGTCGGGGAGCGAGACGTGCGTCTCGGCCGCCGGACGTGGTTGCCGGATGACGTCCGCGCCGTCTGCGCCGCTGTCCTGATGCCGGAAAAAATCGGCGTCTCCGAGGTCTGGCTTTCGGCGGGCGAACTTTATGGGCGGGTGATCCTGCGCGATGAAGTCCGTTCGGAGTCGCGTGGTTTGATCGAGGCTCTGAAGGTGCGCGGGCTCAAGACCGTCGTGCTCACGGGAGACCGCCAGAGCGCCGCCGATCATCTCCGCGCGGATCTCGGGCTCGATGATGTCCGCGGGGAACTCAAGCCGGAACAGAAACTCGAAGTCATCGAGGGATTCCGGAAAGAGGGGCGCAAGGCGGCGATGATCGGGGATGGTGTGAACGACGCGCCGAGTCTGGCGGCCGCGCATGTCGGGGTGGCGATGGGGGCGCGCGGAAGCGATGCGGCGCTGGAACAGGCCGCGGTGATCCTGATGCACGATCGGCTCGAAAACTTTCTAAGCGCGTATGAGCTGAGCCGTCGCGCGCGTCGCATCATCCGGCAGAATCTCGCAATCTCCCTCGGCGTCATCGTCTTGCTGGTCGTCTTTGCGATGCTCGGAAAAATCCCGCTCACGGTGGGTGTGATCGGTCATGAGGGCAGTACTTTGGTGGTGGTTTTAAACAGCCTGCGGCTGCTGTTTTTCGGCGAAAATCCGCCCGCCTCGGGCGCTCGTCAGATATGAAGTTCATCCACACGGCCGATTGGCAGATCGGTGCTCGTTTCGCGCGGTTCGGGCAGCAGGCTGAAGCGTTGCGCGCGGCCCGGATTCGGACGCTGCGTCGTGCGCTGGAGCATGCCGTCAGTGTTGACGCCGACTTTTTGCTGATCGGTGGTGACCTTTTTGAGGATGATCAAATCGCGCCGACCGTGGTGCGCGAGGTATTCGACACGCTTTCGGCTTTTGCCAAAATCCCGATTTTCATCCTGCCAGGGAATCACGATCCATTCACGGGTCCCGGATGTATTTGGGCGCGAGCGCCATTCTCGTCTCCGCCTCCGCATCTTCGCCTTTGCACCGCGCCGGCCGCGCACGACGTGCCGGGCGGCGTGCTGCTGGTCAATCCGCTCACTCAAAAAAAATCCGCCCTCGATCCGTCCCGCGTATTGGCGAACCTCGCGGCGGGCTTTCCCACCGACACGATCCGGCTCGGGCTCACGCATGGCTCGCCGGACATCGGCAGCCACATCCCTCGCGACGATTTTCCGATCGCTCTGGATGCGGCCTCGCGGGCGGGGCTGGATTTCCTAGGGCTCGGGCACTGGCACAGCGCGCGTCTGTTCGATGGCGGGCGAATGCTGATGCCGGGTGCGCCTGAGCCGACGGACTTTAGCGAGCAGGGAGCGGGTAACATCCACGAGATCGAAATCGAACGCGCTGGGACGTTGCCGCGCATCACTGCTGTGCCGATCGCGGAACTGCGCTGGCGCGAATGGAGCTTCGATTTTCAAGATGTGGAAGCCGAACGAATCCGGTTTGCGGCTGCGCTAGCGGAGATCGAACCGTCGCGCACGGTTGCCCGGGTGCGCCTTGTCGGTGCGGCGTCGCCGATCGAGGTGGATGGGGAAATGGCGGCGCTCCGGGAGCGACTGGTTTCGTGCATGGTCGCTGACGTGCGCGATGAAACTTCGCCGGCATTTTCGGCCGGGGAACTCGATGCGATGCGTGCGGCGCATCCAATGCTCGGCGAGGTGATCGACGTGCTTCGTGCGGGTTCGCTTCCTGCGGCGGAACTCGCGGGACTGAGCCGGGCGACGGAGATTCCGGTGGAATGCCTGGACGAGAAGCTGTTTTTCCGCGCCCAGCGGCTGCTGCTCCGGGCGCTTCGGGAGGTCGGCGATGCAACTTGAATTTGTCGCGATGGAGGGGGTCGGACGTTTTCGGGAACGGGTGGAACTCGGGCCGTTCGATGCGGGCCTGAATATTTTGGCGCAGCCGAATGAGTGGGGCAAAACGACAGTCCTTCGCGGATTGGCTCGCGCGCTTTTTGACAAGTACAGCTCGCAGGCGAAGGAGATCGAAGCGATGCGGCCCACGGGCTCGACCCTGGCGCCGCGGATCGAGCTCGTTTTTCGGGCGGATGGGGAACGCTACCGCGTGTCGAAACGATTTCTCGACGGGCGTTCTTGCGAGCTGTTTCGCGCGAGCGGCGGGGGTTGGGAGCGGATCGCGGAGAGCGACCAGGCCGACGCGCGGTTGCGAAAGATCATCGGTGCGCCGGCGATGGAGGGTCGCGGTGCGAAGCCGGAGTCGTGGGGGCTGCTGCGATATCTTTGGGCGGGGCAGGATGAGCCTGCGGACTGGCCCGATTGGGAAGGTGCGACGGGCGAGGCAGCGCGCGGTCGGCTGGTGACGGTGGAACTGGACGCGACGGTCCGCGCGGTCGCGGAGGCATTGCGGATGCGGGCGGGCGCGATTTTCACGGATACCGGTCGAGTGAAAAAAGACGGAGCGCTCGCGGTCGCTGAAGCGGAATTGGAACGGCTGCAGGGTGAACTCGCGACGATCAAGGCCCGCGGCGCGACGCTGGAAGATTTACGAGCCCGCCACGAACGATGCGGACGTGAGGTGGCGTCACTGGCCCTTGAGCGCGAAAGCTCGCGCACGGCAGCGGCGCGGGCGCGGGAGGAGGCGGCATCGGTGGAAAAACTCGTGGCTGAACTGGACCGGCATGCAGCGGATTTCCTTCGAGCCGAAGAGACGATCAGCAAAGTGCGGGAAGACGAATCTGCGCTCGCGTCCGTCGACGAGGCCATCGCTGCTGCCGGGATCGAGCGCGAGCGGCAGATGGCGGCGCGCGATGCGCGGGCGATCGAGCTTCCGAAGTGTGCGGTGGCTTTGGAGAAGATCGAGGCGCACGCGCAACGCTTGGGGAAGGATCGCCGGGAGCGCGCGGCGCGTTCCGAGCGGGTGCGAGGTTTGCTGCGATTGAGGACATGGGAGGAAAAGGCGGTTGGGCTCGAGTCCCGCCGGGCCCATGCACATTCGGCGGAGTCGGAGCTTCGCCGACTGGAACAAGAACGGAGCCGTTTGCCCGCGGTCACGAAGTCGATGGTGACGCGGGCGCGCGAACTCGATCGGGTGGCGCTGGACGCAGGGGCGAAGCTGGAAGGGTTGGGTCTGAGGGTCGCGCTGATGCCCGATGGGGCGGGCGAGGTCGTGGCGACGGTGGACGGCGAAGAGCGCCGTATCGCGGGTGCTGCCGAGTTGCAGGCGAACCGTTCTTTGACGCTGAATCTGGCGGGATGGGGGCGGATCGAAGTGGTATCGGGTTCTGTGGAGGCGGCGACGCTTGCGAGGGAAAAACAGCGGACTGAGACGGAGCTGAAAGCGGTGCTTTCGGAGAGCGGGCTTGGCAGTTTGGCGGAAGCAGAGGGGCAATTGATCCGCGTGGAGCAGATCGCGCAGGAGATCAGCGCGGCGGCAAAGGCGTTGTGGGCGCGGCTCGATCCGTTCGCGGATTTGGCGGCCTGTGATGCGGCGGCGGCGCAGGCGGCGGCTGAGCTTGAGCGGCATCGGGCGACGCTTGCGCCGAGTGCCGAAGAATCGGCGTTTTCCCTCGCTGAACTCGAAGGCGAAGAGCAGCGCATCACGGCGTCGGTGAGGGAGGATGAGCAGGCTGAAGAGCGATTGGCTACCGAGTCGAAGGCGGCCCGGGCGGCACTGGAATCGGTTCGTCGGGCGCATGACGAGGCGGAGCGGGAAGTGACTCGGCTGGATGAAAGGACGAAGCAACTCCTGGTGCGAAAGGCTGAGCTCGCGGCTCGGCATGTGGAGGGCCTGGCGGCGGCGAAGGCGGCTGCACAATCCATGTTTGTGGCTGCCGAGGCGCGCAGGGATGAGGCGCGGAGGAAGCTGCCGGACGGCCATGAAAAGTTGCATCTTCGCAGTGTGAGGGCGGGAGATGCGGTGGCTGAAATCGAGAAGAGTTATGAGGGAAAGGCGGGGGAATTGGAGAGGTTGCGTGGTGCGTTGGAGGCGGCGGGCGGGGAGGGGATTTACTCCCGGGCGAGTGAGATCGAGGAAAGGATCGAGGTGGTGCGGGCAGAGGTGGTGCGGCAGCGAGCGGATGGGTGGGCGGCGCGGCTCGCGGCGGAGCTCATCCAGCGGCGTCAGGCGTCGGCGATCCAGAGGGTGCTCGCGCCGCTGGAGGAGAAGTTGAGCGCAGCGTTTGCCGAGCTGACCGGGGTGGCCGACCGGCGTGTCTTTTTCAATGAGGAACTCGGCATCGAGGGCGTGGGCCGACACCGCGCTGAGGTGGTGCCGTTCGCGGCGCTTTCGCGGGGCGCACGCGAGCAACTGCTGCTGGCGCTTCGTGCGGCGATCGCGCTGACTTTTTCGCCGGATGATCCCCCGTGCCTGATCCTGGATGACGTATTGGTGAACACGGATCCGCTGCGGATCGAGAACGTGCTGGATTTTTTGCAGAGGCTTTCGGCCCAGGTGCAGATCGTGATTTTGACGTGCCACGCGGAGAGATACCGCGGGGTGGGGAGACTGCTGTCGACGACGGAGGGTTGAGTTCGGCGAGGCTGAGTTTGTTTATGTGTGCGGTGCTCGGGGGTTTCCTTCCGCGGGCGGATGCGTAGCGTCTGGGCGATGAATCAGCGCCAACTTGACGAATATTTTTCCCTTCTGCGTTTCCCGAGCATTTCGACCGATCCCGCGCGCGCCTCGGATGTGGCGGCGTGTGCGGATTGGCTGGCGGCGAAGCTTCGGGGGATGGGACTGACGACGGAATTGCATCCGACGCCGGGCCATCCGGTGGTGGTCGCGCGGAATGTGCATGTGGCGGGGCGACGGACGGTGATGATTTACGGGCACTACGACGTGCAGCCGGTGGACCCGCTGGAACTTTGGGACGGGCCGCCTTTTGAGCCTCGGATCGTGGACGGTCATGTGGTGGCGCGGGGATCGGCGGACAACAAGGGCCAGCATTTTGCGCACGTGCTGGGAATCGAGGAGACGCTGGCGGAGCGGGGCGAATTGCCGGTGAACCTGATCGTGCTGATCGAGGGCGAGGAGGAGATCGGCAGCGCGAATCTGGAGGCGTTTTTGGAGTCGCATCGTGAGGAGTTGCGGTGCGACGTGATCGCGATCTCGGATACGGGCATGGTGGCGAAAGGTTTGCCGACTTTGACCTACGGACTGCGCGGTATCGCGGCGATGGAACTCAAGGTGAAAGGGCCGGCGACGGATCTCCATTCGGGGATTTATGGCGGCGCGGTGATGAACCCGATCACGGCGCTGGCGCGGCTGCTGGCGAGCTTGCACGATGAGTCGGGCCGGGTGGCGGTGGCGGGATTCTATGATGGGATACCTCCGCTGGAGGCGTGGGAGCGCACGGCTTGGGCGGGATTGCCTTTCGGCGATGCCGAGGTGCTGGCGGTGACCGGGTCGCCCGAGCTTTTCGGCGAAGCCGGCTACACGACGGTGGAGCGGACTTGGGCACGGCCGACGGCGGAGGTGAATGGCATCGGCGGGGGCTTTCAGGGGGTGGGGACGAAGACGGTGCTGCCGGCGGAGGCGTTTGCGAAGCTGACGTTCCGTTTGGTTCCAGGCCAGGAGCCGGGCGATGTGCTCGGGAAGGTGGAAAGCCATCTGTGGGCGCGCTGTCCGCGTGGGGTCCGGCTTGAGATTTTGCCGGGGCATTCGGGCGAGCCATATCTCATGAAGCCGGAATCTTCGGACGGGAAGGCGGCGCAACGCGCGTTGCGTCGGGCGTTTCCGGGGAAAGAGGTCGCGTTGATCCGGGAAGGCGGCAGCATTCCGATCGTTAATACCTTCAAGCGCGTCCTTGGGGCCGAGACGCTTTTGCTCGGGCTGGCGTTGCCGGATTGCCGGGCGCACGCCCCGAACGAGAATTTCCCGCTGGAGAACTTTTTTGCCGGAATCCGGCTGAACCGTGCGCTCCTGGAGGAACTGGCGGTCGGGGATTGACGGGAATCAGATAAATTTTTTGGAAATCGGGTCGTCACGCGATTGACACATTGGGCGGGAGGGGCCACATACCCCCGCCCTCCGAAGGAAAACCAGACCTTCTCGCGGGCAAATCCGGCAGCCTCCTCCCTGAATCAGCTTCGTCCGCTTCGGTCGAC
>JAYTDO010000368.1:0-4680 GCA_043735935.1 Chthoniobacteraceae bacterium
ATGCAACCCTTTCAGGGTTGGCGCACGTTCCGGGGGGAACCCAGGGTAGCTCGTGCCTCGCAACCCTGGGCTGGATGATGGAACGCCGTTGGCGTTCCCCGGATCGGACGCGCCGCGGCGGGGCGCCGGACGCCAACGGCGTTCCCGGATCGGACGCGCTGCGGCGGGGCGCCGGACTCCAACGGCGTTCCCGGACCGGACGCGCCGCGGCGGGGCGTCGTACGCCAACGGCGTTCCCGGATCGGATGCGCTGCGGCGGGGCGTCGGACGCCAACGGCGTTCCCCGGATCGGACGCGCTGCGGCGGGGCGTCGGACGCCAACGGCGTTCCCCGGATCGGATGCGCTGCGGCGGGGCGCCGGACGCCAACGGCGTTCCCCGGACCGGACGCGCTGCGGCGGGGCGTCGTACGTATTTCCGGCGCGGAAGTTCGTTCGGGCAGGATGCCCGAACCGGCGGGCGGGACGCCCACCCTACCCGAGACCTGCCCTCTCACCTTCCTCCACCCCCACTCCGCTCCCATCGGACGGGTCACGGCGGATTTGCGAGGGTCGGGCGCTTGGCTGGGATTAGGCGGGCGGCTGGGCGAGGCGGCGGATGATTTCGCCGGCGGCGGCGAAGCCGAAGGCGCCGGTGATGAAGGTGGCGGTGCCGAAGCCGCTGGCGCAGTCGAGGGCGAGGCTGGCGCCGGGTTCGGGTTCGGCGCTGCAGGTGCCGTCGGCCCAGGGGTAGATGGGTTTTTCGGGGGACCAGACGGCGGGGATGCCGAAGTCGGCGCGGGGGTCGCGGGGGTAGCCGAATTCGCGCCGGAGTTTGCGGCGGACTTGCCGGAGGAGTTCGTCCTGGACGGAATGGGCGAGGTCGCTGACGCGGATGGCGGTGCCGTCGCGTTTACCCCCTGCGCCGCCGATGGTGAGGACGGGGATGTGGCGCTGCTGGCAGCCGGTCATGATGATGCACTTGTTGTGCAGGCGGTCGGTGGCGTCGATGAGGAAGTCGAAGCGGGGGGCGAGGAGGCGGTCGGCGGTGGATTCGGTGAGGAATTCGGTGATGGCTTCGATGCGGCAGTGGGGATTGATGAGGCGGATGCGGTCGGCGAGGGCGTGGACTTTGGGGCGGCCGATCTGGCCGTCGAGGGCGGGGAGCTGGCGGTTGGTGTTGGTGATGCAGACGTCGTCGAGGTCGATGAGGGTGAGGGCGCCGATGCCGGAGCGGGCGAGGGCTTCGACGCTCCAGGAGCCGACGCCGCCGATGCCGACGATGCAGACGTGGGCGGCGCGGAGGCGGGGGAGGGCGGCGGTGCCGTAGAGGCGGCCGATGCCGCCGAAGCGCTGGGCGTAGTCGTCCGCCATGAAGCTAGGCGGAGGGGCCGGCGATGTGGGCTTCGAGGGCTTCGCGGGTGATGACGTAGCGGGCGCCGCAGCGGGGGCAGCTCATGCGGAGGAGGGGTTCGTCGCCGAAGAGGTCGGCGGGCTCGCGGAGCATGTGGGGGGCGAGGATGCCGAGCATACGCTCATGGTTGCACCCGCAGTCCCAACGGTAATAACGCTGTTCGAGGAGGCTGAGGGTTTCCACCTGGTCGATGGCGCGGACGGCGTCGGCGTCGAGGGCCTCGAGCCAGGCGATGTCGCACTGGGGCTGGGCGGTGATCATGACGATTTCTTCGGGGCCGATCTGGAAGTAGCGGCCGGGGCGTTGTTCGCTTTGGGCGTAGAACTGTTCGACGGCGCGGAGGGGGTCGGAGCCTTGGAACTCGACGTAGCTGCGGCGGGGTTCGCCGCGCTCGCGGACGACGTCGGCGAGGAAAAGACTGCGGCCGTCGTCTTTGATGTCTTCGGTGAAGATCTGGCCGGTGATGGCGCCGCGGCGGTTGTCGCCGGAGACGAAGAGATTGAGGAGCGGTTCCTGGAAGTGGATGGTCCAGGCCCAGGATTCGGTCCAGGGGCGGGAGGCGCAGTGGAGGATGAGGGCGGCGAGGGTTTCCTTCAGCATGCCGTCGTGGGAGGGGAGGTGCTGGTAGCCGTGCTGGCCCTGGTGGAGGTAGTAGTCGACGTAGAGCTCGCCGAAGTCGGCGCGGGTGAGGAGGGCGTTGCGGCCGCGGACGAAGTAGCTGCGGACTTCGAGGCCCTCGGTGGGCCGGGGATCGGAGGTTTCCACGGGTGTCTAAAGGAGGCGCGCGGGGCGGATCATTTCACCATCTCGCGACCGAGCGCTTTGACGATGGCGCGCTTGAGTTCGAGCGGGTCGATGGCGCCTTCGAGGTGCTGGTAGAGGACTTCGCCGTTTTTGCCGAGGAGCATGGTGAAAGGGACCTGGCCGCTCCATTTCGGCTCGAAGGCGTCGGCCATGGCGTCTTTGTTTTCGGAGGCGAAGAGCAGGTTTTTTGAGGAGACTTCCTTCTTTTTGAGGAGCTTGAGGACTTCGTCTTTTTCGTCGGGATAATTCGTGGAGACGGTGACCATCTCGAAGTCGCGCCCGCGGTACATGCGGTTGATCTCGACGAGGTCGGGGAACTCGATGAGGCACGGCCCGCACCAGGTGGCCCAGAAGTTGACGAGGCGGATCTTGGTGCCTTCGCCTTTGCGGAGGGCTTTGAGGCCGGCGGCGTCGATGAGGTCGACGGTGACGGGTTCCTGGGCGGCTTTGGCCATCCATGCTTTGACGCTGTCTTCCTTGCCGGCCCATTTGACGGAGCAGCCGAAGACGCGGGTCTGGGCGACTTCGGGTTGTTTGCCGGCGAGGACGGCGTCGATGGCGTTGCGGAGGTCGCTGACTTTGAGGAGGGACTCGCGCTCGGCGTCGTCGATGCGCCCGACGTAACGGAGCTTGCGGGCGGCGTCGAAGAGGAAGGCGTGCGGTGTGGCGGTGGGGCCGTAGGCGCGGGAGACGGTCTCGGTGTCGCCGTCGTAGAGGAAGGGGAAGTTGAAGGCTTTTTCCGCGGCGCGGAGTTTCATGTCGGGGAAGGAGTCGCCGAGGTCGGTGTAGCTGAGTTCGTCGAGGCGGACGGATTTGGGATCGTTCGGGGAGATGGCGACGACGGCGACGCCTTTGTCCTTGTAGTCGGCGGTGATTTTTTTGAGCCGCTCTTCGTAAGCCTGGGCGGTGGGGCAGTGGACGCAGGTGAAGACGATGAGGAGGGCCTTGGCGTCCTTGAAATCGCTGAGCGACCAGTCGCGGTCGTCGACGCCGGGGAGCTTGAAGTCTGGGGCGGCGGCGCCGAGGGCGAGGGTTTCGGTCTTGATTTCCTCGGCGCGGGTCGCGACGGAAAGGGCGAGCAGGGCGACGAGGAGGGAGGGCGTTTTCATGGCGCGGCAAAGCGAGCGGCATCGCGCGGGGTTGTCAATGCGCGAGCCGATGGAAACTTGCGCGAGAGGCGATGGACTGGTCTGTTGAGGCACGCCCATGACGACCATCGCGACTTTCAACAAACCCGAAGAGGCTCATCTGCTGAGGATGCGACTGGAGGCCGGCGGGATCGCGGCTTTTCTCCAGGATGAAAACCTGGTGCAGATCGACTGGCTGCTGGCGAATGCGGTGGGCGGATGCCGGGTGCAGGTGGCGGATGAAGACGCGGCCGGCGCGCTGGCGCTGATGTCGGCGCAGGATGCGGCGTCGGAAGAGGCATGAAGTTCGGCGACGTGATCCTGGCGGGGCTGATCATCTACGGGGTCTTCAGCACGCAGCGAGGCGTGCGGGGATCGCGCACGAAGGAGGAGCGGTTCTTCGCGATCCGGATGGCGATGTTTTCGTGGATCGTCGGGTTCCTGTTTGTGGTGGCGCTGCTTTTCTTGCCGAACAAACAGCGCGTGCTGATGATGCTTCCTCTTTTCGTGGTGGTGGTGACGGTGGCCAAGCTGTGGCGGAGCGGAAAGACGCGGCTCCGGCGCGAGGCGCAGACGCAGGATCGTTTCGACGGCGCGAAACGGGTGAACTGAACGGCGGGAATTTTTGCCAACGATCCGCGTCTGATTCATATAAGAACATCCCACATGAAATCGCTCCCCTTCTTTCTCTCGTCCGTCGGCCTGGCGCTCGTCACCGCGGCGGTCATTTCCTTCGCCGGCGATAAACCAGTCGCGCCGGCCGTCACCAGCAAACCTCAAGACCTCTCGAAAATGTCCAAAGAAGAACTCCGCAAGAAACTGACCCCGACCCAATTTCACGTCGCGTGCGAATCCGGGACGGAGCCGCCATTTAAGAATGAATACTGGGACAACCACGCGCCCGGCATCTACGTGGACGTGATCAGCGGGGAACCGCTGTTTGCGTCGATCCACAAGTTCGATTCCGGCACGGGCTGGCCGAGCTTCTGGCAGCCGATCAAGAAGGAAGCGGTGCAGGAGAAATCCGACAACACCTACGGACCGCGCACGGAGGTGCGGGGGGCGAAGGGCGATTCGCATCTCGGCCATGTCTTCGACGACGGCCCGAAGCCGACGGGGCTGCGGTATTGCATCAACTCGGCGTCGCTCCGATTTATCCCGAAGGAAAAGATGGCGGAACTCGGTTACGGCGAACAGCTCCCGGTCTTCGATCAGCCAGTGAAGAAATAAGCGGGCAAGCCTGCGCCACAAGGATCCCGGAAGCGGGCGGGAGGATAATGCTTCAACTGCAAGCGGGTTGTGACTAGTTGTTTGTCACAATGTTGAAAAAACTTCCCTACCCCCTCATCGTCGGATGC
>JAYTDO010000369.1:0-6760 GCA_043735935.1 Chthoniobacteraceae bacterium
CCGCTCGCAGACGAGGAGCATGGTCGCCACGAACGTGGCGAGCTTCTGGTCGAAGAGCCGCCAGACGGTGAAGTAGTTCACCAGAACCGCGAGCAGGAAGAACCCAATCTGGACTGCAGCGAGCACGCTGTCGCTCGGATACATGATGTCCTTGTTACTCATTTCCCAGGAGCTGCGGGTGAGCCGGAGGAAGACCGAATTAATCAGCGGATTGAGAGGCGCGTGATACGTGTCGGGGGTGTTGTCGATGGGGAAGGAGCCCTTGTTTTCCTTGAACTGCCAGAGCGCCGCCGGGCGGATCATTTTGGTCGAGAAACCATTGCCGCGGGCGATCTCGCGGGCGATCTGCGCCTGCTCCATTGCGCGCTCGTGGTTGAGCCCCTTGAAACCGCTCTCTTTGAACATCCAAAGATTAACGATATACAATACGGCGGCGACGACGACGGCGCGGCGGATCCATTTGGCCCAGCCCCCTTCTTCGAGCTTGTGGACGATGGCCTGGATGGAGGTTTCAGAGGGCATTTTGGGAGGGGAAATCGGTGGAAGGTGGAGGCGGTTGCCGGAGGTTTAGCTCGTTGATCTTGCGGTGGAGGGTGCGTCGGCTGATCCCGAGCTTTTTGGCGGCGTGGGTGACGTTGCCGCCGGTTTCATCGAGGGCTTGCAGGATTAGCTGCGTTTCCTGCGCTTGCAAATTGAAATGCTCCACGGCGGGCGCGGTCCATTTCGGGATGGGTTGAAGGGTCGTCGAGCCTTGCCGGACGGGCATTGGGAGGTCGCGGAGGCTGACTTTCGGTCCCGTCGCCATCACGACTCCGTGCTCGATGGCGGTTCGTAGTTCGCGGACGTTGCCGGGCCAGTCGTAACGCAGGATCGCCTGCATCGCCTCGGCGGTCAGTTCGGTGACTGGCTTCGCATTTTCCTCGGAGATGCTTTTCAAAAACGTGCGCACGAGCAACGGGATGTCCTCCTTCCGGGCGCGGAGCGACGGGAGCGTGATCGGCACGACGCTGAGGCGGAAAAAGAGGTCGTCGCGGAATTTCCCCTCGCTCACCAATTTCGCCAGGTCCTTGTTCGTCGCCGCCACGAGCCGCACGTCCACTTTCACGGGAGTGTTGCTGCCCACTCGTTCAAAGCTGCGTTCCTCCCCGAGGACGCGCAGCAGCTTCACCTGGGTGAGCGCGTCGATCTCGCCGATTTCATCGAGAAAAATGGTGCCGCCATTCGCTTGCTCGAAGCGCCCGATGCGCCGTTCGTGCGCGCCGGTGAAGGCGCCTCGTTCATGGCCGAAAAGCTCGCTCGCGAGCAGCTCGGCGGTGAGGGCGGCGCAATGCACAGCGACGAATTTCTGCTTCGGGCGACCGCTGAGCGCGTGCAGCGCTTGGGCGACGAGCTCTTTCCCCGTACCGCTCTCGCCCTGAATGAGCACGGTCGCCCGTGTCGGCGCGACTTGTTTGATCGTCTCGAAGACCTCCGCCATCACCGCTGACTCCCCGATCAGTCTTTCGAGTCCGTATTTCCGATCGACCTGCTTCTTGAGCTCGACGACTTCCTTCTCCGTCTCGCGGCTCCGTAGCGCTCGGTGAATGAGTACTTCGAGCCGGTCGATGTTCAGCGGCTTCGTGACGAAATCGTAGGCGCCCCTTTTCATCGCCTCGACCGCGGCGTCCACGCTGCCGTAGGCCGTCATCATGATGACGACCGGCGGATTTGGAAGCGCGAGGACTTTGTCGATCAACGACATGCCATCCTCGCCGCCGAGCCGCAGGTCGGTGAGCACGAGATCGAAATGTTCGCCTTCGAGCACTTGGAGCGCACCGGCGATGTCGGCTGCCAGATAAACCTCGAAATCGTCCTCCAGCGAGGCCCGCAGTCCTTCGCGCGTGTGCTTCTCATCATCGACGATCAGGATGCTTGGGTTCATGCGGCGCGGGTCCGCTATAAACCCCGCAGTCCGCCGGTTGGCAAGCGGTTAGCGCGGCCGCGACTTTGCCCGGGAATGTGGAGGGGGCGATCCGCATGTGCGCTGGACAGCTCCCCATCGCGGTTCGTATTTTGCGCCGTGCCTTTTACCGATTCCGCCGAGCGCGACACGTTGAACGACCGTCTCGCCGCCGCCATTCGCCGCGCGCAGGGAAATCTTTTTCGGCTCCAGCATTCCGACGGTTTTTGGTGCGGAGAGCTTTTCGTCGACAGCACGCTTTGCTCGGATTTTGTGCTGTACATGCACTGGGCGGAAGAGGTGGACGCCGTTTTGCAGGAAAAATGCGCGGCCCACATCCGGCGTCGGCAGCTCCCCGACGGCGGCTGGAATATCTACGAAGGCGGCCCCAGCGACATCAACGCGAGCGTGAAGGCGTATTTCGCGCTGAAGCTGGCGGGCCATGCGCCGGGGCAGCCCTGGATGCATGAGGCGCGTGCGTGCATCCTGCGGCTCGGCGGCATCCCACGCATGAATACGTACGCGAAGCTCTACCTCGCGCTGCTCGGCCAATTCCCATGGCGCTACCTGCCGACGGTGCCGGTGGAAATGGTGTTTTTTCCAAAGTGGATGTTCTTCAACCTCTACAAACTCTCGTCCTGGAGCCGGGCGATGCTGATCCCGCTGGCGGTGCTGAATCACTACAAACCCACGCGCCAACTGCCGCCTGAGATGCAGCTCCACGAGCTGTATCCAGCGGGCTCGGAGCAGGACGATCTCGGACTGCGCTGGCAGTGGCCACGGATGTCGTGGCCGAACTTTTTTCTCGCCTGCGACGGGCTGCTGAAGCGGGCGCACCAGCTTCCGTGGAAGCCGTGGCGCGGTGGCGCGCTGGCTCTCGCCGAGCAGTGGATGATCGAGCGCATGGGCGCGGGCAGCGACGGACTGGCGGCGATTTTTCCCGCAATGCTCAACAGCCTCATCGCGCTGAAGACGCTCGGGCGAGCGGCCGGTGATCCTGTGCTGGTGAAGGCGAAACGGGATTTCGCCGCATTGTTCGTGGACGATCCGCAGGACTTTCGCATCCAGCCGTGCGTGTCGCCGGTGTGGGATACGGCGATCACGTCCCTGGCGTTGTTGGAAAGTGGGATCTCTGGCGCGGACGAGCGGTTGGCGCGCGCGATCACATGGCTGGAGAGCAAGGAAGTGCGCGTCCGCGGGGACTGGAGTGTGGGGAATCCCGGCGTCTCGCCGAGCGGTTGGGCGTTCGAGTTTAATAACGAGTATTACCCGGATACGGACGACACGATGATGGTGCTCTTGGCGCTGGCGCGGGCCGGGCGACGCGGGACGGCGGTGTTCGATCGCGCGCTTGCGTGGCTGTTGAGCTTTCAGTGCGCGGACGGCGGTTGGGCGGCGTTCGACAAGGACGTGACGCAACGCTGGCTCGAAGATATTCCTTTCGCCGATCATAACGCGATCCTCGATCCGACATGCAGCGATCTCACGGGCCGGGTGCTGGAACTCCTTGGTCGCATCGGGACTTCGCGCGGTCTGCCGACGGTCCAGCGGGCGATGGAATACATCCGGCGGACGCAGGAGGACGACGGCTCGTGGTACGGGCGCTGGGGGGTGAATTACATCTACGGAACCTGGCAGGTCTTGCGCGGCCTCCGCGCGATCGGCACTGACATGCGGGAGCCGTGGCTCGTGCGGGCTCGGGAATGGCTGGCGAGTTGCCAAAACGAAGACGGCGGATGGGGCGAGACGTGCGCGAGTTACGATGATCCGCAGATGAAGGGCAAAGGGCCAAGCACCGCTTCGCAGACGGCGTGGGCGCTGATGGGGCTGCTCGCAGCGGACCCTGCGGAGTGGGATGGGAAGACCGTCGGTCGCGCGGTGGATTATCTGCTTTCGACGCAGAATGCCGATGGCTCTTGGACGGAACCGCAGACGACGGGCACTGGGTTTCCAAGCGTTTTTTACCTTCGATACGACCTTTATCGGAACAACTGGCCGCTGCTGGCGCTGTCGGCTTATCGGGAGGCTCGCGCTGGCGTTTTGGCTGACGCGCGCTAGCTTCGCCGCCCCTATGTCACTTTGGAATAATGCCCACCCTTGGCTCCGCGACCTCGTTTCCTACGAACCGGGAAAGCCGATCGAGGACGTGGCCCGCGAACTGGGCCTGCGCCCCGACGAGATCATCAAACTTGCCTCGAACGAGAACCCGCTCGGCCCTTCGCCAAAGGCGCTCGTGGCGATGCGGGAAATGCTGGAGCGCTCGCATTTTTATCCCGACGGCGGCGGTTATTACCTGCGCGAAGCGATCGCGAAAAAGACCGGGCTGGAGCGCGGGAACGTGATCCTCGGATGCGGATCGAACGAGATCATCGAATTCATCGGAAAGGCGTTTCTGAATCCGGGCGACGACATCATCGCGGCGCGGCACGCGTTCGTGGTTTACAAGCTGATGGCGACGCTTTTCGGCGCCCGGACGATCGAGGTGCCTGACCCGAATTTCGCCCACGACCTCGACGGGATGCTCGCGGCCATCACTCCGCGGACGAGGGAAATCTTCATCGCTAATCCGAATAATCCGACCGGCACGTTACTCGGGCAGGACGAGATCGATCGTTTCATGGCCCGAGTGCCGGAGCACATCGTGGTCGTATTCGATGAGGCCTATTACGAGTTCCTGCCCGAACCGCCGGACACGCTCAAATACGTGCGTGAAGGCCGGAATGTGGTGGTGCTCCGGACTTTCTCAAAGATCCAGGGCCTGGCGAATCTGCGCATCGGGTACGGGCTGGCGAATGCCGGCTTGATCGACGTGTTGCAAAAGACCCGGCAGCCGTTCAATGCGAACGGGATCGCGCAGGCTGGCGCGCTCGCCGGCATCCTCGACGACGAACACCAGCGGAAGACGCGGGACATCACGATCGAAGGGCGCGAGGCGATGCAGAAGGAGTTCGCCGAGATGGGATTGGAGTATGTGCCGAGCCACGCGAACTTTGTGCTGGTGCGGGTCGGCGACGGAAAGGCGGTCTTTCAGGCGTTGATGCGGCGGGGGATCATCATCCGCGACATGAACGCCTACGGGCTGCCGGAGTGGATCCGGGTGAGCATCGGGACGCGGGAGCAAAACGAGCGGTTCCTCGCGGAGTTAAAGGCGCTTCCGGGGCTGGCGTCGTCGGCCCTCGCGCACCATTAGCACGGGGGCGCCGGGCGCGGATTTGCACGGAATCCGTCGAATCGCCGCAGGATTGCCGAAAATGTCACATTTCCGTCACACGTTTGTCACATTTCAGGTAAAGGATCTGCCGCGTCGCTGTAAATCCCCGGCGGCGTAACCCAAAGAAAACCAAAACCATGCTAAACCACCCCATGTTTAAATACGCTGCGGCGCTCGCCCTGGCCGGATCGGCTGTCGCGACAGCCTCCGCGGCCGACGACTCCGCGCTGATCGACATCCTGCAGCGCAAAGGCGTCCTTTCCAAAAAGGAAGCCGACTCGGTACGCGAGGAACTCTCGCACTCCACCAACGACTCCGCGTCGAAGATCAAACTCAGCCCCGCCGTGTCGGAGCTGAAGATCTACGGCGACATCCGCGAACGCTTTCAATACGAGAGCAAGGATAACCAACTGACGCGCGCGCAGGGTGGTGGCAATAACGTCTCCCAGCAGAACCGCTGGCGTTTCCGTCTCCGCCTCGACGCGGAGTTCAAGCTCGGCGAGAACGTCTTCGGCGGCGTCGAACTTTCCACGCAGGAAGCGGCGGACAGTGGCAACCAGACTTATCAGGACGGATTCAACAAATACGGCATCTACATTAGCAAGGCCTACATGGGCTGGAAGCCGACCGACTGGCTGACGCTCACCGGCGGCAAGCTCGCCAATCCGTTCTACACGACCGACCTCGTTTGGGACCCGGACATCAATCCTACGGGCGCGACCGAAGTCATCGCCTTCCACAAGCTCGTTGCGCCGGAGGCGGCGTCCGCCGGCTACTCGAAGGACGGCAAGACGATGAAGGAAGTCGTCGCGTCGGAACTCCCGTGGGAACTCTCGCTCGTCGCGGGCCAGTTCATCTATGACGACAACGCGGAGAATGCCGGGCCCGACAGCGATTCGAGCACGGACGCCTACCTGTTTGAGACGCAGTTGATCGGCAGCTATAAGTTTGGCGGCACGAAGGTCACCTTCGCGCCCGCCTGGCTGACCTACATCAACGGTTCGCTCTCCGGCCTCAACAACAACAACGCATTCAACGACCCAGCCGCCGGCGTCGCTGGGACGCGGGACATCAACCTGCTGCTCGCCCCCGGCGACGTCAGCTTCAAGCTCGGCGATCTGAAGACCAAATTGTATTGGGATTTCAGCTACAACATCGACGGCGCCAAGCGCGTGCAGGACATCTACGGCCTACGCTTTGCCGCGAACAACCCCTCGCAGCACAAGAGCGAGGACGACTTCGCGTGGCTGCTCGGCGTCCAACTCGGCGAGAACAAAAAGGCGGGCGACTGGTCCGTGCTGGCGAACTACCGGCAGACCGGCCTCGGCGCGGTTGACCCGAATCTGAACGATTCGGACTTCGCAGCCGGTGAGTTGAATACACGCGGTTTCAAAGTCGGGATGGCCTACAGCCTCTCTGACTTCGCCACGTTCGGCGTCGCCTACATGTATGCCTGGAACCTCCGGGATTCACTCTTCGGCGGTCAGGTCACCGGTGGCCAGGCCATCGGCGACAGCAATAACGTCCAGGCCACGGACTTGCCTCCACCCATGCCTCCCATGCCGGACATTCCACCCATGCCTCCCCCGCCGGGCATTCCAGGCATTCCT
>JAYTDO010000370.1:0-8695 GCA_043735935.1 Chthoniobacteraceae bacterium
GTGCGCCCGCGGCGATGAGTCGGCGGCCGTTCTCCACGGCGCGCGATGGCGTCTCGCAGGTGCCGATCGGCAGATCCGCCAGGATCGGCGCGCGTGTCGCTCCGCGAGCCACGGCCCGGACGTGGTGCACCATTTCATCCATCGTCACGAAAGTCGTGTCCGGATAGCCGAGCACGACCATGCCGAGGCTGTCGCCGACAAGGAGGACATCGACGGCGCTCTCGTCGAGCAGCCGTGCCGTCGGGTAATCGTAAGCCGTGAGCATGGCGATCTTTTCGCCACGGTCTTTCATTCCGCGAAGTTCTTCGATGGCGGCATTCATGGTTCCCACGTCTCCGCGAAGAGTTCCACTGTTGCAGGATCGTGCAAGCCTGCGAGTAGGTCGCCGACGCTTTTTTCCAATCCCGGCAGAACGAGATCCGGCTGCACATCGGCCAATGGGGCGAGCACAAAGCGTCGGAGGTGAAGGCGCGGATGCGGGATGACGATCTCGTCGGTGCGAAGGACGAGGTTTCCCGCGTAAAGGATATCCAGATCGATGCAGCGCGGGGCGTTGCGCGGCCTTTTGGAAGGGCGTCCCATCCGCGCTTCGATCATTTGGAGCGCGTCGAGCAGCGTGTCCGGCTGTCCGTCGAATTCCACTTCGATCACCGCGTTCAAAAACGCATCCGCGTCTTCGGCGGTGCCGACGGGTTCGGTTTGATAAACGCGTGAAGCGCGGACGGGGCCCGTGACGGCTGGCGTCGACATCAACTCGCGACGCGCACCTCGCAGTTGTTCGAGGCGATCACCGACGTTTGAACCGAGGGCGATGCCCGCTCTCATCCGGCTAGCGGAGGCCCAGCACATCCTGCATGTCGTAGAGACCGGCAGGTTTTCCGTGGGCCCATTGAGCGGCGCGGAGAGCCCCGTGTGCAAAGGTTTCGCGGCTCGATGCCTTGTGTGAAAGCTCCACCCGTTCGCCCTGCGCGGCGTAGATGACGGTATGATCACCGACGACGTCGCCGCCGCGGAGGGCATGCACGCCGATCTCGGCATCGGTGCGGGCGCCGATCATTCCCTTGCGGCCATGGAGTGTGTCGTCGTTGTAGGAGAGCTTCCGGACTTCGCAGAGGATCTCGGCGAGCTTCTTCGCCGTTCCGCTTGGCGCGTCCTTCTTTAACCGGTGGTGCATCTCGACGACTTCGAGATCGAATGCGGGTCCGAGGATTTCCGCGGCGCGGCGGGTGAGCCAAAAGAGCGTATTGACGCCGATGCTGTAGTTTGGTGCGAAGACGATTGGGATCTGTGCAGCGGCGTGATTCAGTGCGGCGAGTTGGCCGTCGGTGTGTCCGGTGGTGCCGATGACGCAGACTTTGTGATGTTCGATGCAACGGGCGAGGACGAGTTCGAGGATGCCATGATGCGAGAAGTCGATCACCGCATCACATTTCGAAACGGCCGCCGCGAAGTCGTCGCCCATGTCGATCTCCGCCGAGACAATGAGGGCGGGGTCCGCAGTGGCGCAGGCGATGAGCATCTGGCCCATGCGGCCTTTCGAGCCGTTGATGAGCACGCGGAGAGGGACGTTGGGCATTTAAGGAATCAGTTGGAGGTCTCGCAGGGTCGCTTCGAGCTGGTGTGCGCTCGTCGCGCTCATTTCGCAAAGCGGCAGGCGCACTTCGGGCGACATCTCGCCGCGCAGGCCGAGCGCATGTTTGGTTGGCACTGGATTCGGTTCGATGAAGAGATCCTTGAACAGCCGGTAGAGCCGGAAGTGCTGACGCCGCGCAGATTCGAAATCTCCCGCGAGCGCGGACCGGACGAGGTCGCTGACCTCTCGAGGAACGATGTTCGACGCCACGCTGATGACGCCTTTCGCTCCGCTCGCCATGAAGGGCAGCGTGAGTGAATCGTCGCCGGAGAGAATATCGAAAGATTCGGGAAGCACCGCGCGAAGTGCGTTCACCCGCTCGACGGAACCGCCGGCTTCCTTGATCGCGACGATGTTCGCGAAGGCGTTTGCGAGGCGCACGACCGTCTCGACGCCGATCTCGATTCCGCAGCGCCCGGGGATGCTGTAGAGAATGAGCGGGAGCGGGGTCGCTTCCGCGATTTTTGCGTAGTGGCGAAAGAGGCCTTCCTGCGAGGGCTTGTTGTAATAGGGCGCGACGAGCAGGGCCGCGTCGCAGCCGAGGCGTTCCGCGGCCACGGTCATCTCGACGGCTTCGGTGGTGGAGTTGGAGCCCGTCCCGCCGATGACTTTGCAGCGACCGGCCGCGAGCTTCACGCCGAGTTCGATGACGCGGAGATGCTCCGCGTGGTCGAGCGTTGGCGATTCTCCGGTCGTGCCGACTGGCACGATGCCGGTGATGCCGCCCGCGACCTGCCCTTCGATGAGGCGAGCAAACGCGGCTTCATCGACTTGATCATTTTGAAACGGCGTGACGAGCGCCGTGAAAGTCCCTGCAAACATAGAAACGCCGGATTTAAGTGAGAACGCGAAGCTTGGACAGAACTGTTTTCCGCCGCGGGGTTACAGCGCGACGCTTCCGTCGAAGGTGAAGTCCGCCGGGCCGGTGAGCGTGACGTTCTGCCAGTCGCCCTCCCATGCGATCTCGAGCGTATCGCCGCCGCGCACATCGACCGAGACGGGCGAAGCCGCGCCGGTCAGCTTTTGAAAGATGAGCGCGCACGCGACCATGCCGGTCCCGCAGGCCAGCGTTTCGTCTTCGACTCCGCGCTCGTAGGTGCGGATGGCGATGGATTGCGGGCCGGTCTGTTTGAGGAAATTCACATTGGTGCCCTTCGGCGCGAAGTGCGTGTGGTAGCGCAGCGCAGCGCCCATTCCGCGTGCGTCGACCGCATCGAGATCGTCCACGAACACGACCGCGTGTGGCACGCCGGTGTTCAGCGAATGCACGGTGAGCGCCTTGCCGGCGGCTTCGAGCGCGGTGCCCAGGGCGAGCGAATGCGGCGCGCTCATCTGGATCCGCACGTTTGCGCCGAGGAACTCCGCGGTAATCACCCCGGCCGTCGTCTCGAACGCGATCGCCCCATCGCGACCGCTCAGCTTGCGGGCGTAGCGGGCGAAACAGCGCGCGCCATTGCCGCACATCTCCGCCTCGCCGCCGTCGCTATTGTAATAACGCATCCGAAAATCCGCGCCATGCTGCGCCGGTTCCACCATCAGCAGGCCGTCGCCGCCGACGCCGCGATGGCGGTCGCACAGGCGGGCGATGGCGGCTTGGTCGAGCGCGAGACGACCGTCGCGATTATCGAGCATCACGAAGTCGTTTCCCGCGCCATTCATCTTGGTGAAAGTGAGCATAGGGGCGCAAAGAAAGCACACCCGGCGCGTGCCGTCCATTGGCTGCGCGGTTGCGGGCGGCGTGGTGCGGTGCCACGTTCCGCGCGCATCCATGAGAGCCCGCTTCCTCATTCTCACGATCTGCCTCGCGGCGCTCTCCGGCGCGAATGGCGATGCCGTCGTCCGTCGTTTCCGCGGCCTCAGCGCCGCCGACGACACGACGGATTTTGCGCTCCGGGCTGCTTGGAAAATCGACGTCGCGAGCGGCGGCGATCTGTTTACAGGGAAGCTGAGGCTGGGCGGGTCCGCGTTTGTGCTGGCAGGGAGATTCGATGCAAATGGAAACGCTCAGTTCGACGCGAGTGGCGGGTCTGCCCTGAAGGTCAAACGGGCCGGGATGCCGAAGGCGTTCCTGAGTTTCTCGCGCGTCTTCGGCCCCGGGGGGATTCCGCGTCTGGAAGGCACCGTGGTGGAGCAGGGGAGTAACCGAACGGCGCATCTCGCCGCGGCGGCCGCGCTCTACGTCGCGGAGGCGAACGCGCCCGCGCCCTTCGTGCAAACTCCCATCGATCTCCCAGGGCGGTATACGCTCGTTTTTCCGCCGAAGACACCGGCAGAGCAGGGACGCAGCGCGGATGAATACCCTCAGGGCTACGGCATCGGCACCCTCGTGTTGAGCGCCAGCGGGCAGGCCACGATGGTGGGGAGGCTGGCGGATGGGTCCGCCGTGAGTTGCAGTGCGCCGGTGACGAAGGCGAACGCCTGGCCGCTCTGGAGCGTGACGGACGCGCGGCAGGGCGGGATCGTCGGGCAGGTCGTGTTTCGCGACCGAGCGGGCGCCAGCGATCTCGACGCAGACAGCATCGCCTGGTTTAAGCCCCCATCGCTCGACAGCCTGCGCTACCCCGGTGGTTGGGCGGACGGGATTCAGTGCGGTTTGGCCGGCTCGAAATACGTCACGCCGCCGGAGGTCGATCACGACAGCGTCTTTCCGGGTCTGGGCAGGACGGGATCGGGCGGGAATGCGGAACTTGAATTGTACAATGGCGCGCTTCTCTCGCCGTTCACGAAGGCGCTGAACATCAACGCGCGAAACCTCGTCGCGGTGCCGCAGCCCGCGGCGGATCAAGTCGGCGTCACTGTCGACCCGGTGACCGGCCTTTTCTGGGGAAATTTTATCCACGATCAAAGCGGGCTCGTGACGCGGCTCCGGGGCGTCGTTATTCAGAAACAGCAGCGCGGATTCGGATTTTTTCTCGGGCTTCCTGCACCATGAAAACGCGCTGGCTCGCCGTGCTCTGCGCGGTTCTCGCATTGGCTCCGAGCCCTGTGCCGAGTCCGCTCGTAAATACGTTTTCCATCGTCGCGTTTGATCCTGCGACCGGCGATTTGGGCGTGGCGGTGGAGAGTAAATATTTTGGCGTGGGAAGCGTCGTCCCCTGGGCGCGGGCGGGTGTCGGCGCGGTGGCCACGCAGGCGCGTTGCAAGGTGAGCTTTGGTGCGGACGGATTGAAGCTGCTCGCCTCCGGAAAGGTGCCGCGCGAGGCGCTCGACGCACTGCTCGCGGACGACCCGCTTTCCGCGCAGCGGCAGGTGGCGATCGTCGACGCCCAAGGCCGCACCGCCGCACACACGGGCGGGGAGTGTATGGCGTTCGCCGGGCAGCGCGAGGGCGCGGGCTTTTCGGTTCAGGGAAATCTGCTCGCGGGCGAACCGGTGATCGCGGCGATGGCCGAGGCTTTCACCAAGGCTCGCGCGAGCGCCATGGGCGAACTTGCAGACTGGCTGCTCGCGGCGTTGCAGGCAGGCCAGGCGGCCGGCGGCGACAAACGCGGCCAGCAAAGCGCGGCGCTCCTCGTCGTTCGCGCGAACGGCGGACCGGGCGGAGACAACGATCGTTACGTGGATCTGCGAGTCGAGGATTCGCCTCAGCCGATCGACGAACTGGCCCGGTTGCTCGCGCTCCACGCACGGTTTTACGGGCGCGGAAAGTAGCCGCTCACCTCACGCGAACAGCTTGGCGACGGGCGTGCCTTTGTCGGTGATCGGCACCGGCCGTTCGCCGTCCATCAGGTTCTTTGCGGGGTTGATGCCGAGCGTGGCGAAGATCGTGGCGAACAAGTCCGGCACGCTGACGGGTTCCTCGACGATGCTCATCGCGAGGTCGTCCGTCGCGCCGACCGCCTGGCCGGTGCGGAGACCGCCGCCGGCGAGGACGCAGGAAAATGATTTGCCGTAGTGACCGCGGCCGCCGCCTCCGTCGAACTGAGCGGGACGTCCGAACTCCGTCGCGATGACCACGAGCGTCTTCTCGAGCATCCGCTGTTTTTCGAGATCGGCGACGAGCGCCGCGACGCCCTGGTCGAGTCGTTTGATCAATTCGTGTTGCTGCTTTTGCGCGCCGTTGTGCGTGTCCCAACCCGCTCCATTGACGAAGTTCAAATTGAACCCGACTTCGACGAAACGGACGCCGCGCTGGACGAGTCGCCGGCCGAGGAGGCAACGCTGGCCGAACTCGTCGCCGTATTCCTCACGTAACGAGCCGGGCTCTTCGCCGAGTGCGAATGCTTTCATGAAATCGCCGCCTTGAAGATTGAATCCTTCGCCAATGGCTTCGTCGTAGTCGCGCAGGATCCGCTCGTCCGCGTGCTCGCGGATAAAGTCAGCGCGCTGGCTCGCCAGCAAAACTTCGCGCCGCGCCTCGCGGTCACGGGAAATGTCCGCCGGGCGCGTGAGGCCGGCAGGGCCGTTGGCGGTGTCGGTGAGGTAAACGTAACCCGCTTTCGGGCCGAGAAAGCCGGGGCCTCGCGTCGCACTCGGGTAGCCGATGAGGACGTAGGGCGGCACGCCTTTCGCGGCGGCTCCTTTTTCGTGAGCGATGATCGAGCCGAGTGAGGGATAGACCACGCTTCCGCTGACAGGGCGCCCTGTGTGCATCCGGTTCGCGGCGGCGGCGTGTTCGTCGATCACGGTGTGGTTGACCGTGCGCACCGGAACGAAGCGGTCGAAGATTTTCGCCACTCGCGGGAGGTGCTCGCAGAGCTGCACCCCGGCGATCGCGGTGTCGATGCAATCGTAGAAGCTGCCCGCCTGCTTCTTGCCGTCGCCTCGCGTCGGCTTGGGATCGAACGTATCGATCTGCGCCATGCCGCCGCCGAGCCAGATGAAGAGGCATTGTTCGGCTTTTCCGAGCCGCACGGTCGGCGGCTTTTCTTCGGCGTGTACGAAGCCGGGGAGTGAGAGTGCGCCGGCGGCGAGCGCGGTCCTGGTGAGAAAATCGCGGCGTGTGTGGTTCATGGCACGTGGACGAATTCGGGAGAAACGAGCAGCGACCAGACGGCGTCTTCCATGCGCTCGCGCCAGTCGGAGGTGAGTTGGGTGGTGGGCGTCGGTCCGGCTTGGACTTCCTTTTCGATGGCGAGCACGGTGGTCGTGGCGTCGGGGTTTAGATGACTGGCCCATGAGACCGCTTTGGTGATGCGCGGATTGCGCGGGGCCGCGGGCGAGCTGGTCCGGCGTGTCTCGTAATTCGGAGCCAGGAGCAGTATGAAGCGGGTGATCTCTGCGGCTGACGGTTCGCGCGAGAGGATGCGATGAAAGATTCCGGCGATGCATTCTTCGAGCGGTTGATCCCGCAAGGCGAGTGCCGTGAAGGCACTGTCATCGGTCAAGCGCGTGAGCCGTGCGACGAGCGTGCCGTTGGCGAGCAGCGCGGGTTGGAGGACGTTCGCTTCGTCGTCGCGCACGCTTCGAGGTTCGGTGCGACTTTCGCGCCAGCCGAAAGTCGAAAGGATGTCGGTGACGACACTCGCGCGCGGCTTCGCGAGCGCGGGGCGGTCGCGCTCGTTGCTGAGCGAGGCGAATTCCCACGCGCGCCTCGGGGTGCCGAGATCGGCGTGGTCTTTCGCATTTTGACGGGCCTCCGGGTCAAAGGTGAGTTGTTCGCTTTCCAGTGGGACGCCGGTGATGGCGAAGAGGGAATCGACGAGTTGCTCGGCGCTCATCCGGCGTCGTGCGGGTGAGGCAAAGGTCCGCTCGCGGCTCTTGGTGCGACGCGTCCCGTCGGCGGTTGGGAGGCGTTGGTATGCGGCGGAATTCATGATGAGTCTCGCGACGTGTTTGAGATCGTAGTCGTGAACGATGAGTTCGTGGGCGAGCCACGCGAGCAGCTCGGGATGCGAGGGTGTGGCGCTTTCCCAGTCGTCGACTGGATCGACGATGCCGGTGCCCATGAGTCGCGCCCAGAGACGGTTGACGGCGACTTTTGCGAAACGGTCATCGCGCGGATCGGTGAGGATGGCGGCGAGGGATTCGCGTGTGTCGCCCGCGCGCCGCAGCACGTTGGGGAGCGGCTCGCCGACGCTCGCGAGCGGCCAGTGAGGTGCGATCTTTTCGCCCGGTTTCAACGAGACCGTCACGCGCGACACCGTGGATAATCCTTTCGTGAGCGACGAGGAGGGAACGGTGATCGGGGCGCGTGCGAGCATCGCGGCGAGGCTGAAAAGATCGGCCTGATCGAACGGGTGATTCGGGGCGTCGTGGCAACGCGCGCATTTCATCTGGTTCGCCATGAAGGCGCTGGAGACGATCTGCGCCTTCGCTGCCATCGGCAGATCGTTCTGGGTGGCGAGGGCGAATCCGGCGGGGCCGCCGCCATTGGGGCTGCCCTCCATGGCGATGAGTTCGGTGGCGAAGCGATCGACACCGATGTTGTCGAGCAATGCCTCATGAATCCACCAACGGAATGGCCCGGTGTTGTTGAGCGTGCCTTTGAGAATGTTTGGATTTTCAGCGAGGACGTCTTGCCAGTAGCTCGTCCAGTGGTCGGCCCAATCGGGGAGGGAGAGCAAGAGGTCGATTTCACGCGCGCGCTTTTCCGATGCTGTGCTGGCGAGGAAGGCGCGGAGATCCGGCTCGGGCGGCACGCGCCCGGTGGTGTCGAGCCAGGTGCGACGCAGGAAAGCGGCATCGTCTGTCAGCGCAGGCGGAGTGGCTCCCGACTTCGCGAGCTTTACGGCGAGGAAGCGATCGATTTCGGTCTCAGCGGGAATGCCGACGGTCGGTGCGGGGACCGCGGGTGCCGGGCGGGCGCTGGTGCGCGCGAGTTCGTGGCGCATCCGCCAGTAGTCCTCTTCGGTCGCGGTGCACCGCCGCTTCGCTTCGAGTTGTTCGATGCGGTCGCGCTGGCTGCTGGCGTAGTCCGTCCAGTCCTCGTCAAATTGGGGGAGGGAACGGAAGTGCTCGCCGTCGCTGGATGCGACGACAAAAAGTTCGCCGAGTTCGGGCCGGATGGATTTACCGCCGACCAATGCTTCGACGAGCAGCACATGCGGCAGCCCGTCGCCATTCACGCGAATTTGCCTTTCGATGTGCCCGGGCGGCAGCAGAGGCATTGCCGCGACGAGT
>JAYTDO010000371.1:0-14037 GCA_043735935.1 Chthoniobacteraceae bacterium
CATACGAAGTTGTATGACTTTCCTCCTCCCGCGACTGCTCGCCGTGGTCGTGCTTTCTGCCACGGCTCTAGCCCAGGCCACCGTGCGCCCGTGGAATCAGGACACGATCTATTTCGCCCTGACCGACCGTTTCTTCGATGGCGATCCGGCGAACAACATCCCGGCGGGGAGCGACCCGGCGCTTTACGACAAAACGCAAACGGACATCGGTAAATATCACGGCGGCGATCTTCGCGGGCTCGAACTCGCCCTTCAGCGGGGTTATTTTAAAGACCTCGGAATCACGGCGCTTTGGATTTCGCCTCCGGTGAAAAACGTCTGGAATTCGATCTACGATCTGGGCGGCGCGAAGACTGGCTACCACGGTTATTGGGGTCAGGACTTTCTCGACATCGATCCGCATCTCGTGAGCGCAAAAAGTCTCGACGGCAAGACGGACTACCCTGACAGCCGCGACGGTCACATGCAGCATTACAAGGACTTCGTCGCGCTCGCGCACTCGCAGGGCATCAAGGTCATCCAGGATGTCGTCCTCAACCACACAGGTCCCGTCTTTTATTATGACGTGAATGGCGACGGGAAGTTCGACAGCGCCGATGCGGCTGAGTGGATTCAGCCTTTCAAACGGGACGGTTTCTACGCGAACGCGCAGTGGGCGGACAACGCCGCGTGGAATCAACGCCGAGCCGAGCCGGCTGGCCCGCTGACGATCCTCGACCGGGAGGTCCACACCACGGGCGCGCTGTCGGATCTCGCCGTGTATGGGCGAAAAGGTTTCTCCGGCGACAGCCTCTCGAAAAGCGATGGCGAGGAAGTTCAGTGCGATTTCTTCAGCCTTCGTGATTTGTGGACGGCGCCCGGCAGCGCGCACTTCGACCGGCTCGTGAATGAGTTCGTCGAAATCTACGCCTTTTACATCGAGACGATCGGCATCGACGGGCTGCGGATCGACACCGTAAAGCACGTCCACCACAAGTTCTGGGACACGTTCACGCAGCGTCTCCGCGCCCGGCTCGGCGTCCGCACGAAGTCGCTCCTCCTATTCGGCGAAGTCTATGACGGCGCTCCCGAGAATCTCGGCAACTACACCTATCGTCTCGACTGGCCCGTGCGCCCCGAGGCGTGCCTCGACTCGCTGCTAAACTTCACCTTCTGCTTCGCGGCGCGCGAGTATCTCCGCCCCACCGTCGGTCCATATGGCGAAAGTAAACCGCTGGAAAAAGCGTTCCGCGCCGTCGCGGGCGGCGGCACCAGCGAGCGGCCGAATTTTAATCCGACTCCCGGTCCCGACGGACTGAACGCCCGTCAAAAGGTGGTCAACTTCATCGAAAATCACGACGGCTTGAACCGTTTCCGCTCCGGGCCGATCACCGAGCGCCAGAATCTGATCGCCGACGCGCTCGCTCTCACGGTCGAGGGCATTCCGTGTCTTTATTACGGCACCGAAGCGGCGCTCGCGGACCCGCTCGGAAAGCTCGGTAAAGATTCCGAGACGGGGCGCATCACGCTTGTTCCCGCCGGTCATCCGGAGAAGCTCGATGCGATCCGCAAGTCGCCCACCTTCACCGCCCTCGCCGCGATCGAAGCCCTGCGCCGCACGTTGCCCGCGCTCACCTCGGGAAAGATCAATCCGCTCTGGTCCGACAACGGCGGCGAAACTTCCGACGACGGAGTCTTCGCCTACGGGCGTTACATCGAAGAAGGAGGCGCCATCGATACGGCGCAGAGCGTCATCGTCGTCCTCAGTCCGAGTGAGAAGTCGCGTTCGACTTCCGTGCCCGGGCACCTGATGCGCCTCGTTTCAAAGAGCGGCAAGCCGCTGCTCAACGAGGGTCAGCGGCTACAGCGGTTGCCGATTTCGGGGATCGACGCCCCCGGCACCCAGCCCCAGACGTTCGACGTCGCGTGGGATCAAGGCGCGCCGCAGATCGAACTCATCCTCGCTCCGCTGAGCGTGAATATCTATCGCGTCGTCGCCAAATAAACGTCCCGGATGAACCCGCTGCTCATCCTCGGCTGCGGCATGGTCATCGTCCTCGGCGGCATTCTCGTGCTTCGGATGCACGCGTTTCTCGCCCTCGTCCTCGGGGCGTATTGCGTCGCGCTTCTCACTCCGGCAGCGGCGCTGCGGCAAAATGCCGAGATGCGAGTGGCCAAAGGCGACATCGGTCCGAAGGCCGCGGAGAAATTCATCGCGCGGCCCCCGGCGGCGCGGGTGGCGGATGAATTTGGGAAGACTTGCGCGAGCCTCGGCATCCTCATCGCCATGGCCACCATCCTCGGCGAAGCGATGCTGCGTTCCGGCGCCGCCGAGGCGATCGCCGCCGCGATGCTTCGTCTGCTCGGCGCCGCCCGCGCCCACTGGGCCTTCTTCGCCACGGCCTACCTCCTCTGCATCCCCGTCATGCTCGATACGGTGATGTATCTGCTCGCGCCCCTTTTCAAGGCGGTCGCCCGCCGTACTCAGCGCGACTATTTACTCCTCGTCATGTGCAGCGTCGCAGGCGGCACGATCACGCATTCCCTGGTCCCTCCCACGCCGGGGCCGCTATTTGTCGCGGGGGAACTCGGAGTCCCGCTGGGCTTGATGATCGGCATGGGAAGTTTGATCGGCTTCGGCGCTGCGCTCTCCGGTGTGGCCTTCGCCCGGTGGTCGAACTCGCGAATCACGCTCGCGGTTCCGATCGAAGAAACTCCGCCGCCCACCACCGCCCGCCGGCTTCCGCCGCTTTGGCTCGCGCTCGTTCCCGTGCTCCTGCCGATCGCGCTGATCGCCGCGGAAGCCACGCTCGCGCCCACCATCCACGGCACTGCCGCTGCCATTCTCCGCGTCGTCGGCGACAAGGATATGGCCCTGACACTCGGCGCCCTCAGTGCCCTCCTGCCGCTCGCGCGACGCGGATCGGAAGCGGCTGGCGCGGTGAAAGGTGCGCTCCAAGAAGGCGCCGTCATCCTGCTGCTCATCGGTGCCGGCGGCGCCTTCGGCGGTGTCCTCCAGCACACGGGCATCGCCGGGCAGGTGTCCTCGGCCTTTGCGAATATCCACGCATTCGCGCTGCCGGCGCTTTTCCTCGTCACCGCGCTCGTCCGCACGGTCCAGGGCAGCGCGACGGTCGCCATGATCACCGCCGCTCCGATCGCGAAGGCGCTCATCGCGGGAGGCATTCCGATCCATCCGGTTTACCTCGCCATCGCCATCGGTTGCGGATCAAAGCCGATCCCCTGGATGAACGACGCCGGCTTCTGGATCATCGCTCGGCTCAGCGGCGCGACCGAGAGCCAGACGCTCCGCACCATTTCTCCCATGATGTCCATCCAAGGCGCGACGGGCCTCGTGCTCACGATGATCGCGGCGACAGTTTGGCCGATGCGCTAGCGCCGGGACTTGCGCGTGCGTGCGGCTCTGCGCAATGCTCGCCGCCCCATGATTCCGCCCCGCCTTTCACCCGAGCAACTCCGCAGCTACCGCTGGTTTGGCCCGAATGACCTGCGGAGTTTTGGCCACCGCTCGCGGGCGCGCCAGATGGGGCTCGGGCCCGAGGATTGGCAGGGCAAGCCGGTCATCGCGATCTTGAATACGTGGAGCGAGATCAATCCGTGCCACCTGCATTTCAAGGTGCTGGCGGAAAACGTGAAGAAGGGGGTGCTCCAGGCGGGCGGGATGCCGGTGGAGATTCCAGTGCTGTCGTTGAGTGAGAATTTCATGAAGCCGACGACGATGCTTTACCGGAATCTCCTCGCGATGGAGACGGAGGAAGTGCTGCGCTGCCATCCGTGCGACGGGGCCGTCCTCCTCGGCGCTTGCGACAAGACGACGCCGGCGCTGATCATGGGCGCGCTATCCGCCGGGCTGCCGTTTATCTTCGTGCCCGGCGGGCCGATGCTGCGCGGGAACTGGCGCGGCGAGGTGCTCGGATCGGGATCGGATGCGTGGAAATACTGGGCCGAAAAGCGCGCGGGAAATCTCTCCGACGAGCAATGGTGCGAGATCGAGGACGGGATCGCCCGTTCGCACGGGCATTGCATGACGATGGGCACCGCGAGCACGATGACGGCGGTGACGGAGACGCTCGGCCTGACACTTCCCGGCGCATCGAGCATCCCGGCGAGCGATGCCGCGCACTGGCGGATGGCCGCGCAGACCGGACGCCAGATCGTGGAAAATGTGTGGGTGGATCGCCGTCCCTCGAACTTCCTCGGAAAGGCATCGTTTGAAAATGCGATCGTCGCCGACATGGCGGTCGGCGGCTCGACCAATGCCATCATTCACCTGATCGCGATGGCCGGCCGGGCCGGGATCGAACTGCCTCTGGAGGCCTTCGATGAAATCTCGCGGCGGACCCCGCGACTGGCGGATCTGCGACCGGCTGGCCGCTTTTTGATGGAAGACTTTTACTTCGCCGGTGGACTTCGCGCGTTGCTCGCGCAGCTTCCGGACTTGCTCGCCCGGGATGTGATGACGGTGAACGGCAAGACGCTCGGGGAGAATCTGGAAGGGGCCGAAATCTTTAACACTGAGGTGATCCGCCCACGGACGGCGGCGATTTCGGAAGAGGGCGGCACGGCGATCCTGCGGGGAAACCTGTGTCCTCGCGGCGCGGTGCTGAAGCATGCGGCGATGGAGCAACGATTCATGCAGCACGCGGGCCGCGCCGTCGTGTTCCGCGACTACGCGGATCTCGCCGCGCGGATCGATCATCCAGACCTGCCGGCGACGGCTGACTCCGTCATCGTGCTCCAGAGCGCCGGGCCGATCGGCGCGCCCGGAATGCCGGAGTGGGGCATGCTGCCGATCCCGAAGAAACTGCTAGAAGCCGGCGTGCGCGACATGTTGCGCATCTCCGACGCTCGAATGAGCGGGACGAGCTACGGCGCATGCGTGCTGCATGTCGCGCCGGAAAGCGCCGTCGGCGGACCGCTCGGACTCGTGAGGGATGGAGACATGATCGAACTCGATGTGCCGGCCCGCACTCTCACGCTGCGCGTGTCCGATGAGGAACTCGCCGCCCGGCGGATCGCGTGGAAGGCAGCGCCTCGACCGGTGGAGCGCGGCTACCTTTCCCTTTTCCTCAACGAAGTGACGCAGGCCGACGAGGGCTGCGATTTTCGTTTTCTGCACGGGACCTCGCCGACGCCGGAGCCGGCCATTCACTGACTTATGAAAACCACACTGACGACCTCCGATCTGCATTCCTCCGTCATCGCCGTTCCGCCGCTGTGTCGCACGGAAAGCCTGGACGCGGACGCCGTGCAAAACGCGCGGTTGATCCGGCACATCGAGGCGGGCGGAGTGAAGACGCTCCTCTACGGCGGCAACGCGAATTTTTACAACATCAGCCTCAGCGAATACGAAACGGTCCTGGATCAGCTCGCGAATGCCGCCGGCCCGGGGACGCTGGTGGTCCCGAGCGTGGGACCGTATTTCGGAATGGCGATGGATCAGGCGAAGATCCTGGCGACCAAGTCCTTTCCCACCGCGATGCTGCTGCCGACCGTCGCCGTGAGCAGCCCGGAGGGCGTGCGCGCCGCGGTGTTGAAGATCGTGGAAAAAATGGGCCGACCGATCGTGCTTTATATCAAGGACGCCGGTTATGTGAGCTTGGACGCGGTGCGTTCGTTGGTGGATGCGGGTGCGATTTCGTGGATCAAATACGCCGTGGTGCGGCCCGACCCCGCCGACGATGAGCTGCTGGAGGGCCTCATGGACGCGGTCGATCCCGCATTGGTCGTCAGCGGGATCGGTGAGCAACCCGCGATCGTGCATTGGCAAAAGTTCGGCATCCGATCGTTCACGAGCGGTTGCGTGTGTGTGGCGCCGCGTCGTTCGCAGGAAATGTTGCGGGCGCTGATGGTCGGGGATTTTGTGGGAGCCGACGAAATCCGGGAGCGCTTCAACGGCCTCGAATCGCTGCGGAACGCCCATGGTCCCATCCCGGTGTTGCATCACGCCGTGGCCCTTGCCGACATTGCGGTGACCGGCCCTGCGTTGCCGTTGATGAGGGATTTGGACGCGACGTTACAAACCAAGATCAGGAGCGCCGCGGACGCGCTGCTGGATTGGAATGTGGGGTGACCGCGCGCGACTGATTATCGGCGCAGGCGGAAGAAGCCTTTCGATGTGACGGGGTTGAACGGAACGGGACTCGCGGCGCCTGGAACCGGCGTCCACGCGCTGAAGTCGCTGGTCTGCTCGAGTGTGGCGGCGCTGTCGAACCAGTAGAGCACGGGCTGGCCGGCGGATTTCGTCAGGCGCAGTTCGAGCGGCTGGGTGTAGGTGGCGATCAGGTCGCAGTCGATGAGCAGGTCGCTCGATGTGACGGAGGTTTGGTGGAGCTGGATGGCGAGGATGTTTTGTCCGGCAACGAGCTTCGCCACGGGGATTGTCGAAGTGATGAAGGCGGCGTTGGTCGAGCTCGGGACGTTGTTCGCGGCGATGGTCGTTGCGTCGTAGGTGTAGGGCGGGTTGAACGTGCCGTCGGCGGAGACGAGCGTGGGTGAGGCGTCGTTGTTCAACCATACGACGGCGGCGTCGTCGCGGCGGATGCGGAAGGTGAGGGAGGTGACTTGCGCGGGGTCGGTAACGGTGAATTTTTTCCGGAAGTAATAGGCCTTGGTCTTGTCGTTTGCGTTCCCGCCAAAACCGACGGTGGTGCCGAAGGTGACGGCTGGGCTAAAAGGTGTCGTCGTGCCCTGAAATCCCGCGGGCAGCGTCGCCGCCGCCCACTCCGCACCGGTGTCGTCGAAAGCGAGTTGTTTCCAAGTCGATGGCGGTTCACTGCGCGTCTCGCGATAGCGCCAGCCGGTGCCGCCGACGGGGATGAGCGTGGGGCTCGCGGTCGGGGAGGGTTTGAAATACCACGCGTCGCCGGTCGCTTCGGCAAAGGTGGGATTGACCAGCGCGACGTGGATGAGGCCGTAGTTGCCGGGGCTGCTCACCGGCGCGGCGATGGTCTTCAGCGTCTCGCCCGGCTGGAAAGTGAGTGAGCCGTTTGCCAGCGGTGTGTCGGTGCCGGACGGATCGGCTTTTCCCGTGACGCGGTAATCGACCGTTACCGTGTGCGAGCTGAAGGTGCTGAGCCGCACGGTGAAGGTGCCGGGATACGATGCGGTGTCGCTTTGGGCGGCGGCGTAGGAACTGATCGCCACCCCGACATTCGAGCCCGGCACCGGCATGAATGGAGCGACAAGGGCGCCGCTGGCGGCGGGATTCCACGTCGTGTTCAGCGGGTGATGCAGGGCGTCGGGCTGCGAGAGTTGGTTGTCGTGGACGTTGAAATACGCGCGACCGAAGGTGTTCGTCGCCGTGGTTTCGTAAATCCAGCCGTTGGCATCGGTCGGGTGCCACTGGCCGCTGAAGGCGTCCTTGTAAATGCTGCTCAGGAGCAGCGAGTTTTTCACCTCCATCGCGCCGTTGTAGCTGTAGCCGGATCCGTAGTTGTCGCCCCAGCGGACGCCGACCATGTTTCCCGCGAAGAGGCAGCCATCGACCGTCGCATTGGGACCGTCGCCCGCCGCGCCGCTGCTGTAGCCGTCCTCGACGCCCTGGCCGCAATTGAGGAAGACGCAGCCGGTGAAATAGACATTGCGCGTGCCGGAGAGAGAGTTGCCCTCGTGGTAGGTGCCCTCATACCAGTTGTTCGTGGAGTCGAATCTCGTCACGGTGTTTCCCGTGAGCGGGTTGATCGTTCCAAACGGGCTGCTGCCCCCGGTTCCGCCCGAGTCCACGCCGTCGTCCTTGGTGTAGCCGATGACGGAATTGGTGATCGCGAGGTCGCCGTTGGTGAGGTAGATCGCGTCGTTGTCGCCATCAATGAAGGTGGCGTCCTCGCTCGGGAATTCGAGGAGGGCCGAACGGTCGATGGTCACCTTGCTCCCGTTGAGTTCGCCGCAGGTGATGGCGCGCTGCATGAGCGTGCGCTGGAGATCGATCCAGGTGTTGGTCTTTGAGTTCATCTCCTGACCGGCGAGGCTGAAGCAGTAGCAGTTGGTGAGATGAAGCTGGGCGCCGACCGCGGTGCCGGAGCCGCTGCCCGAGACGAGAAAAAGCGCCTGCTGATCCTTGTGCGAAGAGTAGCCGGTGTGGGTGGGGCGCGAGGCTGTGTTGAACCACAATGGATCCTCGCCCGAGCCGGTGAAAATCGTCCACGCCGCCGTTACGTTCGAGGTCGCGACGGGCATCTCGATGCCGCCCCAGTTCGCGCCCGCGGCGTCCGGCGCGAAGACCACGGGGTTTCCATCCACGCCGTTCACCTGGAGCGTGCCATTGACGACGATCTCCGCCGCGCTCTGCGCGGTGCCGTTGCCGGAGTAGATCTTCACGATCGTGCCCGCGCCGACGGTAAGGGTGACGCCAGCGTTCACCGTGAGTGTGCCGGTGACGTAGATGCGCGAATTCGCGGGCCATGTCGTGTTCGATGCGATCGCGCCGGTGACGCTCGTGAACGTGGGCGCGGCCTCGATGGTGATCGCCGGGTTGTGCGCCAGCCCGTTCACGCCCGCGTCCACATTGAGCGTCCCTGCTGCCGTCGCCGCGGGCGCGACGACGGAGCCCCAGCCGCGGCGGAGTTGCAGCTTTGTCTGCGGGAATCCGCCGAAGGTCACGATGCCATTGAGGCGGACGTTTTCGTTCGCCCCATCGCGAAGCACCGCCGCGATCGGCACCGGCAGGCCGACCGGCCAGGCCGCTGGCGCGATCACTTTCAACGTGTGCCCCGGAAACGCCGACGGCGCGTCATTCACCGTGCGATAAGGCGTGTGCGGCGGGATGCCGTCCTCGTTCCCGTTGCGCGTCGGGTCCGTCACGATGAAGCGCCGCGTCTGCGAATCGACGAGGGCACCCCCCGCGGTGCGGCTCTCCGCCTTGAGTTCGTGGTAGCTCACCGCCGTGACCTGCACGGCCGCGCCGACCGTCGTCGGCACGCCATCAAGCGTCGCCGTGGTCGTCGCCGCCGAGGCATCCGCAGTCACAGTGAAGGTGGCGGTCGCGGAGTATTTGGTTTTATCGGCGACGCCTGAAATGGTGATGGCGGCGCTGGCGCTGCAGGCGAGAGCGAGAAGGGGAACGAGGGCGCGGAAACAGATTCGCATAATGTGAGGAGGGGGAGCCGTCTCCATCGCTCACGCCCGACAAAAGACAAGCGCTCCATTTCAGCGGGGCACGGTAACGGTTGAGCCCCGGTGAGATCGTGTCTCGCCGCGCTGGTCCGGCTCTAGTTAAAACGCGCCGCGCGGGTTGTCCCGTTCACCGTCCCACTTCATGAAACGCTTCCATTCATTCATCCCATTTGTCTTCGGGTTCGCCATCGCCGCCATGGGTGCCGACAAAGATCCATTTCAGGAACTCGTTCGCCCGACCGAGCCGCTGACGCCGGAGCAGGAGCGTGCGGCGTTTCATCTGCCGCCGGGATTTGAGATTCAATTAGTGGCGAGCGAGCCGGATCTGCGGAAGCCGATGAACATGCAGTGGGATGCTCTCGGGCGTTTATGGATCACCGAGTCGCGCGAGTATCCGTTTGCGATCAAAGACGGTTCGCCCGGGCGGGATACCGTGAGGATCTTTTCGGATTTCGCGCCCGACGGCCGCGCCCGGAAGGTCGAGATCTTCGCGGACGGGTTAAACGTCCCGACGGGCTTGTATCCGTTTCGTTCGCCGGGGGCCGATGGTAAGGTGACTTGGAAATGCGTGGTGTGGTCGATCCCGAATATCTGGCTCATGGAAGACACGGACGGCGACGGCAAGGCCGACAAACGCGAGGTTCTTTTCGGCCCGCTCGGTTGGGAGCGCGACACGCACGGGAATCTTTCGTCGTTCCGCCGCGGGCAGGATGGCTGGCTGTACGGCACGCACGGCTTTAACAACCAGAGCACGCTCCACGGGCGCGACGGCAGCGAGCTGAACATCCAAAGCGGCAACACATGGCGGGTGCGGCTCGATGGCTCGCGCGTCGAGGGAAATACCTGGGGCCAGGTCAATCCGTTCGGGCTCTGCTGGGATGATCGAGGCAATCTTTACAGCGCCGACTGCCACAGCTCGCCGATCTACCAACTGCTCCGGGGCGCGTATTACCCGAGCTTCGGAAAACCGCACGATGGGATGGGATTCGCACCGCAGACGATCACGCACTCCCACGGCAGCACGGCGATCTGCGCGCCGATATACGTCAGCGATCCCGCGTGGCCGGCGGAGTGGCAGAATCACATGTTCGTCGGCAACGTGCAGACGAGCAGGATCAACCACGACGCGATCTCGTGGATGGGCTCGTCTTCGAAGGGCAAGGAGTTGCCGGACTTCTTGAGCACGGACGATCCGTGGTTCCGGCCCGTGGACCTGAGTTGGGGGCCGGACGGCGCGCTTTACGTCGCCGATTTTTACAACCGCATCATCGGCCACTACGAAGTGCCGCTCACGCATCCCGGACGCGACCGCGAGCGCGGACGGCTGTGGCGGATCGTCTACCGCGGGGCAAAATCCGAGGTGGCTCTGCCGAAGGCCGCTATTGCGGGCGATGTCGACGGGTTGGTGAAGGAACTCGGAAGCGGAAACCCGACCCGGCGGACGCTGGCGCTCAACGAGCTGTGCGACGTGATCGGCAAGCCGGCCATCGCGCCGCTCAAGGCGGTGCTTGCGGTCCAGTCCGGTGCATTGCAGAAGGCGAACGCGCTCTGGGCGCTGAACCGCATCGGCGTGCTGGACGATGCGGCGGTCATCGCCGGGATCAAAGACGCGGACGCCCTGGTGCGCACGCACGCCCTCCGGATCGCCCGGGAACGCTGCGCCGAGAAGGGCGAAACTCCTGCGGGTGCGGAGATGCTTTCCGCCGTGGCACGGGGATCGTTGCGCGACGAAGACGCGCTCGTGCAGCGCTGCGCCGCGGAAGTGCTGGCGGCGGCTCCGGTGAGCGACAACGTGCCCGCGTTGCTTGATCTTTTGCGGCGCACTCCCGCGACCGACGATCATCTCATCCACGTCGTCCGCATGGCGCTGCGCGATCATCTTCGCGTGTCGAAAGTCGCGGCGGGGCTCTCGCTCGAGACATTGAACGCGGAAGACCTCAAGCCGCTGCTCGACATCATGCTCGCGGTCCCCGGCGAGGAGACGGCGGCCTTGCGTCTGGCCTTGTTTGAAAAGATCGAAGTGCCTGGTGACGTGCTCGCGCGGCAACTGCCGAGCCTCGTAAAAAACATCCCGGCCGAACGAATCGACGCGGTGGTGCTGCTCGCGCGGAAGGCCCTCTCGAAGGATTCCGACGCGCAGGCCGCGGTGCTGGCGAGCATCGTGGACGCCCTCTCGCAACGGAACGCGGCGCCGAGCCCCGCACTCCGAGAGTGGGGCGGCGAAGTGGCGACGGCTTTGCTCGATGCGAAGTCGAGCGTGAGCCGCTGGACCGCGACGAATCTCGATGGCTCCGCCGTCGCTCAATCGCCGTGGGCCATGCAGGAACGCAGTTGCGCCGACGGGCAAAAGACGCCGGTCATTTCGAGCTTTCCGCACGGCGAGCAGCTTACAGGCGTGGTCCGCAGCGCGGCCTTTTCGCTCAGCGGAAAGCTGCGCTTTTACCTCTGCGGCCACGACGGGCCGCCGGACAAGCCGCCCGGAAAAAAGAACTTCGTGCGCTTGCGCGACGCGGCGGATGGCAAGGTGCTGCGTGAGGTCGCTCCGCCGCGGAATGACACGGCGCAGCGGATCGAGTGGGACATCGAGGAATTTAAGGGTCACAACGGTTACGTGGAACTGACCGACGGCGACGCGAGTTCGGCGTACGCGTGGCTGGCGATCGGGCGCTTCAAACCGGAGTTGGCCGAGTTGGCGCTCGGCGACCCGACCGGTGCTTCGAAAGGCAAGGTGCTCGCGGCGGACTTGGCTCGCACCTTGAAACTGACCGCGCTCGTGCCGCAACTCGCCGCGCTTTTTGGCGAGCGCAAATCCGACGTGGAATCCCGGACCGCGGAGGGTCGTGCATTGATCGCCCTCCGTGGCGATGACGAGGCGGGCCGCGCATTGCTCGACAAGGTGGGCTCGCTCGTGGCCAGCGCGGACGAACCCGACGCACTTCGCGAAAAACTGGCGCTTTATCTGGGCGAAATCGCCAGCCCGAGCGCGTGCCAGCGCGTGGTGGATGCGATGCCTACGGCTTCATCGAAACTCCAGCAGTCCTTCGCGAGCGCGCTTTCGGCGAATCGCTCCGGGACGGCGGTGCTCATCGCTGCGATCGAGGGAGGCAAGACGTCGCCCACGGTGTTGCGGGACAAGGCGACCGTCGAGCGGTTGCTCGCGAGCGGCGGGGATGACGAGGACGCGCGGCTTCGGGAGCTTCTCAAAAAGCTGCCGCCGGCAAACGTGGAGGCCGATAAGCTCATCGCGAATCGCCGGGCGGCATTCGAGCCCGCCAAGGCGAGCGCGACGCGCGGAGGCGAGGTGTTCACCCGCACCTGTGCAGTCTGCCATACGATCGAAGGCAAGGGCGGAAACATCGGCCCACAACTCGACGGCATCGGCGGCCGCGGGCCGGATCGGCTGTTGGAAGACATCCTCGATCCCAGCCGAAATGTGGACCGCGCGTTTCGGCTCCACGTCATCACCAAACGCGATGGCAGCGTGGTGAGTGGACTGCTCCGCCGCGAAGATGGCGGGCAGGTGATCCTCGCCGATCTCTCCGCGCAGGAGATTCGGATTTTGAAGCCCGATATCGCGACGCGATCGGAAACGGAGACGTCCCTGATGCCGCCCGTCGGCGAAGCCATTCCGTCCGGGGATTTGAACGACCTGCTGGCATTTCTGCTCACCAAACGCCCCAACAAATAGGGCGGGGCGTCCGCTGAAGCGCTGGCGGATTTACGGCGTGATCGATGCGGTCGCGGGGTCCGGCCCCCATACGACCTCGTAGTATCCGATCATCATCTCGTCGTCGCTCTGCAGGCCGAAAAAGACGTTCTTGTTCGGATCGGGATTGGCGGGATTGGCGGAGCTGTTGTCGTAAGTCGCGATCGCCCGAAGGCGGGTGCCTTTCGGCAAGGCGCGAGGCGTCGCGAGGACGTATTCGACCTGCCATTCGAAGTCCCATTTCGGCACATCGAGAAGGATTTCCTCTTTACCGTCGGGAAACTCGGCGACGTACCGAAAAGATTTTCCGCGCACATGCATGTGAGGACGAAGCGAGAGGAGCAGGGCATCGCGCGGCATGACTTTCGTCGCGGTGACCTGGTAATCCTTTTCGCCGGGCGGGATCTCAAACGCGACTGTGGCGAGCGATCGTGAATCGATGGGCTCTTTCGGCGGCAACTTGGAAAAACGCAGGCCGAGTCGAGTCTTCGATTCGTGTTTCGTGCCGTCGGGCGTGTAGTGGATCTGCAGCACGAGCGTCGCACCGGCGGGGAGGAGTTTTGCCCTGCCGGGCGGATAAATCATGCCTTTGCCGGCAGCGAGCGAAGTAACGAAACTCCCATTGAGCCCGCCGCCGCCGCCGACGTTCATGTCCTTAGTGATGTAAGGTGCAAAGCGGATGATCCATTTCAGCCGATCTTCGGGTTTCACTCCCTCGAGCAGGCTCAGCGAATCGAAGCGCGGCGTCCATGGTCGCACGACTCCCGGTGTCGGGGGCGCCGCTTTGTCGGTAAAGACGAGAACGTGGTGCACGACCTCCGGCGCGGTGGAAACGACCTGTGTCGCCTCGACCCAGCGGTCTTCGGTGAGGTTGGTCGGGATTCGCACGTAGCGGTAAGGCACCTGTCCTTCGGCGGCGATCTCCACGGTGTCGGTCTCAAAAATGGCATCCGGTTTCCCGATCTGCCATTCATCGCGTTCAGGCAGCGGAGGCAGCGCCTTTACCACGTCGCCTGCGGGCATTCCTGCCTTGATCCAGCTTGAGACCTTCGCGATCTCCGCGGCGGTCAGGGATGGATCATTGGAGAAGATGCCGTGCGCCGGATTGGCGTTCCACGGGGGCATCCGGCGCTCTTCGACCACTTCGTCGATCATGCGCACGCGCCGCCGCACGTTTTGATAAGTTTCGAGTGAGAACGGCGCATTGCCGCCTCGGC
>JAYTDO010000372.1:0-3467 GCA_043735935.1 Chthoniobacteraceae bacterium
GCTCGTCAATGTGCATGAATTCCCGAATGCGACAGGCTTCGAGGAAGCGCAGGCGTACTTGATGAAAAAATGGAGCGCGGAGATGGATCACGATGTCGACGGCTGGACGCGCGTCGGGCCGCTGAATCCCGCGCTGAAGCGGGTGAGCGAGGAACTCCCGCTCATCGATCAGGCGAATAGAGGCCACTGGAAAAGGTTTGAGGCGATGTGGGACGACTTAAACGGCGCGAAGCTCGACGAGACCAAATGGTGGGATCACAACCCCGGCTGGTATGGCCGCGCGCCCGCGCTTTTCCTCGCGGAAAATGTGCGCCTCGCCGACGGGGAACGGCGACTGACGTTGCGGCGCGATCCGGGCTTGGCGGAGGTGAGTCTCTATTCCGACCAGAAAACGCGTATGGCGGCTACTCGGCGGCGAGCGTCGTATCGGAGACGGCGATCAAGTATGGCTGCTTCGATGTGCGCGCGCGGATGATGCGCTTGGACGCGTGCAGTTCGTGGTGGTTCAGCGGCTCGGCGCTCGATGGGCAGGGTCGGCGTTGGCGAAATGAGGTGGATGTCTATGAGCTCGCCGCTGGCACCGAGTCGGCGGCTGATCGCTGGGGCATGAGCCTGCATGTCTTCGAGACAGCCGGGGACAAGACGTATTGGAAGAGCTTTGGCAACTGGTGCGCGCCGTTTCGCTGGGCCGATGGCTTTCACGTTTTCAATCTCGAATGGAGCCCCGGCTACATCCGCTACTACGTTGACGGCACGATCGTCCGCACGGTCCACAACACAACCTGGCGCACGTCGCTTGAGATGATCTTCGACTGCGAAATCATGGACTGGCTGCCGAAGCCCCAGGGCACGGATCTGCCCGGCACCTATCGCGTGGATTACGTCGGCGCGTGGACGCGCGACGACTGGCAGCCAGCGCTGGGCCTTCATCCGACGCCCGATCCGGCGAAGGCAAAGGCCACGAAGGTGACGGACTACGTCCGTGAAATCTCGCGCCGGTGGGACACTGAAAAGGCGACACCGCACGAGCGGTGAACCCGCGATGTGAAATCAACCCAAAGATCCATGAAAGCCCTCATCCTCCTCGCCGTCCTAATCGCTCCCTCGCTCCCGCTTCGCGTTGCGGACAGGCCCAACATCCTCTACATCATGGCCGACGATCACGCGGCGGAGGCCATCGGCGCTTACGGCGGGCGGCTCGCGGCGCTGAATCTGACGCCGACGATCGACCGGCTGGCGCTCGAGGGAGCGATGCTCACGAATTGCTTTTGCAACAACTCCATCTGCACGCCGAGCCGAGCCACGATCCTTACCGGGCAATACAGCCATGTGAACGGCATCCGCACGCTCATTGGCTCGCTGCCTGAGGCGAGGCAGTCGTTGCCGACGCTGATGAAGGCGGCTGGCTACGAGACGGCGATGGTGGCAAGTGGCACCTCGAAGCGGAGCCTGCCGCGTTTGATTACGACTCGGTCTATCCGGGGCTCGGGTCGTATTTCAACCCGATCTACCTCGAGCGCGGGGCGAATCCGCCTACCGATCCGAGCGCGTCGATCCGGTGCGTGTCTTTGATCCTCACCGGACTCGATCCGACGTCGGAGCGCGTGGAAAAACTTCTCACCGATTCGAAGGCCGGAGCGAACGACGCCTAAACGACGTCGGTCGAGAAGCGGCTCGCTTCGCCGGACATCGGAGAACGATGGGCGCAGCACCGGCTCGATGTCATCCGGTGGGCGGAATCGAATGGTTCAGGCTTCGTGAACGTGAGCGACGCAAACAACACCATCCAAATCCGGTTCGGGCAGTTCGCGCGCAGGCGCTGCGGCCTTGAGCTTGTCTACAGCTTCACGGAAACGCTTGGGACCGTCCCGAAACTCCATTATCGGCTCCGTTTGGTGGTGCAGGAAATCGAAGAGCGGACGTCCCCCGGTGATGCGGTGATCGCTCGGTTGGGCAATGAGCTTCGCGAAACGCTCCGCGAGTGCCGCTACGGTGCTTCTCTGCCAGCGGGCGGTTTCGCTGATCATGCAGAAGTTCACGTCGGCTCGCCGCGGAATCACCACATGGAGCTGCAGGTCCGGCTCATCGGGTCGGTTTCGTCGGAGGTGAGGAATGCCCAATAAACGAGATGGGCGGTCTTTGTAGCGGCGATCTCGGCAGTCACGACATCGTCCGCATCGCCGCGTATTTCTGGTGAAGCGTCTTCGCGAACTTTCGCAAATATGGGGAGCCGATTCCGCCATTCCGGCGGCGTGAGTGATCTACTCACCGCGCGTTGGGTGAAGTGACGGCGTTCATTTAGCGTCTTCTCCGGGTCGTGGTCGCCTCTCGCCGCCCTGGCTAGCGGGTTCGGGCGCTTGCTGTGCTTGATCACGAGGAGTTCGTCCCCGCTCGCCTTCCCACGGCGGAGCACCGGGAGGTGCGGCCGCACCTACACGCGAATACACGACGCTCAGCGACGCGCTGGCGAGTACCTCGTCCTTGATCGCCGTGAGCAGCACTTCGCGCGTCACCTCGCGCGGCGGCTGCGCGATCTGTGGGGGTGCTGAGAGCGCATAGATGGTGAGCACGTAGGTCTTCGGTCCCGGGCCTTGCGAATGCGGCGGTTCGTAGCCGAGCGAACCTTTGAAGCTCGTGCCTAGTTTGCCGACGCTTTTCGCATTCTTCGCCAGGCTCGTCGTGCTCGCGGGGAGGTCCCACATCGTCCAATAGCTCTTCACCACGTTGCCCGGTGCCAGATGATCCATCACGATCGCGTAGCTCTGCGTGCCGGCGGGCGCGCCCTTCCATGCAAGCGGGAGCGTCGCGCCGCTGCCGTCGCCCGTGTAGTCCACGGGCAGCCTGCCGTCCGCCGCGATCTCTGAGCTGGTGAGGATGAAAGCAGCGCTCGGCTTTTTCATCGCGTCGATCCCGATGGTGGATGCGCTCTCGCTTGCTGGCGGTTCACCGCGCGGCCCGCCACGGCCATTTGGCCCGCCGCCGTCGCGTGGTGGTGGTCCGGCACGGTCATCGCGCGGAGGAGGGCCGCCGCGCTGTTCGCCGTCGGGACGCGGCCCGCCTTGCCCGCCACGACCTTCGCGTCGCGTATAGGTTTCCTTCGTCGTCCCGTCGCGTCCGTTTTGGTATTCAAAGGGGAACGTCCCATCCGCATTCACGCTGTAGAGGATCGCGCGTTGGTCGCCGCCGACTTCGTAGCTCAGCTTGTAGCTGTTCGCGCCCGTGCTCGCGAACGCCGTGATCTTCGCACCGCGCAACGGCGCGCCCGCACCGCGCACGCCGCCGGAGGCATTCGGCTGCGGGTCCACCTGTCCGCCGGCCTCGACGACCTCGCCGTGGAAGCCGCCATTCACGTACGGATATTTCATCGAGGCGTGATAGTGGTAGCCGACCTTCGCGTCGTCGTGGCCGTTGAAGGCATCAAGCTTCGCGGGCGCCGCGCCATCGGGCTCGGTGAGTCCGTAGATCGG
>JAYTDO010000373.1:0-9939 GCA_043735935.1 Chthoniobacteraceae bacterium
GACGCGTAAATTGTCCCGCGCACCATCGCGCCTTCCCGTCCGCTCCACATCGTCCGGCGCGCCCACAGCACGGGCGCAAAAAGCATCCACGGCAATTGATCCCCCAAGCCGCGCGGGATGTTCAGCACGTAGCTGGTCGCGTCGAATTTATTCTCCGTCACCCGCCCCGCCATCTGGTCCTGCCAGACTTTGAGCGCATCCGTCGTGGCGGAAAAATACGGGATCGCCCAACACGCGAAAATCCCGACCATGATCGCCAATCCCGCGAAATGCGGCGCGCGCATCAACTGCCGTGTCTCTCCCGCCTGCCAAAGCACGGCCACCACGATCGCGTAGAAAAACAGCAAGTGAGTCGGTCCCTTCGCCAGCGCCGCCATGCCGAGAAACACAAACGGTACCGCCCATACCAGCCACGCCGATCGCCGCTGCTCCCACCATGCAAGCCAGGTCACCACGCCCATCCCCGCGAGCGGCACATAGATGCCCTCGATCTCGGCCCCGGCGAACCGCGCCTTTGCCAAAAGTCCGAACTGCGTCAGCACAAACATCGCCGCGATGAACGCCACATCCGTCGTCCAAATCGTGCGCGCACGCGGGCCGCTCACGGCCAGCATCACACCGCACAGCGCCAACACCGCCAGCGCGGACGGCAACCGCGCCGCCCATTCGTCGCGCCGATCGAGCATCTTAAAACTCAACGCGATCATCCAATTCACCAGCGGCGGCTTGCGCAGGAATGGTTTTCCGCCCACATACGGCACCAGCCAGCTTCCTCCATCCAACATCGTCACCGCCGGTAAAATGCGCCTCCCCTCCTCTCCCTTGATCTCCGTCGAACCCAATCCCGGCAAGTACACCGCCGCCCACAAGGCGACGACGATGAGAAATGCGGTGAACCGGTTCATGGCGCGCATTTCCATGAATCATCCCATGCTCGCCAAGCTCATTCTCATCCTTTGCGCGGCGACCGCCCAGGCCGAATGGAAACCCAAGGCGGAGCACGTGGTCCTGTGCGTGTGGGACGGGATGCGTCCCGACTTCATCACCCCGGCCAACACGCCCAATCTCCACGCCCTCGGCACTCGCGGCACGTTCTTCGACCAGAACCACTCCTTTTACGTCACCACCACCGAGGTCAACGGCACGGTGCTCGCCACCGGCATGTTTCCCCGCCACAGCGGCATCGTGGCCAACCGCGAATACCGTCCCGAGATCAATCTCATGAAACCGTTCGGCACCGAGAGCACCGGCGCGATCCGCGTCGGCGACGCCCTTTCCGGCGGCCATTACATCGACGCCCTCACCGTCGCCGAGCTCGTCCGAAAGGATGGACACACCGCCACGGTCGCCGGCACCAAGCCCATCGGCCTCCTCCACGATCGCGCCTACGACCGCACCGCCGCCTCCGGCGCGCCCGTGCTTTTCGCGGGAAAGACGTTTCCCGAAAAGTTCCTCGAAACCATCACCAAGGCGCTCGGCAAATTCCCCGACTTTCCGAAAAACGACGACCCCACCGATCCTCACGCCAACACCGCCCAGAACGAATGGACCACTCGCGCGCTCACCGAGGTCCTTTGGAAAGACGCCGTCCCGCGGTTCACCGTCCTGTGGCTCGGCGACCCGGACTATTCACAGCACCTCACGCAGCCCGGCTCCCTCACCGCCCTCACCGCCATCGCCAATAGCGACTCCAATCTCGGCCGCGTCATCGACACCCTGAAAACCCGCGGCGTCCTCGACAAAACCGACATCTTCGTCGTCAGCGACCACGGCTTCTCCACCATCGAACGCACGGTCGATCTCATTGCGATTTTAAAAAAAACCGGCATCAACGCCGTCCGTGAGCACAAGATGACACCCAAGGACGACGACGTCCTCGTCGTCAACATCGGCGGCACCACCAGCCTCTACATCACCGGCCACAGCCCGGCCGTCCTCCAAAAGTGCGTTGACCTCCTGCAGGCCAGCGAGTTTGCCGGTCCGATCTTCACGGCCGCCGGGCTCCCCGGCACTTTCACCTTCCAGACCGCCCGCCTGGATTCCGACCACTCGCCGGACCTCACCTTTTCCTTCCGGTGGATCAAAGGGGATAACAAGCACGGCACCCCAGGCCTCATCTGGGGCGAGGCGAAACGGGCCGGCGGCGGCACGCACGGCACGCTCGGGCCGACCGACGTTCACAATACGCTCGTCGCCGCGGGCCCCGACCTCCGCCCCGGTTTTCGCAACACGCTGCCGACGGGCAATATCGACGTCGCCCCGACACTGCTCCATCTCCTCGGCATCAATCCGCCCGACCAGCGCGACGGTCGCATCCTCACCGAAGCCATCGTCGGCCTCGATGCCCCGCTCGCCAAACCGATCACCCAGCGCATCGAAGCCCAACGCACCATCGGAACCACGAACTGGAAACAGTACATCCAGACGACCACCCTCGATCACTCGGTTTACTTCGACCACGGCAACGCGGGCGAATGACCGCCCGGCCATTCACGAGCGAAACACGAAGTAGACCGCCCCGAGCAGGCAAACGCCCGCCCAGACAAAATCCCATTTGAACGGCTGCCCCATGTACCACATCGCGAACGGGACGAACACCAGAAGCGTGATGACTTCCTGGATGATCTTGAGCTGCGGCAGCGTAAACGTCCCGTAGCCGATCCGGTTCGCCGGCACCTGCAGCAGGTACTCGAACAACGCGATCCCCCAGCTCACAAAGACCGCCACATACCACGGTCGGCCCGCGAGCGTCCGCAGGTGTCCGTACCAGGCGTAAGTCATAAATACATTGGCCAGCGCGAGCAGGGAAACGGTCAGGATGGCGATTCGAAATGTCGACATCCGCATACGCTAACCCGATCCCTCCAAAAAACTCCAGCCGACAGCCCGCGCGCGACAAGCGTCCTTTGACAAAGCACCCCCTCGCATCTTTACTCGCCCCTCTTCCCCCCCCCCGACCGCCCATGCTCCATCTTCCCATGCTCGCTTACATCGACCCAGGCTCAGGCACACTCATCGTCCAGATGATCGTCGCCGCCGTCGTCGGCGCCACCGCCTTTTTCCGGCAGGCCATCTTCGGATTTTTTGGGATCTTCAAGAAGAAGCCGAAGGACGACACCGAGCCCAAGCAGGACCGCTGATCGATGGCCGGCGATCGCCTCACGGCTTCCTTCCGCGACCCGAGCGGCTACGTCTTCATGCACGAAGGGCGCCTCCTGCGCGCCGTCGACACCGAGTGTCATCACACACTCACCGACCTCGTCCACGCGGGTCTTTTGGAGAAAATGATGCTCGCGCGGCAAATCGTGCCGACTCAGTTCATCGAAAGCGAAGCCGAGTGCGCCGTCCTCGCCAGCGGCCATCCGGGTTACGAGCGTTTCCTCGAGCACGAGCTCCTGCCCCACATCACCTACCCCTACGAGTGGAGCGTCTCCATGCTCGCGGACGCCGCGCTCCTCACGCTCGACCTCCAGCTCGCCCTCCTGCACGACGCCTTTTCCTTAAAAGACGCCACCGCTTACAACGTCCAGTTCCGCGACGGGCGCCCGATCTTCATCGACCTCTCCTCCATCCAGCGCCCGCGCCGCCTCGACGTCTGGTTCGCCCTCGGCCAGTTCCAGCGGCACTTCCTCTTCCCGCTCCTCCTCGCCCGGCACCGCGGCTGGGATCTCCGCTCCTACTTCCTAGCCAATCTCGACGGCATCGGCCCCTCCCAGGTCGCCGCGAACTTCCCCGGCCTCGCCAAATGGCGGCCCGCCATCCTCCTCGACGTCACCCTCCCGGTCGCCCTCGAACGCAAATCTTCCGCCGGGAAAAAATCCTGGGATTCCGCGAAAAAAACCAGCGGCGATCCCGCTGCCCAGACCGTCAACCTCAAACGCCTCCGCTCCAAAGTCGCCTCACTCGCCGCCGGCTACCGCACCGCCAGCGCGTGGCACGATTACACCGCCACCTGCACGTACGACGACACCGCCGAGGCCGCGAAGAAAAAGCTCATCGGCGCCTTCCTCGGCGAGACCCGCCCGCCCGCCGTCCTCGATCTCGGCTGCAACACCGGCGACTACAGCTACCTCGCCGCTGAAAACGGCGCGACCGTCATCGCCGCCGACGCCGACCACGACGCCGTCGAGCTGCTCTACCGGCGCCTGCGCAAAAAGCCCGCGAAGATCACCCCGCTCGTCTGCAACCTCGCCGCCCCCTCGCCCGCCATCGGCTACATGAACGCCGAGCGCGCCAGCTTCCTCGACCGCTTCGCCGGCGCCGCCGACTGCGTCTTTGCGCTCGCGCTCATCCACCATCTGCTCGTGTCGGCGAATCTCTCGCTCGCGCAGATCCGCGATCTTCTCGCCACCCTCACCGGTCGCTGGCTCGTGCTCGAGTTCGTGCCCGTCGCGGACGTGCAGTTTCAGCGACTGCTCGAGTTCCGCGAGAATCTCTTCGCGAGCATCACGCTCAACGCCTGCATCGAGACCTTCGGCACCGCCTTCGACGTCCGCGCCCAGCAGCCGATCGCCGGCACCGAGCGCACGCTCCTTTTCCTCGAAAAGCGCACGTAACGCTCAGCGGAGCATCTGCTCGTAAAGCGCCAGGTAACGCTGCGCCTGCAATTCCAGCCCGTACTCCGCCACCGCCACCCGCCGGCACTCGCCGCCCAGATCGCCGTTTTTCACCACGCGCTCGATCGCGCGCGCAAGTCCCGCCGCATCGCCCACCGGCGCAAGTTCACCCGTGATCCCAGGCCGCACCAGATCCGGAATCCCGCCCACTCGAAACGCCGCGACCGGCGTCCCGCACGCGAAGGCTTCCTGGATGACCAGCGGCAGATTGTCGTGGAGGGAAGGCACCGCCACCACGTCCGCCGCCGCGTATGCCAGCGCCTGTCGCGCTTCGCCGGCGACGAAACCGAGATGCAGACCCGGCACCGGCAGATCGGCCGGGAGCTCGCCGCCCCCGAGCGCGAGCACCTGTAAATTCGGCACCGTCGCCTTCGCTTCCGCCAGCGACGCCATGAGCTGCGCGAAACCCTTCCGACGATTCCCAATCGCGAACTGCGTGAGGAAAAGCACCAACGTCGCATCCGGCGCCACCCCGAGTTCCGCACGCGCCGCCCGGCGATCCTGCGGCGCATACACCTGCGTATCGAGGCCATACGGGATGACGCTTGAAGTGAATCGTTTGAACATCGAACTGTCCTTCGCCTCACCCGCCATCCACGCGCTCGGAGCGACCAGCCGCACGTCTGCGGTTCGCAGCCGTCCGTAGGCCCGTTGTTTTCTCAGGAAAACGTCGCGCGAAAGATCGTCCTCAAACGTGCTGCCGAGCTGTGGACACCCGCCGCAACGCGACTCGAAGCCGCGGCACGCGCCCGAATACAGGCACCCGCCAGTAAACGGCGTCATCGTGTGCAGCGTGAAAACGACGCGCTGGTCGCGCGCGAACCGCCGGCAAAACGACGAAAGATCAATGAACCCGTGCAGCCCATGCACGTTGATCACGTCCGCTTTCGGCATCTGTCCCAACGCTTCGCCGCCAAACTCACAAACGTCATCCTCCGACCATTGGGGATCGGCCCCGAGACTTTCGCGATACGGTTTTTCCCGCCAGCGCAGCCAGAGCTTTCGCGCCTTCCGCGACCACGGTTTCTGCGGTGAAAAATAGACGCCATCCTTCTCGCCAGTCTCCGTCCCCTTCGCGAAAAGCAACGAGTCCACGCCGATCGCACGCAAGCCGCGGTGCAGGCGCAACGCCGCGCGTCCACCGCCGCCGACATCCCGCGGAATAACGTGAAGGACCTTCATTTCTCGCAAACCAGCAGCACACGCGGCGACGGGTGCGAATCCCGGCGCTCGATGCGCGGGAAATGGACCCGAAGCGCCGCCTCGAAGTTTTCCAGCGAATACCAGGCGACCTCCTGCTTGATCCAAGAATCCACGTAGCGATCCTCGCGCGGCACAAATTCGACGATGAGCTGCTTGCGCGCATACGAGGCGAGGAGTTTCGCGATGTGCTCGAAGGTCATGCCCGGCCGTTTGAGCACGAGATGATGCACCAGCGCCAGGCAAAGCACGCAGTCCGCCCGCAAGCGCTCGCCCACCGGCAACAGCGGCATTTCCTTGAACCCGATCCCTTCCGCCGGCGCGACCGCGTTGACGCAAAGCGGAATGATCGGGAGCGAATGCGCCGCCACGTCGCGCGCCATCTGGTCGAGGGCGAATTCATCCGTGTCGATCCCCACCACTCGCGCGCCCGCCTCGGCGGCGATCCGGGAAAACAGCCCGCGATTGCACGCGATATCGAGCACGGTCGCCGGGCGGAACCGCCCCAGCAGTTCCGCGATGACGGCCTCCTTCGCGTTCGCGCCCGGCACGCTCTTGCCGTCGTACACCGCGATTTCCTCCAGGCCCGTGTAATACTGCGACCACTCGCCGCACGGCGGTTTCACATCCATACCGCGCACCTCGGCGAGCACCTCGCGGAGCGCATCGACACTCGCACGCGGCGCGCGCGGCGGACGCCCGACGACTGCCCATTTCAGCCGCGTGAGCACTTTGCCGAACATCTTTCCGAACAACTCACCCGCCCGCACCACATCGGCGACGAGCGGAGCGCGGCCCGCGTACGTGATGCGCGGATTCGTGGAAAGCGAACTGGCCACCGCCCAGTCCGGCCACGTCAGCACATCGCGCAAAAGCGCGCGCGCCACATCGGGAAATCCCTTCGCCATGATGCGGAGCCCGTTCATGCAGTAGCCCTCGAATTGCTCGATCACCTCCCATCGCCCTTCGGCGCCGAGCGGCGCGATCGAGCTGAAATCGATGAACACAGGTCGCGGACCATCAAACACGATATTCCACGGGTGCCCGTCGCGGAGTTGCAGCCCGTTTTCCATCAACCGGATATTCAACTCCAAGATCGCGACCACGGCCGCCTGAAACATCGTCGGCGTCCATTCGAAGGGATAATTGATGAATGGAAGACACGGATGCTCCAGCACCAGCGCGTGCCCATCGATCGCCTCGGCCGACACCGTCGTGCCGATCAAGCGGCCTTCCGCGATCAGTTCGCCGATGCACGGGCGTGCGAGGAGTTCGCGGAAGAAAGACTCGAACCCGGGCCGGATGGCCCGCAACACCGTGTCGCCACGGCGATACACGAGCGCGTGCGCGTCGATATCCATGCCGAGTTTGGTGAGTGAAGACGGGGGTGCTGACATGAAAGGCGGACGTTCGTAGGGCGGCGAAACTCGCGGCTCAAGCGCGACTTGAATCCTTCTTGATCCGCGCCACCGCATCGATCAGCCCGCTTTCTAGCTTCACCATACGATCGACCACGAGGAAATTTCCGCTCACGCCGATGCGCGGGAGCGAGTGCAAGCGGGACGCATCCGCCGCGATCAGATTCCCTGACCGCGTGGTCACCGCCGTCACGATACCGCAGTCCGCGGCGAGCGCGAACTCACGCTCACCGGCCGCCGCCGGTCCGCCGAACGGATAGGCGAAATGCCGCACATCGATCCCGAGCTGCGCTTCCAGTTCGCGTTTTGATTCGATCATCTCACCGCGCGCGGCCTCGGGCGCCAGACAGCTCAAGCTCGCATGGCTCACCGTATGCGCCCCGATCGTCACCAGCGGATCCTTCGACAGCAAACGCACTTCATCCCACGTCATAAACAGATCGCATTTCACCGTGGGGAACATCGCCGCGATCCGGCGGCGCTGTTCGTCCGGCGGCAAAAGTCGGATCGCGGGCGCAAACTCCGCCAGCTTCGCCGCACCATTCTCGACGCCCTCGAACAGGTACCACCACGGCACATGAGTCCGCGCGATAAATCCCGTCGTCACGTTCACCGTGAACGGCATCGCGAATTCCCGGAAGATCGGAAGCGCCTCCGTGAGATTGTCCCGGTATCCGTCATCGAAGGTAAATGCGATGAACTTTGGACCGCGTGGTCTCGCGAGGCGCTCGGGCACTTGATCCAGCGGGATCACCTCCAGACCGCGCCGCCGCACCCAGGCCAGCAAATCCCGCAGATCGCCCGGCGTGATCTCCAGCGCCCGATTATCGGGAATCTTTGCGCACTCGTCCTCCGGCACCACCCGATGCAGGCACAAAACGCAACCCGCGCCCGCGAAAAACGGGCGTGCAATGGCGCTAAGAATCTGGCCGACAAACTGGCGGATCATGATGGCGAAGGTGACAAAGGGCGCGCACATTGACACGCTCTAGCCAACCCTGCAATCCATACACACTCATCCGTATGCCAGCCATCCTCACCGCGATCGACTACCAGCTAGGCGATCGCGTGGAAACGAACGAAGATCTGGCTCGCGAACACCCCGACTGGGCGATGGGCCGGCTCTTCGCCATGACCGGGGTGCGGCAGCGCCGACTGGCCGCGCCAGACGAGACCGCCGCCGACCTCGCCTTCCGCGCGGCGGAAAAACTTTTCGCCTCCGGCGCATGCGGCCGCGAGGAGATCGACTACATCCTCTTTTGCAGCCAGACGCCCGACCACTTGCTGCCCCCGACCGCGTGCAGCCTCCAGCACCGGCTCGGGCTGCCGCAAACCGCAGGCGCTCTCGATTTTAATCTCGGCTGCTCGGGCTACATCTACGGCCTCAGCCTCGCAAAAGGGCTCGTCGAATCCGGCCAGGCCGACACCGTCCTGCTGCTCACCGGCGACACCTACAGCAAGCTGCTCAAACCCTCTGACCGCAACGTGCGCACCGTCTTCGGCGACGGCGCCGCCGCCACGCTCGTCCGCGCCGAAAAGCCCGGCCGCACCGGTCCGCGGATTCACTCCTTTGTCTTCGGCACCGACGGCAGCGGCGCGGAGAATCTGATCGTGCGAAACAGCGGCTGTCGCACGATGCACGCACCCGCGCCGGACGGGCAGTTCCTCGAAATGAACGGCGGCGAGATCTTCAATTTTACCCTGCGCGTCGTGCTCCCGTGCGTGGAGGAAGTGCTCCGCCGTGGCGGTCTCGCCCTCGGCGACATCGACCTCGTCGTCCCGCACCAGGCCAACGCCTACATGCTCGCCCACCTCCGCGCGAAACTCGGGGTGCCCAAGGAAAAATTCGCCGTCACGCTCGCCGATTACGGCAACACCGTCTCCGCCTCCGTCCCGATCGCGCTCCGGCAGACGCAAGACGAAGGCCGCTGGCCCGCCGGCACGCGCACGATGCTGCTCGGTTTCGGCATCGGCTACTCCTGGGGCGGCTGCCTGCTCACTTGATGAAGCGCTGGCAAAGATTCGTCGCCTCCCTCGCGACGGCCACGCTCATTTACGGCGGCCAACTCCGGCAGTGGACCGACCCGCGTAATCGTTTTCTCGATCATTGGGAAAGGCGGGACGCTCTCGCAATCCTCGGCGGCATCGCTGTGCTGGCGCTCCTCGCATGGGCGCTCCGCGAAATGGTCGCCCGCTTCGGCCCCGCTCGCCGCGTGCTGGATCACGCATTCCTGCTCATCTTCGGCGGCGCGCTCATCTCGACCTTTCTGACGTACGACGACTACAAAACGGAGTTGCTCTACATCGGCCTCGCGGCGCTCGCGACCTTCTCCTGGTGCCGCCCCGCGCTCCGCCTCCCCGCGCGGCTCGCCACCCTCGCACTCATCGTGTCCCCGCTCTATTTCATCATGGCGAAGCAGCTCCTCAGCTTCGGAGAGTGGCACACCCCGCGCGAGGCGCCGCACGCCTCGCAGCCGGTTCGCGACGCCCAACCTGTATTCCTTTTCGTCTTCGACGAATGGTCCTGGGAACGCAGCACCCGCGGCGGCGAACTACTCCCCCTGTTCAAGAATCTGCGCGCCTTCGCCGACGGCGCGACCACCTTCAGCCAAGGCCGCTCGCCCGGACCTCGCACCGACGTCTCGCTCCCCCGTTTCATTTTCCAAACCACCGCCGATCTGCACGTCACCGACCACGAAGCCTTC
>JAYTDO010000374.1:0-7004 GCA_043735935.1 Chthoniobacteraceae bacterium
TCGACACGCCCATCAGCGAGGCGGCCTTCATCGGCATGGGCATCGGCGCTTCGATGCTCGGGCTACGTCCCGTCATGGAGCTGATGTTCTGGAGCTTCGCCACGGTCGCTTACGATCAGATCGTCAATAACGCCGCGCAGGTCCGCTACATGAGCGGCGGTCTCATCAATTGCCCCATCGTCATCCGCGGCCCCGCCAACGGCGGTACGAACGTCGGCGCCACGCACAGCCACTGCCCGGAAAACTGGTTCGCCGCCATCCCCGGCCTCAAGGTCGTCAACGCCGCCACGGCGTACGATGCGAAGGGCCTCATGAAGTCCGCCATCCGCGACAACGATCCCGTGCTTTTCATGGAAAACACGCTCCTCTACGGGGAGAAAGGGGAAGTGCCCGAGGAGGAATACGTCATCCCGCTCGGCAAGGCCGACATCAAGAGGGAAGGCACCGACATCACACTCATCGCCCACGGACGCGCCGCGCTCACCGCGCTCAAAGCCGCCGAGCTTCTCGCTGCCGAGCACGACATCAGTGCCGAGGTCATCGACCTCCGCAGCATCCGCCCGCTCGACGAGGAAGCCATCATCGCCAGCGTCCGCAAGACGCATCGCGCCGTGTGCATCGAGGAAAACAAACCGTTCTGCGGCGTCGGCGCTCAGATTTCATCCATGCTCATGGAGAAATGCTTCGACGACCTCGACGCTCCGGTGCTCCGCGTCACCTCACTCGACGCCCCGGCGATTTATTCGCCGAAGGTCGAGTCCCGGCAACTGCCGCGCGCGACCGACATCGTCGCGAAGGTGCTCAGCATTTGCTGACACCCCACGCCGCCGCTCCGCGGACGTTGACCGTGCTCCGTGCTTGTCGCCGGTGCGCGACGCCGCTTTAGTGCCCGTCTCATTTTTCAACCACCCACTCTCATGGCCACCTACATCGAAATGCCCAAGCTTAGCGACACCATGACGGAGGGCACTCTCGTCAAATGGCGCAAGAACGAAGGCGACAAGGTCGAAACCGGTGACGTGGTCGCCGAGATCGAGACGGACAAGGCGACCATGGAGATGGAGGCCTTCGACGACGGCATCCTCCACAAATATCTCGTCACCGTCGGCAGCAAGGTCGCCATCGGCAGCAAGATCGCGCTCCTATTACAAAAGGGCGAAGCCCCTCCAGCCGAAGGCGCGCCGATCCCCGACACCCCGCAGGTGGCCTCGGGCAAAGCCGATACGATCGCGCCGGCTGGCGCAACGGAAGCCAGCGTCGCCAAAGCCGCGCCAACGGCGAGCGGTGACCGGGTCAAAGCCTCACCGCTCGCAAAAAAAATCGCCGCGTCCCGCGGACTCGATCTCGGCGCCATCGGAGGCTCTGGCCCCGGCGGACGCATCGTCGCAAAGGATGTCGAAGGCGCACAGTCTTCCGCCGCGGCGAAACCCGCGTCGGCCGCGATCGCCAGCACGCCCGCGGGCGCAGGAGACCAGCGCATCGCTCTGAGCGGCATGCGTCGGGTCATCGCCGAGCGGCTTCTCGCGAGCAAGACGACGATCCCACATTTCTATCTCCACATCGAAGTCGACGCCGGCCCGCTGATGAAATTCCGCGCGCAGGCCAACGCCGCGAACGAATCCGCCGCCGGCCCGAAACTCACGGTCAACGATTTCGTCCTCAAGGCCGTCATCGCCGCCGCCGTCAAAGTCCCCGCGGTCAACGCCAGCTTCGCGGGCGACGCCATCATCCAGTACGCGAGCATCAATCTCAGCGTCGCGGTCGCGGTCGAGGAAGGCCTCGTCACGCCGGTCATCCGCGACGCGCAGAAAAAATCGCTCCGCGAGATCAGCGAAGCCGTCAAAGACCTCGCGACGCGGGCGCGCGGCAAAAAACTTAAGCCGGACGAATATGCCGGCGGCACGATCACCGTCTCGAATCTCGGCAGCTACGGCATCGACTCCTTCAGCGCGATCGTGAATCCGCCGCAGGCGCTCATCATCGCCGTCGGCGCCATCGTCAAAAAACCGGTCGTCGGTCCCGCCGACACGATCGTCGTCGGCCAGCGTTTGAACATCGGCCTCAGCGCGGATCACCGCGTCGTCGATGGAGCCGTCGGCGCGACGTACCTCGGCGAGCTGAGGAAGCTCATCGAGAACCCGACGCTGATGCTGCTCTGACGAGTGGGCCGGGCCTCCGGCTTATTCCGAGAGCAGGAACTGGAAGTCTTCGAGACTGAGGGCGCGGGCGAAGTTTTCCTCGCCGAGGATGTCCGCCGCAAGGGCGCTCTTCTGCTTTTGCAGATGCCGGATTTTCTCCTCGATGCTGTTCTTCACGAGCAAGCGGTAGGCGATGATCTGGCTGCGCTGGCCGATGCGGTGCGTGCGGTCGATCGCCTGGGCTTCCACGGCCGGATTCCACCACGGATCGTAGAGCACGACGTAGTTTGCGGCCGTGAGATTCAGCCCGAAGCCACCGGCGCGAAGTGAGATTAGGAAGACTGCCGAGCCTTCCTTGCGCTGGAATTCCGCGACGAGCGGCCCGCGGTCCTCGGTCTGGCCGGTCAGGATGAAATGCGGCCACTCGCGTTTGACCACCTCGGCCCGGATCAGCTCGAGCATTTCCACGAACTGCGAGAAGACGAGGACCTTGTGCCCTTCCTCCATGAGCGGCTCGAGCACGTCGAGCAGCGCATTGAGCTTCGCGCTTTCGGCACCGGCGGTCTTCGCGCTGACGAGGGCCGGATGACAGCAAATCTGTCGCAGGCGAAGCAGGGATGTGAGGACGTTGAAGCGCGCCTTGTCGAGTTGCGCGTGGGTTTGGATGTTGAGCAGTGCGGCACGCGCGCGCTTCAGTTCCGCGCGGTAAAGCGTCAGCTGCGGCCCGTCGAGCTCGCAGAGCAAGTCCTCTTCGATCCGTTCCGGGAGGTCCTTTGCGACTTCGCCCTTGGTGCGGCGGAGCACGAACGGACGCACTCGCGCCGCAAGCCTGCGTCGTGCGAGCGGGTCGCTGCGCTGGTCGAAGTTTTTCGAGAAATCCGTCCGCCGTCCGAGCACGCCCGGCATGACGAACCCCATGATGCTCCACAGATCGAGCAGGCGATTTTCGATCGGCGTCCCGCTGAGCGCGAGCCGATGCGAGACCTTCAGGCTGCATGCGGCGCGGGCGGTCTGGGACTCCGGGTTCTTGATGTACTGGGCTTCGTCGAGGATCACCGCGTGCCAGGGCGTGGCGGTGATTTCCTTTTCGAGAGTACGGAGCTGGGCGTAGTTCAAGACGACCAGATCGGAGGTGGCGCGCGCCGCTTTCAGCGCGGTGGCGTCCGAACTCCGCGGGAGGATGTGGACGCGCAGCGACGGGGCGAAGCGTGCGGATTCCGACGACCAATTGTCCACGACGCTTTTCGGGCAAACGACGAGCGAGGGATGCTTTTCGCCATCGGCCCGGAGCCACAATAGCCACGCGAGCGCCTGGACCGTCTTTCCGAGGCCCATGTCGTCCGCGAGGATGCCGCCGAAACGGTTCGCCGTGAGGTAGGCGAGAAAGTGGAATCCGGCGAGTTGGTATGGACGCAATTCGGCGAGCAATTCCGCGGGCACATCGGGCGCGACGCGCGTCTGAATTTCGAATGCGCGCCGTTCGATGGCGGCCGCCTGTTCGGGTGCGAGCAGCCGCTTCGCCGCGCTTTTCCCCGCGAGCTGGAGCGCGTGGAGGCGTTGCGGTTCGCTGGAAAATTCTCGCGCGCTCAGCCCGAGATCGGCGAGCTGAGCCTCGTCCTCCGGCGACATTTCGAAGGAGAGCCTGCGCCAGCCTTTCTCGCCGAGGCGCACGAATCCGCCGCGTGCGTCCAGGAGCATCTTGATTTCCTTTTTCGAAAGCGTCGTGTCCGCCACATCGAGCGCGATCTTGAGGTCGAACCAGTCGATGTCGGATTCCTCGACTTCGAGTTTCACCGTGGCTCGCACGGGGGCGGCTCGCAATGAGGCGAGCACGGCATCGAGCTCGAGTTCCGCGTCCGGCGGAACGGTATCGAGCCATTCGGTAAATTGCTGGGCGAACGGTTTTCCCACCGAACGCTGCCAATGGCTGTCGTATTGGTTCCACGTCAGCCGGAGCGACTCGACGAGGCCCGAGACGGCATCGATGCCGGTCCGATCCATCCGGATGATCTCGCCTTCCGATGTTTCCCTGCCAGGGGTCACGAGCCAGCCGTCCCTCGCGTAAGTTTGCTCGATCATGCCGGGTGCGGATTCCGCGCGTGCGGTGACGATGAGCCATTCGCGGTCGCCGAGCTTTTCCTTTTCCAGCGCGCAGCGAAAAATCGTGCGCAGCCGTACATCCCGAATCCGCGTCGCGAGACGAGGCGGTGGCGCCACACCCAGGCGGTCGAGGAGCGCCACGCCGTCGCTGCTTTCGAGCGCCTCCGCGGGGATCGCCACCGGGCCGGTCGCGACGGCGAGCGCTCCGAGCGGCGGGCCGGAAAAGATCGTGTCATCTGTGATGTAGAAAGACGGATCGCCATCGATGACGGTGAGTGCTGACGGAAGGGTCTCGCCGTCCGGCCGTGCGAGCGCGAAGCGATAGTCGTCCTCGTCCTCCACCCGCCAGACGAGGTGCGCGGCAGCGTGTGCGAGAGCCTTTCCTTCGGGCCCGACGACGCGATTTTCCCCGCCCGGCAAACGCAGGAGCGAATTGAGGATCCGCGCGCAATCGGGCTCCTCGTACGCGCGAAACGGCTCCGAGCCGTAGCCGGTGTGAAAGGCGTGCCAGACCGGCAGTGATGCTTCATCGAAAGGCACGCGACCCGCGAAGGTCTCGCTGACGAAGAGTGTAAACGGCGTCGACTTTACCGGCGCGAAAGACTCAGGGGATCCGATCTTCCGCGATTCGAGCTGTGCGCCTTCAAACGTGAGCCGCACGCGGAGCTGGACGCTTCGGGCTTCGCCGCCTCGCCGTGATGGCGCGGTCTTTTGGAGCCAATCGCGCCATTTCTCCACCTGCTCGCGCCGGATAGACTCGGCCGCGAGCCCGTCCACCGCCGCCCAGTCCGTGATGCCCACGAGGACGGGCGGGATGGGGAGCGAATGTTTCCGAAGATACATCGCGACGTAAAGCCAGGCATCCCACGGAGAACGCGGAGGCGATGGCCACAGGGACACGGTGGCGCGCGCCCAACGATTCTCCGGCTGCCGCCCGATGATCGGATCGAGCAGAGCTTCCGGGAGCGTCTTCGCTTCGGCGTGCATGGAAAAGAGATCGTCCACGGCGCGGGCGAGGCGTTGCTCCGGCGGCGTCAGTTTTCGGCCGAGTCGATCCGCAGCCTGCGTGGCGAATAATTCGTCTTCCGTGACTTCCTTCGCTTCGCCGCCGGCGGGAGGCGCGGCCGTCGCGCCCGCCACCTTCAGCGCGGCGAGCAGCGTGGCGACGGTGTGTTTGCAGTTATTCGAGACCGGGCATGAGCAGGTGCCCGCCCAGGCGCCGTCCTGGAAGCGAACCTTGGTGTGGTAAAGTGCGCCTCCCGAAACGGCCGCGTGAAATCCGATTCCGCGCTTGTACGTTTCGAGACGAAACACGAGACCATCGCGGAAATAAGTCTCCCCGCGGGTGCGGGTCTTTGCGCCGACGCTCACGAGGAAGCGGTTGGCGGCGGTGATCTGCTCGGGTGTCAGGGAAATGGGCGTCACGGGAAAAAGGGAACGGTCATCGTCAACGCCCCGTGCCAAACACGCAAGGCTCGCGAGCGGTCATCTTGCGTGGAAATATTTTGACGCGGCGTGCGCCCCGCCCGCATCTTCGCGCGTTCGCCATCGCGAAGCGGCGGCTTTTACCTCTCATCTTACACTTTTCCATGAACTACGATCTCATCGTCATCGGCGGCGGACCTGCTGGCTACGTCGGCGCCATCCGCGCAGCGCAGCTCGGCAAAAAAGTCGCCTGCGTCGAAAAAGAACGCGCCGGCGGCACCTGCCTGAACTGGGGCTGCATCCCCACGAAATCGCTGCTGCGCAACGCGGAGCTTTACCACCTCATGGCCCATCGAGCGGCGGAGTTCGGTTTCGCCTTTGAGGGGCTGAAGTATGACTGGAGCAAGATCATCAAGCGATCGCGCGATGTGAGCGACAAGAACGCCGCTGGCATTGAGTTCCTCTTCAAGAAAAACAAGATCGACTACATCCGGGGCGAAGCCTCGCTCGAAAAAGCGGGCGAAGTGAAAGTGAAGGGCGCCGATGGGAAGGAGGAGACGCACACGGCGGCGAAGATTCTCGTCAGCACTGGCGTTGTCACCCGTCCGTTGCCCGGCCTCCCGTTCAATGGAAAGACCGTGATCGGCAGCCGCGAGGCGATGGTCCTCGAGACCCAGCCAAAGAGCATGATCATCATCGGAGCCGGCGCGATCGGCATCGAGTTCGCCTATTTTTACAACGCCTTCGGGACGAAAGTGACCGTCGTCGAAATGCTGCCGAACATTCTCCCGGTCGAGGATACCGAAGTCTCACAGACGCTGGAAAAGGCTTACGCCAAGCTCGGGATCAAGTGTCTGACCGGCACAAAAACGACAAAGTCCGAGACGACCGCGAACGGGGTGAAGATCACCGTGCAGGACGCGAAAGGCGCCGAGCAGGTGCTCGAAGCCGACGTGTGCCTCGTCGCCATCGGCGTGCAGCCGTTGATGCCCGGTGGAGCGCTCAAGCCCGCGCTGACCGACCGCGGATACCTCCAAACGAACGAACGTTACGAAACCAGCCTGCCCGGCGTCCACGCCGCGGGCGACATCATCGGGCCACCGTGGCTCGCGCACGTGGCGACGTTCGAGGCGCTCAACGCGGTCAACGGAATCTTCGGCCACGGCACGCCGAAGCGCGTGAAGATTTTTCCCGGCTGCACCTATTGCCAGCCGCAGGTCGCGAGCACGGGGCTCACGGAGAAGGCGGCGAAGGAAAGGAAACTAGATTACAAGATCGGCAAGTTTCCCTTCACCGCATCGGGCAAGGCGGTCGCCTCGGCCGAAGCGGAGGGGTTTGTGA